>DATJLC010000042.1:0-8153 GCA_035490755.1 Sphingobium sp.
GATATTGACGGCGTGCCATTTGGTGTCCCGCTTGGCCTTCTCTTCGAGGATCCGGAATGCATCGGGGACGGGTTCCACCGAGATGATGTGACCGCGATAGCCGACATTGGCGCGCAGGCATTGTGCGTATTGGCCGGCATTGGCGCCGACGTCGAAAACACAGTCGACCTCATAATGTTTGAAGAACAAGGCAAGCGCCCTTGCCTCAGCCAGCTTGTGGTAATTGTCGCCAGTGTAGAACTTGGCGCGTCTGACATGGAAATATCCGTTCCGGATTCGCCCGATCGCGTTCTTCCAGTCCTGCGCCTGCATCATTGTCTCCATTCGCGATCTCAAGGACTGGACCGGAGCGCAAGCATGGCCAGATGCGCGTTCAAGACCCTCAAGGGATGGGTCAGGACAGGCTTGTGGTGCTTCTGAGTCATGAGCCCCCACCGAGATGCGGGCCTAAACCGACTAACGAACGAGAAAGTTCCTTACCTCGGAAATGATCAAGCGCCGCAGATCCTTATAGCTTTCCAGTATAAAGCTGGACAGAAGATAAATTGCCGCGATAACAATCGAATAAATCAAGAATTTAACGATGATCGTCCCGAAAATGCCATAAACATGGATGCCGGACAGTTGTGGCTTGACCAACACTGTGGCAACGAAAGCCAGATAGGCTGGCAAAATTATCGAAAAGCCTTCGCGCAAAGTTACGGAGGCACATCTTACCGACATCAAGAGATAGATGGGGTTTATGGTGATCATCACAATCGCATAGGCCATCGCGACGCCCAGGCCGCCCCAATATGCGCCGATCCAATAGGCCACAAACAGAACCGGGGCAGTGAAAAGGCTCCAGTAGAATTGGAGCCGCGTCCGGCCAAAGGTCACGAAATTCCAACTGAATGGCCCGTGGACCGCTGTGACCATCCCCGCCACCAGGAGCCAATTCAGCATTGGCGTGACCGCTGCCCATTTGTTGCCGAAGAGCAGTGCCACCACCTCTGTGCTGGTCCCGAAAACCACCGCGAACAGCGCCCCTGCCCCTGCAGCTACCGCCGTTGCAGTGAACATGAAATGCCGTTTCCAACGTGCCCTGTCCTCTGCCAGACGGCTGAGAGAGGGAACGACCGCGCTCGTCGCCGGGCCGGTCGCCACCATGTTGAGCTGCCACAACAGGTTATAGGCCCGCGAGTAAATGCCAAGCTCGATCGCGCCCCAGCGCGAGCCGATGATGATGTTATCGAACTGCCGATGGACATAATTGAACAGGCTGAACAGCGCGATGTCCATGCCCATGGCCAGTTCGGATCGGACTTGGGACAGGTCGAAATGACGGCTCGGCCGCCAGGCACATAAGGTGAAGTTCAAGAGGAGCATCAGGACAGCCGCCACCAGTTGCTGCGCGACCAGTGCCCAGACCCCGAAGGAGAATTGCCAGGCCAGGATTATGGCAGTGATGATCCCCATTAGCTGGGACCCGATGTTGATCGCCTGGACCGTGACCCAGCGCATGTTGCGGATCAGGATCGCGTTGAACTGCGCGCCCGCCGCTCCGAGCGGGATGGCCAGCGACAAGAGGATGATGATCGTGATGACCCGGCTGTCGTGGAAGACAAAGGCAAACAGGGGCGCCGCCGCGCAGGACAGGAGGAAAATGACGCCCCCGCCCGCCAGATTGATATAGAACAGCGTGCAGACCTGCTCATGGGTGATGGTGCTGCGCTGTACTGTCGGCGTGGTCAGACCCAGATTGGTGAAGATCGCGGCAAAGACGGTTGCCGTCGTCGCCATGGCGAGAAGGCCATAATCGGCCGGCGTCAGAAGGCGTGCGAGGATCGCGAGCGAACCGACCTGCAGCACCATGCTGACGATCTGAGCGAGCATGTTGACAAGACCGCCACGCACCGTCCGCCCCTTCAGCCCGTCGGCAAGGTGGCGCGTATCGAGCAGACGGCGATTGATCTCCTCCTGGGTCTCGCTCATCGGCTGGGCGGGCTTTCCTGCTTGGGTTCCTGAGCGCATGTCACGGCGTCGGCTGCGGGAAACCCTTCACGCCGCCGCTCGCCGCGCGTCCAGCTCGCGAATGATGCGCACGGTGCTCTCGATGTTCTGGCGGCTCGATGCACCGAAAAGGATCGATGCCACATAGGGCTCGTCAACGACCCATTCTATCGCCTCGCGCGGCGGGATCGCCCCGGAGGCAAGCACCGACATCGCGATGACGCGGGCGGGATGTTTCCGGGTAGCCGCGCGATAGGCGTCGATGCCCTCCGACATGCGGAATGCGACCTTGTTCACATTGGCGCAGACGATCGGATTTTCGATGCCGGCCGCCGCGAGCGCCGGCAGGAGGCGCGGCAGGTTCATCGTGAAATAGCCCGGCTCCGCCTTGTACTTCGAACGGACATGGTCGGCGAACATGCGATAGGCGTCAAAATAGCCGAGCCCTAGGATCAGGTCGGTCACCACATTCTGGAGGAAGATGATTGGCGTCTCCATGCCCTGGAACGCCTTCATCTCGGCGTCGATCAGGAGGGTGACGACACTTTCAACGTCACCCGTCACCAGCGCCTTGCCGCCGCGCAAAGCCGCATCGATGAGACCGCCGGACGGCAGGAATTGCTTGAGAGCCTCGAAATAGCCAAGCTCGGTCACGGCATTGGCGTATTTATGAGCATAGGGCATACCGGGATAGAAGCGCAGGCCAGCCCATTTTTCCGGCTCCGCCTTGACGATCCGGGTCAGCTCGGTGATGCGGTCGTGCGTCGTGCACATGAAGCCGGGGACGCCCGCCCGATAAGCCGCATAGAGCGTGTCGGCCACGGCATTGATATCCTGAAATCGCATCAGTTGCTGCCGCGCCTTTTCCTCCGACATATGGTTGACGCCGAAGAACTGGTTATCGCCGAAGAATATACGGTCCATGTCGTGCGGGTTTCCTATCGAATGGCGGCGGCGAGATAGCGCCGGACGGAGTCGATCATCGGGCGCGGAGCGGTAAGCGCCAGGCCGTCCGCGACCTCCAGCGGATCTGCCAGCAGTTCGCTCATCGATTGGTGCAGCGCCGCAACGTCATCGACGATCCGAAGCCCCTTGTAATGGCGAAACCGGTCTGCGGTATGCAGTTGGTGGTCGGTCGTATGCTCCCTCCACTGTGCGCGCCGCGGCATCAGCAGCATCTGCTTGCGCAGTTCCAGTCCCTGAAGGATCGATCCCATGCCAACATGCGCAACAAACAAGTCGCACTCCGTCAGGCGCCTGCGATATTCCGCATGCGGCATAATCCGTACCCACGGCGCATGGCGAGGCTCATAGGTTGAATCGCCAATCTGTATGAAGACCTGCTGGCCCGGATTGGCGGCCGCCCAGTCATCCACCGCCTGCACCAGCCGATTGAACGGCAACATCGATCCGACCGAGGCGAATATCACAGGATCGCTCCCCAGCATTCTACACCTTCGCGCTCGGCGACGTCGGGCCACTGACAGATAACCTTGCTTGCGAACTTGCGTGCAATGCGCCCAGACGAGGTCAAATGCTCGGCATTGGCGATGCTATCGATCCACAGTGTCCGGCAACCCATCAGCCGTCCCAGCAGAAGAAAGGCCAGCATGGGCGCCGATCCCGTCGTGATCATCGCCTTGGGACGCTCACGCAGGACGATGCCGATAGCACGCCAGAAGATCGGCACGAAAGCGACAAGGCTGAAACGCGACGCATCAGGGATGACGTGCAGGCGCGCGCCTTCGAGCTGCTCCGCATAATTGTCGAACATCGAGACATAGACGGTCTCGAAGTCGGCAAATGCCGGGCGTAGCCGCATCAGCTCGATCCAGTGCCCGCCGCCAGACGCGAGGGCAAGAAGTCTCGGTTTGCCAGCCACGTGCCTATCGCCCCAGCACCCTGCCGAGGAGACCGCGTCCGGAGCGCCGCTGGCCCTGCACGGCGGCCGCGACCAACTCTGCTGGTGGTGGCTCGGCCAGGGCGCGGGCGCGGATCATCTCAAGCGTCCTGTCCGTGATGGCGGCGCTCGCGAAATCATTGACGCAGTCGAGATTGCCCCGCTGGATCGCCTCGCCAAAGGCCGCCATCTGCGCCGAATATTCCTCGCCGCGCAGGTAAAAGCCGACATTGGGCGTCAGTTCCGTGATATATTTAACGGTCCAGCCGCGCTGATAGCCCTCCGGCACGATGCCGTTCGCGCCGATATGGATCTGCAGCTCCTGCCGGTCGACGGTGATCTTGCCCTTGTCGCCGAACAGCGTGATGCGCGTCGTCATCTTGCGATGGGTCTCGTCGGACCAGTTGACGCTGACCTGGCCGGTCACGCCGTCGGCAAAGCGCAGATTGGCATAGACGGCATCATCGACATCGGCCGAAAACAGGGGCGCCAGCTCCGCACCGCCGCAGATCAGCGGCTCACCCACATACCAGTTCATCAGGTTGATCGGATGCGCGGCATAGTCATAGAGCGCCCCGCCCCCTTCGGTCGGGGTGCTACGCCAGGTCTTGGCGGCGGGCTTCAGCACCACAGGGCCATAGGCTTCGGCATGGACATGACGCACCCGGCCGATGGCGCCGAGGTCGAGCAGGCGCCGCACCTCGCCAAATGTTCCGACGAAGCGGTTATGATAGCCGACCTGGCACACCCTGCCCCGCTCCCGCGCCATGGCCGCCAGCCTTTCGCTGGACGCGGCGGAAAGGGTCATCGGCTTTTCGCAAAACACATGCAGGCCACGCTCGATCGCGTCGCCGACCATCTTCTCATGGAACCGGGTGGGGGTCGCGATCACCACTGCCTGAAGGTCCGGCGAGGTGATGAGTTTGTCATAGCTCGCCACGAACGGGATCTTGCAATATTTCTCGATCATCTGTCCGACGAGCGAGGCACTGTCGCATACGGCGACGACCCTGAGGCTGTCGGTCGCGTTGGCGATGCTCAAATGGGAAATGCCCATTTTACCAAGGCCGACGACAGCGATATTGACTGGCTGATTCATAAAGTCCCGTTCAGAGGAAGGGGCGGCCAAGGCGCCGTACAGTCGAAAGATTGCCAATTGGTTCAATAACGAACGTGATTGTGCGTTGCAAACAGACTGGCGTCCAATGTCGTGTTCAAGATGGCAGGGCCATTTCACGGCGAGCCCGATCCTCGACAGACTCCTTGACCTTGCCGACGTCGCGGCGGATGTGCAGTCCACTCAGCGCGCCCGCGATCAACCAGGTCAGGGGACCAAGCGACGAGTTCGGAATGAGATCGAGCAGGTTGGCGAGCAGCACCACGAGGAGGCCCGCCGTGGACGCCGCAATGGGCATCCGCTTGCGCAGGCGGAACGCTCTCCAGAACGGCGAACAAAGGAGTCCAAAGCAGGCGACATAGCCCAGCCAGCCATAGGTGCCGATCACGATTATCCAGGTCCCATCGGTAACAGACGTGACGGCGTCCCCCATCCAGGTCGATTCGTAGATCTGGTTACGGCCCCAGGAGCCCCAGCCGAAGACGGGACGTTCATTGGCCTTGTCGAGCAACTGGTCCTCATTTGTCAGACGGAATTCGAGGGAGCTCGCCCTTTCCGCGCTGACCACGGTGGCAAGTTCCGATATGCTCTGCGTGGGCACCAGTCCCAGACCGCGCACTTCGGGATAGAGCACGATGACCAGCGCGGCGAGAGAACAGATACTGACGACGCGGCGGCTTTTGACCATCAGCAGCAGCGCACCCATCGCCACGCCGATCAAGAGCGCCCCCAGCGACTTGCAGAGAACCAGAAGCACGAACAATCCAGCGGCGATCGGTCCCATCGAAAAGCCGAACAGCCGGACGCGCTCGCGCCAAAGGACCAGCGCCGCCAGCGCCGCCATGGCTATATAGATTGCGACCTTCAGGCCGTGCCCCAAGAAGACGACGGGGCGGAAGCCGCCGTCGCGGACCTGCTGAATGAATTCATGCGGGAAGAAGCCGTAGAGGATTCGGTGGAGTTGCGGGCTCATGCGCAGCTCGAACGCCATCAGCGGCGCATAGGCGATGGCCCCCAGGACGAGCGCCAGCAGGATCGCCCGATGATCGGCCTCGCGCGACAGCATGGTATAGCCGAGCAGGAACGGCAGGATGCGGAGCGCCTGGCCAGCGCATACGCTCAGCGCATCATACCAGCTCATGCCCGGCACCGCCGTGACCGACAGCATCAGGGGATCGCGGTTGTTGAACGCCGTCAGCACAGGGGAGAAGACGAAGATCGCCACCAGCAGGGTGAGGAACCACTCCCTCGGCAGGGCAATGGCGCGCTGCCGGGCGAACAGAAAAGCGCAGACAAGCGCGGTGAGATTCGGAATGGTGGTCTTGTCGAGGGCCGGCACCCCCGGCAAGTCAAATGCCACGCCCACGGGCAGGACGAGATAGGCACCGAGAATGGTCCAGATGAGGGCCTTTTTCGCCGGCATTGTCTGGAACAGGATGAAGGCCACCACCGGCCAGGCGAGCAGCGCCGCATAGGCAATCCCATTAGGCATGTCGGCCGGACTCCCTCATCCTCGCACCGCTTCCGGGTCCGTCTGGCTGACGATCCTTGCCGGCACACCCACGGCAAGCGAACCGGCGGGCACGTCCTGCAGCACCACGGCATTGGCGCCGATCATCGCGCCGTCGCCGATCGTGACCGCGCCCAGTATCGCGGCGCCGGCGCCGATGTTGACATTCCGCCCGATCGTCGGGGCGTCATCGAGCCGGTCGAGGCTCCTGATCCCGAAGGTGCAACCCTGTCGAATGATGCTCCCCGCCCCGATGCGGGTGCGCCCGTGCACGACGATGCCACCCTGATGCTCGACGACCACCCGCCGGCCGATCTCAGCGGAATATGGCAGTTCGATGCCATAGACATTGCGGCAGCGACGAAAGGCGGGCCAATAGAACAGGCCGAGCATCATGCGGATCGGACGGAAGCGCAGCGACATGCGCCACACGCCAAAGCGGTAGACAGCCAGGGCCCGAAATCCTGGCTTCGTCCAGTCCCTGCCATGGGCGCGATAGTCCTCGGCAATCAATGCCCAAAGGCCCAGCTTCGGCTCGCTATCGGCAAGCGCGCTCATTTATACTCGATGATCCTGGAACGCCGCCCCCGCAAGAGGTTGACGAGGAAGGTCCATGTCCCGCCGAGATGCGCGAACTTCGCTGCCAGCATGAGGGCCGCATCTCCCATCGCATAAGCGCCCGATGCACCGGACTTGATACCCCGACGCACCATGCGTGCATATTGCGCGGCGTAGAGCGCGACAACCCCGAAACCAAGGAGCAGACCCAGCCTCTGCCCCGCCACCGCCGTGACGAGACCCGCGATCAGGACCAATGGCAGGGCGATCGCCCAGAGGATCATGCTGCGCATCTGTCTGGTCCAGTCGGGATCGGCGTCACCGCGATGCCGCCACACATGCTCGGCATAGGCATGGCCGGCACGCCGGGCGCGTTTCCACCAGCTCGAGAAGTGCAAAATATTGGCATCGTGCAGGGTCATTTCGCGGTCAATGCGCTGGATGCGCCAGCCGCATTGCCGCAGCCGCAGGCAAAGGTCCGGCTCCTCGCCCGCGATCATATCATCGCAATAGCCGCCGACGGCGGCCAGCGCAGCGACGCGCATCAGGGCATCGCCACCACAGGCGCGCACTTCGCCAATCGGCACGTCCCATTCGCGATCACATTGCGCGTTGTAGAGGCTTGCCTCGGGAAAGCGTTCGCGCCGCCGGCCGAATACGACCGCCAGACCCGCGTCAGCATCCATCGCTGCCCGAGCACCGGCAATCCAGCCGCTATCCAGGGCGCAGTCGCCGTCGATGAACTGGACATAGTCCAGACCGGGACATGCCTGGATCAGGCGCCGCCATCCGGCATTGCGGGCGCGGGCCGCCGTGAATCCGGGCACGGCGGGCAGATCCACGACCATCGCGCCATGATCCCGCGCGGTATCGACGCTGCCGTCGGTCGAACCGGAATCGACATAGACCGTAGGCAATCCTGCGGGCATGGAGGCAAGGCAGGCCCTGAAACGCTCCCCCTCATTGCGGCCGATCGCGACAATGCCGACCGCGCCACTCATTTGGGAAAGCGCATCCAGATTGGCGGCTGATCGATGCTGTCGCCAATGCGGGTGACGGCGGGCACATGATCGCTC
>DATJLC010000043.1:0-10097 GCA_035490755.1 Sphingobium sp.
GCTGCGCCATATGGAGCGCGCGCTGGGCGATGCGATCGAGGGCTTCGAGGTGATGGCCGACGACATACTGGGCGTGGTGGTGGCGGAGGTCGAGGGCGCCCGCCGGCCGATCGAGACATCCACCGCCTGGCACGCCCTCATCGAGACGGTGACCGACGATCCTGCCGAGGCCGATCGCCTTAACGAACGGGTCGAGGCGGCGCTGGCGGAGGCATTCGAGCAGGGGATCGTGCGCGACGCCGCGATCGCCAGCAGCGAGGGCCAGGCGGAGGCGTTCTGGCATCTGCGCGAAACAGTCTCGCTCGCCGAAAAATCGCGAGGTCCGGCGGTGCAGTTCGACGTCAGCGTGCCTGTCACGGCCATGCCCGCCTTCATGATCGAGGCGCGCGCCGCCTGCGAGGCCGCCTTTCCCGGCTGCAGCGCAACCAGCTACGGGCATCTGGGCGACGGCAATATCCATTTCCATGTCCGGCCCCCGCGCGACACCGAGGATCGCGGCGCGGCCTGGGTGGCGCGGCACGGCGCCGACGTCAGCCGCTTCGTCAACGACATTGTCGAGGCGAAGGGCGGCTCCATCTCCGCCGAACATGGCATCGGTCAGATGAAGATCGACGAGCTGGCCCGCCTCGCCTCACCCGCCCGCCTGGCCGCGATGCGCGCGATCAAGGACGCCTTCGACCCGGCTGGGATCATGAACCCCGGCAAGCTGGTCCCGCTTGCCACCCCCGCCTGATATCCTTATTGGCGGGCGCGGTTCAGGCAGGTCAACGCGCCGCGCCCATTGCAACAGGAGAGCCCAGTCATGGCGAGCGCGCCACAGCCCAATTCGCTGCCCATCCTCTATTCCGACCTCGTGCCCCTCAACAGCCAGCAGCATGCGGGCTTGCGGCTGAAGGCCGCCGACGCTGCCCCCTTCCTCACCAAATATCACGCCATCCCGCTGACCGTGGACGAGTTCATCTCCGCCCAGCGCTTTCTGCCGATCGTCTTCTCCGCCGGCGACGAGCCCGTTCCGCTCGCGCTCATGGGCCTCAACGAGGGCGTCAACACCATGGTCGACGACGAAGGCAAGTTGCGCGGCAACAGCTATGTCCCCGCCTATGTGCGGCGCTATCCCTGGATGCTGGCGCGGCTGCGCCCGGACTCGGACGAGCTGTCGCTCTGTTTTGACCCATCCTCCGGCACGATCGGCGAGTTCGAGGACGGCGAGCCGCTGTTCACCGATGGCGAACCGACTGAGCTCACCAAGAACATTTTGGGCTTCTGCGAGCAGTTCGAGCAGGCCGCGGCCCGTACCGGCCAGTTCGTCAAGGATCTGAAGGCGCACGAACTGCTGATGGACGGCGAGGTGGCGATCCAGCAGGCGGACAGCGACAAGCCCTATGTCTATCGCGGCTTCCAGATGGTCAACGAGGAGAAGCTGCGCGACCTGCGCGGCGACGTGCTGCGCAAGATGAGCCAGAACGGCATGCTGCCGCTCATCCATGCGCATCTTTTCTCGCTGCAGCTGATGCGCGACATTTTCCAGCAGCAGATCGACCAGGGCAAGATGCCGCAGGCACCGGCGCTTTGACGCTAACCCAATCCCGTTCGTGCTGAGTAGGGGCTGAGCTTGTCGAAGACCCGTATCGAAGCATCTGCGCCAGGCCAGTGTTAAGCCAATCCTCCCCGGGAACGGGGAGGTGGCGCGCGCGAAGCGCGTGACGGAGGGGCCGGGCCGGGCATGCGCTCGCGTCAAGTACCGCCCCTCCGCCCCTTCGGGGCACCTCCCCGTTGCCGGGGAGGATTGCGGGCCTGATTGGCGGCGCGTCACCCATTAGCGGCGCGTCACCCTGCCCCAGCCCTTTTGGCCATGCCGGCGAGCAGACGACAACCCGATCGAAAAATCCTCCGGCGCATTCTTGAAGATGCGATCCAACTGTCCTAAATTGGACAAGTGCGATGACTTGCCCCCCTTTCAAGTCTCGCATGAGCGTCCCTGCGGGGACGTCTCCTCCCTGAACCTTGGCCACCCCGTGCACCTGCATGGGGTGGTTTTTTATTCAGCCGCAAGCGATGGCGCGCTGCCGAAAGAGCGGGCGAGCAAGTCCGCCAGATCCGCGATCATCCTGTCGAGAAGCTGGGCTCCGGGGCCCGGCCGCTCCAGCACCTGGTCAAGATAGAGGGTCCGGTCGATCTCGATCTGAAGGGCATGGATGCCGCGCTCCGGCCGGCCGTGGCGCTCCAGCGTGTACCCCCCGGCATAAGGCGCGTTGAGGCCGACGCGCAGGCCATGGGCGGTGACGATCTCCATCGCCTGACGCGTGATCGATCGCGCGGCGCTCTGCCCAAATCGGTCGCCGATCACGACCTGGAATGCCGGGTCGCCACCCTGCGGCCGGATGGGCGGCATGGAATGGAGGTCGAGCAACACCGCGCCTCCATAATAGTCGGCCATATCCTTAAGTATGCCCGCGATCCGCTGATGATAGGGCGCGTGGAGCGTCTCGATGCGCTCGCGCACGTCGGTATAGGGCGGCAGCTTGCGCCACAGGTCGCCGAGCATGTGATAGCGGTGGGGAACAAGACCGAGGCCGCCGCGCAATTTGAGGCTGGGCCGTGTGGGCAGACCATGCGGCAGATCGCGAACGCTGCTGGCATCAATATCCTGATCGTGGCGGTTCAGGTCGATAACGGCCCGCCCGCGCCGCGCGATGATGGCGCAATGCCCCGCCGACACCGTGCCGGTGATCAGGCTGTCGACGTGCCGGTCCTCCAGCATCCGCAAGCCATCGAGCCCAACGCGCGCCAGGGACAGGACATCCGCGGGATACTCCCGCCCGGCATGGGGCACGGTCAGAAGGACAGGGCCACATGCGGCCGGATCCCCAAATTGGCAGAATGCGGGGTGTACGATGTGCGGCTCCTTGCCGCCAATCGTGCGTCCGCTGCTCGCATAGGGTGCGTGCAATCTTTAACCCCGGTGGTAATTGTTAAGCCATTGTCGCATAAGAAAACAGGCGAATCCACGGTGAAGTGTCGCGCGATCGCCGACACCGCTTGTTTGCCTCGAGGGCTGTGAGAATGACGAGAATACTTCTGGCGGAAGATGATGATTCGATGCGCCACTATCTGACGCGGGCACTCGAGAGGTCGGGATATGAGGTCGTGGCCGTGGATCGGGGCACCGCCGCCGTGCCCTATCTCGAATCGGAACATTTCGACCTGCTGCTGACCGATATCGTGATGCCGGAGATGGACGGCATCGAGCTTGCCCAGCAGGCCGCCGCCATCACCCCCGCGACGCGGGTCATGTTCATCACCGGCTTCGCCGCCGTGACCTTGCGCGCCGGCCAGGTCGCGCCGGAAGCCAAGGTTCTGTCCAAGCCCTTTCACCTCAAGGATCTGGTCCTGGAAGTCGACCGCATGTTCGAACGATCGAGCGCAAGCGGACTGCCCTGAGGGCAGGCCATCATCCTGTCGGCCGACGCGTTGAATTTGGCTTGCACAGCCGGGCACCGGCCGCTAATGCCACCCGACCCGTGGGCGTGTAGCTCAGTGGTAGAGCACTGTGTTGACATCGCAGGGGTCGCAAGTTCAATCCTTGCCACGCCCACCATGACAAGGCCCGTGTACCGGCTGGTACGCGGGCCTTTTCTGTGATCGGGGCGCGCCAGTTTAGCCCTGCTCCGTTCTTGCTGGTGCATCTGTGCCAATCCACGGTCCTTCGATACGCCACTTCGACAGGCTCAGTGGCTACTCGGGACGAACGGGTCAGCTTAGCATTACGCTCTAGGCTGATCGGAGACCCTGCTCAGGCGACGTTGGAGGAGCGGGGGTACAGCATCTGGAGGACGTCCGCCGCCCGCATCGGCCGGCCGAAATAATAGCCCTGGATCTTGGTGCAGCCCAGATCGCAGACGACCTTGAGCTGCTCCTCGGTCTCGACTCCTTCGGCCACGGTCTTGATGTCCAGGCTTTGGGCCAGGGCGATGACCGCCTTGACGATCGCGACGCATTCCAGCTTGCCCTCGGCCGCGCCGACGACAAAGCTCCGGTCGATCTTGATGGTCTTGAAACGGGTGCGCGACAGATAGCCGAGCGAGGAATAGCCGGTGCCGAAATCGTCCAGGGCAAGGCGCACGCCAAGGCCCATGATGCTGTCGAGCAATCGGGTGATGTCATTGCCGTCGCGCATGAAGATGCTCTCGGTCACCTCCAGCTCCAGCCGCTGCGGCGACAGGCCGCTGGACGACAAGGCCGATACGATCTTGGTCAGGATTTCCGGATCATAAAACTGCTCGGCCGACATGTTGACCGCGACGCCGACGTGGGGCGGCCAGTTCTGGGCCTCGTTGCAGGCCGTGCGCAGCACCCATTCGCCGATCGGGCCGATGAGCCTGGCCTCCTCAGCCAGCGGGATGAACTTGGCGGGCGATACATTGCCGAACACCGGATGATTCCAGCGAAGCAGCGCCTCGAAGCTGGCCAGATTGCCCGTCGCGACATCAACGACCGGCTGATATTCAAGGTGCAGCTCGCCATTCTCGATCGCCGAGCGCAGCGCAATCTCCATCACGCGGCGTTCCTCGGCATCGGCATGCAGCGAGGGGATATAGCTGAAATGCCGGCCGCCGCCCCCGTCCTTGGCCCGGTACATGGCGAGATCAGCGCTGCGAATGAGGGTATCCGGCGTCTCTCCGTCGCGCGGCGCCGTGGCGGAGCCGATGCTGGCACCGATATAGAGCGTATGATGCTCGATCTGATAGGGCCGCGAGACATGCTCGATGATGGTTTCGGCCAACCGCTCGACATAATCGGGATTGGGCACGTCGCGGATGATGACGGCGAATTCATCGCCGCCCAGGCGCCCGCATATCTCGTTGCTCGTGCACACCGAACCCAGCCGCTCGCCGACCTGGGCCAGCAGAAGATCGCCGATCTGGTGCCCCAGCGTGTCGTTGACCGCCTTGAACCGGTCCAGGTCGATCATCAGGAAGGCGCAGCTGTGATGCCAGCGCGTCATGTCCTCGATCGCCGCGGCAAGGCCCTCCGTCAAATGGAGCCGGTTGGGGAGCTTGGTCAGCTGGTCACAGCGCGCCAGCTCGGCGATTCGCGCGGACGCCTCGTGCTGCACGGTGATGTCCGATCCAACGCCATGAAAGCCCAGAAACGCTCCACGCTCGTCATAGCGCGGTGATGCGGACAGCTCCCACCAACGGCGCACACCACCCACTTCGACCGGCAGCACCAGGTTGGCAAAGGCCTCGCGCGCCTTGAGCCTGCTGGCAAGGTCGCGCAGCGCCGGGTCAAAATCGCCGCTCTGCCAGGATGAGCCGGCCAGAAGCTCGAGAAAGGACTTGCCCTCGATGTCGGCGGCATCGATTCGCATCATCCGGGCGAAATAGGACGTGACGCCGGTCAGCCGGCGCGCCGTGTCGGTCTGCCAGAGCCAGTCGGCGCCCGAATCATCATATTCACGCAGCAACATGCTTACGGTCTGCTGCTTTTCGGCCAACTCCGTGGCGGTCGTGAACTGCCGGCCGAACATGCGCGCGTGGCGCAGGCACGCCGCCAGGATCAATATGGCGAAGCATGTGACGGTGCCGACCAACTCCGCGCTTTGTGCGTGGATCATCATCACGATGCTGGCGCTGCTGACGACGAAGAGGAACAGGATGGCGGACAAGGGTGTGGCGTGGAAGCCGATCGCGACCGCCGCCATCAGGCAGTTGGTCATCGTCCACAGCGCAGCGATCTCCAGCGGCCCGCCCATCGGCGCCAACAGGATCATCGGGGCTGCCCAGACCGCGCTCTGCAGCAGCATGCTGGCCCCATCGAGCAGGATATGTATGCGCGACAGGTCGGCATAGCCATTCTTTCGCCGCCGCAAGTCGCTGGCAATCGGCGTAATGACGCTGACGGCGGCGACAAGCGACCAGGCCGCGAGCATCCAATTGGGCGCAAAGCCCCAATAGATGATGACCACAAAGACGATGCTGACGATGCCCATGGTCAGGCGGAGCCCGCCCAACCTGTCCGTCGCCTTGAACTGGGCCACATAGAGTTGCTCGGCAAGCGGCGCCGGCACCTTCGTGATCCCCATCATGGCGAAGACGGACGGCGCGCCCGACGGCGCGACATCCTCGCTGCTGGTCTTGGAGTTCGTTCGCTTCACGCCGCCGGTATTAGGGCATCAAAGTTAGCAATCCGTAACGGCTAAACGTTTACGATGTTAACGAATCGGAATTTCAGGCGGCGAGGTCATAGGGCACAATGCCGCCCGAGAGGTAGAGATTGCGCGCCTTTGACCGGCTGAGCTTGCCGGAACTGGTGCGCGGCAGCGTGCGTGGCGGCACCAGTTCGACGACGCAATTCATCCCCGTGATCGCGCGGACCCGCTCGCGAATCTCGTCGCGCAGGCGGGTGCGCTCCGCCATGTCGGAAGTGCGGCAATGGACCAGCACGGCCGGCGTTTCCTCGCCGCCCGGCGTGGTGATCGCGAAGGCGGCGATGTCGCCCTGCTTGAATCCCGGCAACTGCTCAACCGCCCATTCGATATCCTGCGGCCAATGGTTCTTGCCGTTAATGATGATCATGTCCTTGGCGCGGCCGACAATGTAGAGATAGCCGTCCGACAGATAGCCCATGTCGCCGGTGTCCAGCCATCCGTCGAGCATGCAGGCGTCGGTCGCTTCCTGGTCGCGGAAATAGCCGACCATCAGCGAATTGCCGGTCGTCCAGACCTTGCCGATCGCCTTTTCCGGCAGGACGGCGCCGTCCTCGTCACGGATCTCGACGGTCATGCCCCGCACCGGCTTCCCGCAGTTGACGATCGCGCGGAACCGCTGGGGGCGGTCGCCGCTCGCGTCACCGCCGGACAGGTCCGTCTCCTCGACCAGCTCCACCACGATGCCTTCGCCCGGCGGCATGATCGTCACCGCCAGCGTCGCCTCGGCCAGGCCATAGCTCGGCAGGAAGGCGCCGGGGTTGAAGCCGGCCTCGGCGAATGCGTCGACAAATTCCTGCATCACATCGGGGCGGATCATGTCCGCGCCATTGCCCGCAATCCGCCAGCGCGACAGGTCGAAACGCTCCGACGCCTTGGTCTGGCTGGACATGCGCCGGGCGCAGATGTCGTAACCGAAGGTCGGCGAATAGCTCGCGGTCGTGCCTTCATTGCGGCTGATGAGGTCGAGCCAGGCGAGCGGGCGGCGGGCGAAATCCTCGGTCTTGAGATAGTCGGTCGAGATCTGGTTGGCGACGACCGACAGGAAGCAGCCGACCAGGCCCATGTCGTGATACCAGGGCAACCAGCTGACGCAGCGGTCGGTCTCGATGATGTTCATGCCATGGCTGTGCGCGGCCAGATTGCTGAGCAGCGCGGCATGGGTGACGGCGACGCCATGGGGGAAACGGGTCGAGCCGCTGCTGTACTGGAGGTAGCACACATCCTCCGGCTCCGCATTGGGCAGGGCGCAGGGAATGGCGGGCTTGTCCAGGAAGTCACCAAAGGCCACCGACTCCACGTCCATGGCGCGCGCCGCGCCGCCGGCCATCTCGGCCAGCTCGTCGGGATAGAGGAGGAGCAGAGGGTCGCAGCTCTGCAACTGCACGGCGAGCTGGTCGATATAGCTTTCCTTGCCGCCAAAGCTGGTCGGCAGCGGCAGCGGCACCGGCCAGGCGCCCGCATAGACGATGCCGAAGAAAAGCTGCGCGAACTGCTCGCCGGTTTCCGCGACCAGGGCGATCCGGTCGGCCGGCTGCACGCCCCGCGCGATCAGGCGATGGGCGCAGGCAAGCGCATCCTCGCGCATTTCCGAATAGGGATAGGCGCGGCGCAGATTGCCCCGGGCATCGTGGAAATTGAGCCCGCGCCGCCCTTGCGCAGCATAATCCAGCGCGGCGCCGAGGGTGGGGAAATCGGCGAAACGGCGCGGCAGACTATCCAAAGTAGCGGTGGGAAGCATCCGAACCCTTATGCTATGGCCTCGTGGCCATGTTGATTGTTTCGACCCATCCCATCCGGGGCGGGCCGATGACGGATTCATGCGGTGCCGCCCAACAGGAATAGGACGGGTGCACATATAGTCGCGAAAGTGGCATAAAGATGGCGCATGCCCAAATTCCGCCAAGCTTCGGTCCGAAAAGCCCTGAATTCCAGCCATCTTGAGGCGCTGGCGCTGCATTATGCCGGACGCTATGCCACCAGCCGCGCAAAGCTGACCGCCTATCTCGACCGCAAGCTGCGCGAACGCGGCTGGGAAGAGGACGGCCCGCCGCCGGTCGCCGGGCTCGTCGAGCGCATGGCGGCGCTCGGCTATGTCGATGACGCGGCCTTTGCCACCGCGCGCGGGACCGCGCTCGTCCGCCGTGGCTATGGCCCCCGCCGGGTGGCGCAGGCGCTCGACCAGGCGGGGATCGAGGCAGCCGACCGCGCCGCCGTGCTGGCGGACACGCGCCGCGAACAATGGCGCGCCGCCGACACTTTCGCCCGTCGCCGCCGGATCGGCCCCTATGGAACAGAGCCACCCGCGCGGGAGGATCGGCAAAAGCAGATTGCCGCGTTCGTCCGGGCAGGGCATGACTTCGCCACGGCCGCATTGTGGGTCGATTGCCAGCCGGGCGCCTTTCCAGAGCAGCCAGGCGACTGGATGGAGAGCGACGATTGAGAGGCATCAGGACCGAATTTCATTGCCTCGCCCTGCTCCTGGCAATGCTGGCGGCGTCCTGCCACCATGCGCCCGACACCGCGATGGCCAATGGCGCACCCGACGCCGCCGAGACTGAGGGCGGCGCGCTCCCCACCGTTCCGCTGCGTATCCTGACCGCCGCCGGGCAAGCACGCGCGTTCACGGTCGAGCTTGCCCTGACGCCCGCCGAGCAGCAGCACGGCCTCATGCACCGCAAGGCGCTGGCGGCCGGGCATGGCATGGTCTTTCCCTTCGCGCCGCCACGGACCGCCAGCTTCTGGATGAAGGACACGCCGCTTCCGCTCGACCTCCTGTTCGTGCGGCCCGATGGCACGATCGCGGCGATCCTGCCCGGCAAGCCGCTGGACCTGCGTCCCATTTCCGCCGGCGAGCCGGTGAGCGCGGTGGTCGAGATCGCGGGGGGCAGCGCAAGCGCGCTGGGCATAGCGGCCGGCGATCATGTGCAATGGGGCGCCTGCCCGCCGTCCGCCGCGCCCGATGGAGAGGCATGGGACGGCCGCGCCTTCTGCCCGCCCCTGCGCTGATATCCGCCTTGCCAATGCCCCCCGCGAGCGGCTAAGCGCTTCGGCCATGGGACTGCTCGGCAAGATATTCACCTGGTGGGACGGCGCCACGATCGGCACGGCGCTGTTCAGCGCGCTGAAGGGCACCAAGGTCGGTGAGGACCATCAGGGCAACACCTATCATGAAAGCCGGGACGGCCGCCGCTGGGTCATCTACAAGGGCGAGAATGACGCGAGCCGGGTGCCTGCGGAATGGCATGGCTGGCTGCATCACACCATAGAGGGCCTGCCCCAGAGCCATCTGCCGCCGCCGCGCATCTGGGAGGCGGACTATACGCCCAATCTGACCGGCACGCCTCAGGCCTATCGCCCGTCCGGCGCGCTCGAAGCCGGCGGCAAGCGCCAGATGGCGACGGGCGACTATGAGGCCTGGACACCCGACGCCAAATGAGCCCGCGCTACCGGGCCGGAGCCGGCGCCGCCATGCTGATGGCCGCTGCCCTTGGCGGCTGCGGCGAGCAAGCCGGCGAAGGCGACAATGCCGCCAACGCCTCGAACGTCACGGTGATCCAGTCCGGCACGCCGATCAAGGCCGCTCAGTCGCTGCCCGGAACGCCGATGGCGGAGCGGGTCGCGGTCATCGGCCTGCTCAACAAACGCAATGGCTTGACGCGCGATCTTGCCATGAAACCTGGGCAGGCCATGCGGGTCGGCGCGGCGATCGTGCGGCTGCGCGCCTGCGAGCAGACCGCGCCCTGGGAGAATCCGCCGGAGACGGGCGCCTTCGTCCAGCTCGACGTCCAGGAAACGCGCGACCGGAAATGGCACCGCGTCTTTTCCGGCTGGCTGTTCAGGAACCGGCCCGATCGCAATGTCGTCCAGCACCCGATCTATGATGTCT
>DATJLC010000044.1:0-1658 GCA_035490755.1 Sphingobium sp.
ACTCATGGTAGAAAACCTTACCGCCCGCCACGGCCTGCTCGAAGCGGTGCGCGGCCTCTCCTTCTCCGTCGCCAAGGGCGAGACGCTGGCTCTGGTAGGCGCCAATGGCGCGGGTAAGACGACGCTGATGCGGACGCTCGCCGGCGCGCATCCGGTCCACGGCGGCAGGATCTTGCTCGACGGCGAGGGCGTCACCGCGCTGCCCGCCCACCAGCGCGTCCGCCGCGGCATCGCTCTCGTCCCAGAGGGCCGACGAATGTTCGCCTCAATGACGGTGACCGAAAATTTGCAACTCGGCGCCATGGCCGGGCGGCCCGGCGACTGGTCGATCGACCGGATCGTCGAGATCTTCCCGAACCTCAAGAAGCGCCTCGACCACAAGACCGGCCATCTCTCCGGCGGCGAGCAACAAGCGACCGCGATCGGCCGCGCGCTGATGAGCAATCCCGACATATTGCTGCTCGACGAGGTCTCGCTCGGGCTGTCGCCGCTGATCGTCGACCGCGTCTATGCCTCGATCGAAGGGCTGATCAAATCGGGCACGACGATCATCCTGGTCGAACAGGATCTGACCCGCGCAATGGGCGTGGCCGATCGGGTTATCTGCATGCTGGAAGGAAAAGCCGTGCTCGAAGGCAAGGCCAAGGAATTGAGCCGCGAACAGGTGACGGAAGCTTATTTCGGCCTCAATCGTGGTAAGGTGGGGAGTATCCACGCATGACCAACCAGATCCTTCAAGGCATCCTGCTGGGCGGCTACTACGCGCTGATCGCCTGCGGCCTGTCCTTCATGTTCTCCGTCATGCGCATCATCAATCTCGCGCATGGCAGCCTGGCGGTTGCCGCCGCCTATCTCCTGTTCGTGCTGACGGAACGGGCGCAGCTTCCGCTCTGGGCAAGCTTCCTGATGTCGGTGGCTGTCATGGCCGTCGCCGGCTGGCTGATCCAGCGCCTGATCCTCGATCGCAGCGCAAGCGGCGGCCAATTGCTACCGATCCTGTCCACCTTCGGCCTGTCGATGATGATCGACAACACGCTGTTCGAACAGTTCGGCGCCGATACCCGCTCTCTCGCCAATTCCATCGGCGACCTGTCCTGGGACAGCTGGGAACTGCCGGGCGGGCTCTATGTTGGCAAGCTGCCGGTGCTGATCTTCGTCACCGCGGTGGTTCTGCTTGCAGCCTTGCAGGTGATGCTGACCTACACCAAGCTCGGCCGGGCCATCCGCGCCACAGCGGAGGACCCCGATACCGCCGGCCTCGTCGGCATCGATGCCGGCCGAGTGAATGCGGCAGCTGCCGCGATCACGCTGGTCACCGTCACCATTGCTGGCATGTTCCTCGCTATGCGGGCGACTTTCGAGCCCTATTCCGGCGCGCCGCAACTGCTCTTCGCCTTCGAAGCAGCCGTCATCGGCGGCGCGGGCTCACTCTGGGGCACATTGGCCGGCGGGATCATCCTCGGCATCGCCCAGACATTCGGCGCCTCGGTCCATCCGCTCGGCTTCCTGATCGCAGGCCATGCCGTGTTCCTGATTATTATCTTCACGCGGCTGATCTTCCCCGATCTCCTGTCGCTTCCGGCGCGTCTCTTTGCCCGACGCATCGCTGAAAGAGGTGCCGCATGAGCGCCGTCGTCACCCCTTCCATGGTCCATCGC
>DATJLC010000045.1:0-6539 GCA_035490755.1 Sphingobium sp.
GCCCAGAGCCGGGTCAGCAGCCGGAGCGCGGCCGCCGCGTCCGCCGATCCGCCACCGATGCCGGACGCGATCGGCAGGTTCTTTTCAAGGACAAGGTCGGCGCCCCGGCCGATCCCCGCCGCCGATTGCAGGGCGCGCGCCGCACGCAGCACAAGATTGTCCTCGTCCGCGCCAAGGCCGACGGCGAAGGGTCCCTCGACCCGGAGGGTCAGGGCGCCGTCCTCGCGTGGTTCTGCGGACAGGCAGTCCCCATCCGCGCAGAAGGCGAACAGGCTCTCGATCTCGTGATAGCCGTCATCCCGGCGCGCGCGCACGTGCAGCGCCAGGTTGAGCTTGGCATAAGCGGTTTCGGTGGGCACTTCCCCGACAGCCTTGTCATTCTCTTGAAAGCGGGAAGCTACCATATGTCCCTACCAGCCCTTCCCGTTTCGTCATTCCCGCGAAAGCGGGAATCCAGTGCCGAGAGCGCTGTTTCCCGTGGCCCTGGATCCCCGCTTTCGCGGGGATGACGGTAGAAAGCGAGTTTTGCAAAGGTCCCGCTTTCGCGGGAATGACGGAGGGCTTTACATATTCGGATAGTTCGGGCCGCCGCCACCTTCCGGCGCGACCCAGTTGATGTTCTGGGTCGGGTCCTTGATGTCGCAGGTCTTGCAATGGACGCAGTTCTGCGCGTTGATCTGCAGACGCGGGGTGCCCTCCTCGCGACCGACGATCTCATAGACGCCGGCGGGGCAGTAACGCTGCTCCGGCGCGTCATAGAGGGCGAGGTTGACCTTGATCGGCACCTCCGGGTCCTTGAGGACGAGGTGGCAAGGCTGATCCTCCTCATGATTGGTGTTGGACAGGAACACCGAGGAGAGGCGGTCAAAGCTGATCACGCCGTCGGGCTTGGGATAATCGATGGGCCGGTACAGCTCCTTGCGCCCGGTCGCCTCGCAATCGGGGTGATGCTTCATGGTGAAGGGCAGGCCGATGCCGAGCGTGCGCGTCCACATGTCCGCCGCCGCGATCGCGCTGCCATACAGGTCGCCGCCGAGCTTCGCGACGATCGGCTCCGCGTTCCGCACGAGCTTGAGCTCCTTGGCGATCCAGCTTTCGTTGAGCTTCGCCTGATATTCCGCGACCTCGTCATGCTCGCGGCCGGCCGCGACGGCGGCGGCGATGCTGTCCGCCGCCAGCATGCCGGACTTCATCGCGGTATGGCTGCCCTTGATGCGCGGTACGTTCACGAAGCCGGCCGAGCAGCCGATCAGGGCGCCGCCGGGGAAGGCGAGCTTGGGCACGGACTGCCAGCCGCCCTCGTTGATCGCGCGCGCGCCATAGGAGACGCGTCGGCCGCCCTCGAGAATGGCGCGGATCGCCGGATGCTGCTTCCAGCGCTGGAATTCCTCGAACGGATAGACATGGGGGTTCTTGTAGTCGAGCGCGACAACGAACCCCAGGGCCACCTGGTTGTTGGCCTGGTGATAGAGGAAGCCGCCGCCCCAGCTGTCGCTTTCCGACAGCGGCCAGCCTTGGGTGTGGATGACGCGGCCCGGCACATGCTTGTCCGGGTCGATGTCCCACAGCTCCTTCATGCCAAGGCCATAGACCTGCGGCTCGCAATCCCGCTCGAGGTCGAACCGGGCCTTGAGCTGCTTGGTGAGATGGCCGCGCGCGCCTTCCGCAAACAAGGTGTACTTGGCGAGCAGCTCCATGCCTGGCTGATAGTCGGGCTTGTGGCTGCCATCCCGGGCGACGCCCATGTCGCCGGTCGCGACGCCGCGCACGGAACCGTCGTCATTGTAGAGGATTTCCGCCGCCGGGAAGCCGGGGAAGATCTCCACGCCCAGGCTCTCCGCCTGCCCCGCGAGCCAACGGCACAGATTGCCGAGGCTGCCCGTGTACATGCCCTTGTTGCTGAACAACGGCGGCATGAGGAGATGCGGGATCGGCATCTTGCCGGACGCCGACAGCATCCAGTGCCAGTTGTCCGTCACCGGCGTTTCGGCCATCGGGCAGCCCTGCTCCCGCCAATCGGGAATCAGCTCGTCCAGCGCCTTGGGATCGACCGTCGCCCCCGAAAGGATGTGCGCGCCGATTTCCGATCCCTTCTCCAGGATACAGACGGAGATGTCGGCATTGACCTGCTTCAGGCGGATCGCCGCGGCCAGTCCAGCCGGACCTCCGCCGACGATCACGACATCATAGGGCATCGACTCCCGTTCGCTCATGCATTCCTCCACCGGAAAGCGACCGGGTCCGGTCGCCCCATTTCCAAAACATATTGTAGGTTTGCCGATGGGACATTCTTGACCATTTCGTCAACTCTTGTCTTAGGAAGGCAATGCCTGCCGCCTCAGAGCCCCCTTCCAGCGCGCGCGTGCTGGAGTCCGCCATCGGCTGGTGGGCGCTGGCCGGCGTCGACCTGGCCGTGGCCGATGCGCCGCGCGGCTGGCTGTCGGAACGACCGCCGCCAGCCATGCCCGAGCCGCGCGAGGGCCAGGCGCCGCTTACCCCGGCATCCCCGCCTCTTGCCATGCCGGATGAGCTTGACGGCTTTCTCCACTGGCTCCAGCACGGCACCGATACCCCAGAGGCGGGCTTTCCCGGCGACAGGATCATGCCGCGAACGATGGCCCGCGCGCCGCTGCTCGTCATCATCGACATGCCCACCGGCGAGGACATGACGGCCGGACGCCTCTTCTCCGGGGCTGATGGTACGCTGCTCAAGGCCATGGTCCGCGCGATCGGCCTTGGCGATGGAGATATCGGCGTCGCCAGCCTTCTGCTCGCCCGGCCGGCAAGCGGCATGTGCGACGCCGGGGTCTGGGCGACGGCGGCTGCGCGCATGCGGCATTATATCTCCCTGACCGCCCCCGCCGCGCTGCTCCTGTTCGGCGATCAGACGAGCCGTGCGCTGGGCGGGGCGGACGATACCGGGGCACAGGATCCTTCCGGGAATGTTAACCACGCGGATGCCATGATGAACGCCATGCACGTTCCTGCACCTCAGGTTCTCATGCGCTATCCCGCGCGCAAGGCGGCTGTCTGGGCTGAGCTGCGCACGCTGGCGGCGGGCCGATGATGCGTGCGGGCGGACGCAAGGCGCGCGGCTGGCTGGCGGCCTGTGCCTGCATGGCGGCCCAGCCCATCCTTGCCGACGCGGCGGCGGCAGCGCCGTCCCCCGCCGTGGTGGCGGAGCTCGCCGGGCGGGCGACCAGCGCCTATCAAGCGATATTCTCCAGCATAAGCGGCAATGCCTGGATCGACGCCAGAAGTGCGATCGCGGCGCTCGATGCGGGTGATCCGATGCGGCCCTATCTGCTGGCGGAACTCTACCTGGCCAAGGATTCGCCCCGGGTCGAGCTTTTCGACCTGCTCGACCTGCTCGCCAGGGCGCCGCATTTGCCGCAGGCGGAGCGGCTGACCCGCCTGGCGGAAAAGCGGGGGGCGCAGTCGATACCGGAGCGCGCACAGATCCGGCCGCTGATGTACACCGGCGGCTCGCCGCAAAGAGCCATATTGAGCCCGATCAAGGGTGATCTCATCGCCGACGCGCTGGCGCCCCAGCTCGCCGCCCTTATCAAGCTGGATGACCCGGCGGGCGCGGAGGCACTGCTCGACAGCGCCGGTGTCGCGATGAGTCCCGCCTGCATGACGGAGCTTCGCCAGCGTATCGCCTGGTCCTATTTCATAACCAGCGACCTGACCAATGCCCGCCGCCTTGCGCTGAAGGCCACGGCCGAAGGCAGCGGCCCCTATCTGGCGCCGGCCCATTGGGTCGCCGGCCTGGCGAGCTGGCGTCAAAAGGCATGGGGCGATGCCGCAGCTCAGTTCGCCAGTGTCGCGGCAAGGGCCAGTGACGCCGACCTGCGCAGCGCAGGCTATTACTGGGCAGCGCGCGCATCCATGGCGGACCGCAAGCCGCAGATGGTCGCCAGCTATCTGAAGGCCGCCGCGCGTGAGGAGGACAGCTTTTACGGGCTGCTTGCGAACGAAACGCTCGGGCTACAGAAGCCACGTGGACTGGTCCGAGGCAATGGGGCCGCCGGTGATCGCGGCGCCATCGCCACGCTTCCCAATGTCCGAATCGCCGCAACGCTCGCAAGCCTCGGCCGCTGGGCTGAAGCCGACGAGGCGCTACGCTATCAGGCGGCGCTGAGCGGCACGCAGGATTATGCGGCGCTGGTGCATCTCGCCAGCGACCTGTCCCTCCCCCGCACCCAGCTCTGGCTGGCGCAGCGCAGCCCCGATGGCGTAAAGGCGAGCCCCTATCTGCGCTATCCAAGGCCCAATTGGACGCCGGCGGGCGGGTGGCGCGTGGAAAAGGCCCTGGTCTATGCCCACACCCTCCAGGAATCGCGCTTCCAGACCGACGCCCTGAGCCCGGCGGGCGCACGCGGGCTGATGCAGTTGATGCCGGGCACAGCGAACAACCTGGCGGCGGCGGCGGGAGAGCGCGTCTCGGCCGCCGACCTCGGCATACCGTCCGTGAACATGGAATATGGCCAGCGCTATCTGGAAAAGCTGAGCGGCATGAGCGCGACCGACGGACTGCTTGCCAAGGTCATCGCCGCCTATAATGCTGGCCCGACCCCGATCGAGCGCTGGAAATATCAGGTGCGCGACGACGGCGATCCGCTGCTCTTCATCGAATCGGTGCCCTTTTACGAGACGCGCGCCTATGTGAACGTCGTGCTCAGGAACTACTGGATGTACCAGATGGAAGAATCGGGCCAGTCCGCCGCACTGACGTCGCTGGCCCAGGGCCTCTGGTCGCGTTTTCCCGGCAAGACCGGGGAAATGGCGGTGCGCATCTCTTCGGCGGGGCGGTCCTTCGGTGCCGATTGACGAAAGCCGGGCGTTCCGGCCCGTCAACATCGCGCTGCTCACCATATCGGACAGCCGTGGCCCGGCCGAGGACAGGTCGGGCGACATCCTCGCCGAACGCATCACGGCCGCCGGTCACAAGCTCGCCCGCCGCGCCATCGAAAAGGACGATCTGGAGACGCTGGTCGCGCGCCTGCACGCATGGATCGACGATCCGGAAATCGACTGCATCATCACCACGGGCGGCACCGGCGTCACCGGCCGCGACGTGACGCCGGAAGCCATTGAACGGGTGCAGGACAAGGCGATCCCAGGCTTTGGCGAGCTGTTCCGCTGGCTCAGCTTCGAGACCATCGGCACCTCGACGATCCAGTCGCGCGCCTGTGCCTGCGTCGCGCGCGGCACCTATGTCTTCGCGCTGCCGGGATCGACCGGCGCGGTCAAGGACGGCTGGGACAAGATCCTCGCCCACCAGCTCGACAGCCGTTTCCGGCCCTGCAACTTCGTCGAGCTGATGCCCCGCCTCAAAGAGCGATAGCCAGTTCCGCCTCTCAGCGAAGATGTTCACTGCAATTCAGCTTTTCGGGCGAGAAGCTCCTTGGATGGCAGGCCGTCGTCGTATAGTGACCTGAGCAATCGCTAAAGACAGCGATCAGGGAGTGAGAGACAAATACATGCCGAAATCTCGCGGCGTTCTGGCCGTTGCGTTAACTGCAACCGTCTCGACGCTCCTGACCGCCCCGGGTGCGGCCGAGACGTTGAAAGACGCGCTCACCAAGACCTATATGGGCAACCCGATCCTGACCGGCGCGCGCGCCGGGCAACGCGCCCAGGATGAAACCGTGGCCATCGCAAAGGCCGATGGCCGTCCCGCCGCCGGCCTGACCGGCAGCTATACCGAGGAGCTGCATCGGGCCTTTCCGTCGACGACACCGCTGCGCACCGCGGCGGGTCAGGCGAGCCTGGACATTCCGCTCTACAGCGGCGGCGCCGTCAGGAACGCGGTGAAGGCCGCGAAGCTTCGGGTCGAGGCGGGCCAGAATGACCTGCGCGCGACGGAGTCGGCGATATTCTCGCGCGTTGTCGCCGCCTATCTGGACGTCATCCGCGACAGCGCGATCGTCGACTTGAACGCCCAGAATGTAAGGACGCTGGAGGTCAACCTGCGCGCCACCTCCGACAGGTTCGAGGTGGGCGACGTGACGCGGACGGACGTGGCGCAATCGGAAGCGCGTCTGGCGCTGGCGCGGGCGGAACTGCAGCGCGTGCAGGCCCAGCTGATCGCATCCAAGGAAAACTACACGGCGCTCGTTGGTACGCCGCCCGAAAATCTGGAGCCGCCGCCACCCCTGCCCGGCCTGCCGGATTCGCCCGAGACCGCGGTGGAGACGGCGCTGGCCGACAATCCCGACATCAGGAGCGCCCAGAAGGACCGGGACGCGGCCCGCTTTGACGTGCGATCGGCCAAGGCCCGGATAGCGCCACGTCTCTCCGCCTTCACCCAAGGCGGCTATCAGGATTTTCTGGGATCGCAGAACCAGACCCTGCTGACCTACGGATCGGTCAAGTCGGCTGCCGCCGGAGCGACCGTCACGCTGCCGCTCTACCAGGGCGGCCGTCCCGGCGCGCTGGAGCGCCAGGCGATCGCCCGCCAGTCGCTGGCAATCGAACAGGCGGTGGCGGTGGAACGCGACGTCGTGGCGCAGGCTCGCGCCGCCTATGCCAGC
>DATJLC010000046.1:0-11387 GCA_035490755.1 Sphingobium sp.
ATTGCCACTTTGGACGGTAGAACGGGCCCACCCTAAGTCAATAATTTAATCACTGTTTGAATTCTTGCTGGACCGGGCGCAACTCGCGTGACACAGTGGACTCATGATGCGCACAGCGCGGTTTTGGGAGATGGACATGGAATCTGCTGATCTTGCCCGACGGCTGGACCGAATCGAATCATCGCTGTCGATACAACAATTGCCGGCACGCTACGCCATGGCGGTTGACTCCCGCAATCTCGATGCCCTGGCCGCATTATATGTCGATGACGTCGACTATGGTGAGGCCGGCAAGGGCCATGAAGTCCTCAAGCAGCAGTTCACCCTCAATCTACGCCTTTTCTACCGTTCGGTTCACCAGATCCTGGGTCACACCTTCGAGTTCATTGATGACGATCACGCCACCGGCCGCGTCTATTGCCGCGCCGAGCATGAGCGGGGCGACACCTGGATCGTCGCGCTGATGTGCTATTTCGACAATTATGTCCGGCGTGACGGAAAATGGCTGTTCGCCGGCAAGCGGGAGTATGACTTCTTCTACTGTGCCGACATGCTCGAGCATCCGCAGGACCCGGATTTCAAGCGCTGGGTTCTCCCCGGCCTGCAGCTTAATCCGCCGATGATGCTGCCTCGCTTCCCAAGCTGGGCGGAATTCTGGGAGCGCCAGGGGACGGAAGTCGTCTCCAACCTGACCGCACATCCCTGATCGATGGCGCCATGGCGGCTGAATTCGATTACATCATAGTAGGCGGGGGCACCGCCGGCTGCGTTGTGGCCACGCGACTGAGCGAAGACCCCCATCGGCGCGTCCTGATGGTCGAGGCTGGCCCCCGGGACCGCAACCCCTTCATCGCGATACCTGGTGCCAGTGCTTTCACCCTCGCGGCGCAAGAGCTCAACTGGCACCGCATGACCGAGCCCCAGGCCGAGCTCGGCGGCCGCAGTCTCTATCTGGCGCAAGGGCGAGTAATCGGCGGGTCCAGCTCCATCAACGGCATGGTCTATACGCGCGGTTCGCCCCACGATTATGCCGGCTGGGTCGAGGAGGGAGCGGACGGCTGGTCCTATGACGACGTGCTTCCCTGGTTCCTGCGCGCGGAAACCCACAGCAATGGCGCCAGTGAGTGGCACGGCGCTTCTGGGCCGCTGCAGGTGCAGCGCGGCAAGTCGGGGCTGGGGGCTGTGGATGCATTTCTCTCGGGTGCGAAAGAAATTGGCCTGCCGCTGTGCGACGATGTCAACAACCTGGCAGGGGAAGGTATCGGCCACTATGACTGGATGGTTGGCAACGGACGTCGGAGCAGCGCGGCAAGTGCCTATCTGAAGCCGGCATTAAATCGGACAAATCTCTCTGTCATCACCGGTGCGCAGGTGACTAAGATCAACATGGCCGGTGACAGGGCCAGGGGCGTGGAGTTCATCCGCGACGGCAAGCGCGAACAGGTCCATTCCACCGGCGAGATCATCCTTGCTGGGGGTGCTGTCAACTCGCCTGCGCTGCTGATGCTTTCGGGCCTCGGCCCTGCCGATCACCTGCGCGAAATGGGAATCGATGTGCTGCTCGATCAACCCATGATCGGCAGCAACCTGAAGAATCACTTATCCTATCAGTTCAGCTATCGCTGCTCTGCCCCGGTATCGGCTTTTCGCTACCTCAATCCGCTGCACGGCAGTCTCGAAGTGGCGAAATACCTGTTCGCCCGCAGGGGATTCTTCGCCGACGCATCAGCACCGGCGGGCGGCTTTTATCGCAGTAGCGACCGGGCCGATGCGGCGGACATGCAGGCCTTCATGGTGCCGATCATCCTCGGCGGCCTTGGCGCGGGTCTGCGCGCCCTGCTGCCGAGGGAGCATGGGCTCAGCTTCTTCGTCAATCAGGGACGCCCCTTCAGCAGTGGCACGGTCCGCCTGCGCAGCGCCGATCCCTCGGCGCCACCCGTGCTCGATCCCCGCTATCTGAGCGACCCGCGCGATCTGGCGGTCATGGTTGATGGCATCGCAAGGATGATGGACATCGTCCGGACCGATGCGTTTCGCGCCATAGGCGCCGAGCAGGTGGGTGGCCCCGAAGGACCGGGCCGCGACGCTATCGAGGCCTCGCTGCGTGCCCAAGGCGGCCAGCATTATCACGTCTGCGGGACGTGCCGGATGGGCACGGACCCGCACTCATCCGTTGTCGACAGCAGGCTGCGGCTTCACGGTATCGACGGGCTGCGCGTGGTTGACGCCTCGATCATGCCACGGCTGATCAACGCCAACCTTGCCGCTCCCGTCATGATGATTGCCGAGCGGGCCGCCTCTTTCATCCGCGATGAAAACGGCTGACCCGCCGGCCGATCAGACGTCCCATTCGAGCTCAAGGCTCTCCATCGCGAAGATCGGCCCGTGATAGGCGAACTCCATCCCCGGCGCGACACGATAGTCCGGGATGAGCTTGTGCCAGTTCTCCAGCGCAACCGCGATTTCCAAACGCGCAAGGTGCGATCCGAGACAGCGGTGCGGGCCGGTGGCGAAGGCGATATGGGGATTGACCTGCCGGTTGAAGTCCACCTTGTCGCCGAAAACACCGACGTCGCGATTGGCAGCGGCGCAGGACAGCTGAACCCGGTCTCCGGCCAGCATGTTGGCGCCACGGAAGTTGATGTCCTTGGTCACGCGCCGCATCGGATTGGCGACCGAGTACATGCGCAGGAATTCCTCCACCGCGTTGGGGATGAGCGCCGGGTTCTCGACGAGCTGCCGGCGATAATCCGGGTTCATCGCCAGGAAGCGCAAATCCCAGGACAGGTTCGACGCGACCGTGTCCAGGCCACCGACGAAAACCGCCGATGCCAGGCCGACCGCGATATTCATCGGCAGCAGTTCATCGTCGATCCGCGCCTGCGCCACGGCTGACAGCAGGTCGTCCGCCGGATCCTTGCGCTTGAGCACAAGCTGCTCCTCGACGATCGCGCGGACATTGGCCCAGGCGTCCGCGCGCTTGTCGGCAAAGTTCTGGAAGGTCTGCGCCTGCTGCCGGAATTCCTCGCGCCGATCGGCGTTCATACCGAAGAATTCGATGAACACGGTGATCGGATAGACCTGGCTGAACTGCTTCACCACGTTGCAGTGGCCATCCTTGCGGAAACCCTCGATCAGCTGCGTCGAAACCTCGTGCATGCGGCCGACAAGCGCATGCACGCGCTTGGCCGTGAGAGCAGGCATCAGAGCGGCGCGCAACTTCTGGGTATAGGGTGGATCCGTCTCCGTGGGCAGCAGCGGTTCCGCCATCTGCACGAAAGGGATCTGGGCATCGACAGACGAAAAGGTCTCCGCATCCTGCAAGACATCGCGCACGTCTTCAAAGCTGGTGATCACCCAATAGCCGTCCACATCATTCGGGTCCTCGATCCAGAACGGCGGATGATTGCCCAACTCGTCGAGCGCGGCAAAGGGGTCGCGACTGACGTGACCGAGAAATTCGATGTACTTGCCGGTCGGACTGGGCGCCTCTCCCCGCTCGATCCGCTTGACGTATTTCATGAACTGGCACTCCTCTCACAAACCCTGAAGCCTGCCCCCACGCTTGACCACGCGGCGCCGTTGAATTCGGATCATACCATGAGGACGTACGAAAGGAAATTTATAATGTGCCTTATGTGGTCGGCGGCTGGGCTAGGCATTCCATAGGAGCGGCAGGCTGTCCATCGCAAACACCGGCCCTTGAAAGGTGAGCCTTGCATCCGGCGCCAGCGTGTATTCAGGGATGAGCTCGTGCCAGATATCAAGCGACGCGGCGAGTTCGAGCCGCACCAGGTGCGAACCCAGGCATCGGTGCGGACCAGTCGAGAAGGTGATATGCGGATTTTCGGTGCGGGCAAAATCGACATCGGCGCCAAAGCGGGTGACATCCCGATTTGCGGCGGCCGTTGAACACAACACGCGATCGCCCGCGCGCATGTTGGCACCGCCGAACTCGATGTCACGCGCCACCCGACGCATGGGGTTGGCGACCGCGAATATACGCAAGAACTCCTCCACCGCGCCAGAGATCAGCGCGGGATTGGCGACGAGCTGACGGCGATGTTCCGGGTGTGTCGCAAGGAACCAGAGCCCCCAGGTGATGTTCGAAGCCAGGGTATCCAGACCGCCCACGAAAACTTGCGCGGCCAGACTGTTGGCCACCTCTAGATCAACAGGTTCACCGTCCATCATGCCATTGGCGATGACCGTGAGCAGGTCTGTCCCCGCCTGTCCGCGCTTTCGCTGGAGTTCCTCCCGCGTGATGTCGCAAATTCTGCTCCAGGCGTTCGCCCGCTCATGGGCATCGTGCATGACAACAAAGGCGAGCCTGGCGAAATCCTCGCGATAGGCGGGATCGAGACCATAGAATTCAAGGAACACGGTGATCGGGAACACTTCCGCATACTGCCGCACGACATCGCAATGGCCGTCCGCCCGGAAGCTCTCGATTGTTTGACGACAAACCTCGCGGATCCGCTCCTGCTTCTCCTTTATGCGGGCGACCGTCAGATACGGCATGATGATAGCGCGCAGCTTTTGGGTCAGCGGCGGGTCCGATTCGGTCGGCAGCAGCGGCTGCTCCATCTGGACGAAGGGAATTTGGGCATCGAGGGACGAAAATGTGGCCGCGTCCTGCAACACGTCGCGTACGTCGTCGAAACGTGTAACAACCCAGTAGCCGTCCACGTCATCGGGATCGTCCAGCCAGAAGGGCGGGCTCGTGCCCAATTCAGTCAGCGCGGCGAACGGGTCTCTCTTCAGGCGCCCGAGGAATTCGATATAGTGTCCCTTTGGGGTCGGCGCTTCCGCACGATCCACCCGCCTGACATAGCCCATCATCCTATCTCCCATCCTGCGCCCAAGGGCTGAAGGAAGCTACTCGATCAGTGTTTCAAGTCAAGATTTAAACAGTGTTTGATATATGTGCTTCCGCCGGAAAATCGACCCATCGGACGCTGTCGCGGTGGCGGGATCACCCCTTATCGAGCTTGCTTCCTCGGCAAGGCAAAGGCGATCAGTTTGGCGCCATCAGGCCTGCCAAGCCCGTACAGGCTTGCGGAAGAGACGACCACGAACTGCCGCCCGCTCTTGGGCGATATGGCCGTCATCGGCGTTGAGAATCCGCCATGCGGCAAATAGCTCTGCCAGAGTTGCCGGCCGGTGCGGATATCAAGCGCCCGAATTGTGCGATCAGCCGTCGCGGCCACGAAGATCAGCCCGGAGCGTGTCGTGATGGCGCCGCCGATCATGAAGGTGCCGAGCGGCAACGGCACGCCGGTTGCCAGTCCCAGCGGCCCGCTGTCGCGCGCCGTTCCGATCGGACGCGACCAGATCAGCTTCCCGGTCACCAGATCGACCGCGCTGATATAGCCATAAGGCGGCGCCTGACATGGGGAGAAGAGCGGCGAAAGGAAGAAGCCCACTTCCGCCGCATATGGAGCGCCCATTTGCGGACCGCCGCCGGCATGGTCAGCAAGGTCCGAGAGCGGGCGCATGCCCTTCGCCTCGGCCTCGCTGCGCGGCAACAGGCGACTGAGATGGACGATGCGGCCGGTCGTTACGACCATGACCTTGTGGTCCTGATCGATGGAATAGCTGCCCCAGTTCATGCCGCCAGTCGTGCCCGGCGACGTGATCCATGGCGTCAGGCCGGGCGGCGTCATTGTGCCCTGATAGCGCGCCCTGCGAAAAGCAATCCGGCACGCCAGTTGGTCGAGGGGCGTGATCCCCCACATGTCGCTCTCGCGCAACTCGGGATTGCCGAAAGATGCCATGCCCACCGAAAAGGGTTGGGTCGGAGAAAGGCGCTCCTCGGGCACCTTCCCTCGCTGGGGAACGGGACGTTCCTCCACCCGACGCAGCGGTTTTCCGGTTCGCCGATCGAGCACGAATATTTCGCCGCGCTTGGTGCCCTGCACCAGCGCCTTTTCGACAACGCCGTCTGGTCTCGGGATGTCGGCAAGGACCGGCTGCGATGCGACATCATAATCCCAGACATCGTGATGGGTCGTCTGGAACGACCAGTGCGGCCGCCCTGTCTCGGCATCGAGCGCAACGACCGAGCTGCCATATTTCTCGTCGAAGGGGCGACGCAGCCCACCGAAATAGTCGACGGCGGGATTGCCGAGCGGGACATAGACCATCCCCAGTTCCTCATCCGCGCTAAGTGGCGCCCAGTTATTGGGTGTCGAATGGGTGTAGGTCTGGCCCGGCGGGGGCGCGCCGATACGCTCCGGGGCGCCCATGTCCCAGGCCCATGCCAGCTTGCCCGACACGGCGTCATAGGCACGGATGACCCCGGAAGGCTCGCCCCAATATTGGCCGTCCGTGACCCAGCCACCGAACACAAGCTTGCCGCGCACCAATGCGGGCGCCGAAGTCACATAGTAATAGCCTGCCGGGGCAGAAGGCATGCCTTCCAACAGGTTGACCGAGCCGGCTTTGCCAAAACCCTGGCAGCGCCGCCCGGTCCTGGCGTCCAATGCCACGAGGGTTGCAGCCCCGGTAGCGGTCAGGATGCGCTCGGCGCAAAGCCCGGACGCCCCCTGCTGGCGATAGTGCACCACACCACGGCAGGTATGGCCGGACGTGCCGGCAGTGGATGCATTCCAGAGGCGCTTTCCGGTTTCCAGATCGATTGCGAAGACCTCGTTCTTCCCATTGCAGGTGTAGAGCGTCCCGCCGACCATGAGCGGCGTTGCTTCTGCTCCCGCGGATTCGGCCTCCTTGCTCGTGGCGATCGGCGCGGTCCATGCAAGCTCAAGCTGGCCTACGTTTCCGGGATTGATCTGCGTCAGCGGGCTAAACCTGCTCCCGCCCTTGTCGCGGCCCCATTCGCGCCACTCCCCAGCATCGTCTGACAGTTCGGGAGCGGACCGCATGGCAGGAAAGGGTCCGACACCACGCTGGAAGCGGGGATCGGCCGGCTTTGGCGTGACTGCGTTCGCCAGGCCGCCGAGCATGATTGCACCTGCCAACGCGATGAAGAAGCCCCGGCCGCTGCAAAACTGCCTGACATATCTCCCTTCAAGCTTGGGCAGGAGAAGGCGGCGGCGGAACGCTGGCAGCGCCATCACGGCTCCGACCATGGTCCAGGCCACCAGCCTTGGCATGAGTGCCCATGGCTCGAACCCCGCCTCCCAGATCGACCAGGCCACTGTTGCAATGAAGAGCGCAGCGTAGAGCCAGACAGCTTCACGCCGCCCGCGCCACAACAGGAGGGCCGACGCGGCAAGAGCGAGCCCGGCCAGCAGGTAATAGGGTGAGCCACCAAGAATAAGAAGCCACCCGCCGCCCACCGCAAGGCCAAGCGCAATCAGCAGGAGGAAGGCGGTATAGGCGCGAACCGCCCTACCCGGGTTCCTGTCTGTCGTGGCTCCCAGCATATGTCTCTCCATTTCACTTCGGCAAAGCGAAAGCCATGATCGTGTCGCTTGCGGGCGTATTGAGAACGAGATTGCCGCCGGCGGCAATGAGCACGAACTGCCGGCCGCTGCGCGGGCTGCGATAGGTCATCGGCGTCGCGTGTCCGCCGGTCGGCAGACGTCCCACCCAAAGCTGCTTGCCTGTGCGCACATCCAGCGCCTTGAGACTGCGTTCCTGGCTTGCGGCGATGAAGACAAGCCCGCCCCGCGTCACCACCGATCCACCGATATTGGGCAAGCCCATCGGCAGCGGCAGCATTGAGGGAACGCCCAATGGTCCGCTATCCCGCGCCGTACCGAGCCGCTGTGACCAGACCAGCTTGCCGCTGGCGAGGTCCACCGCTGAAACCAGGCCGTAAGGCGGCGCGTTGCACGGCGTGCCGAGGGGCGATAGAAACGGCTGGACGCGCGCGGCATAAGGCGTGCCGGCCTGGACCTGCCATCCCCGCTGGTGCCTGCCCGGCGCTCCCACAGTCAGCCGGATGCCCTGCCGCTCGGCTTCGGCGCGCGGGACCAGCTGTACGCTCACAGGAACGCGCATCATGTTGGCTACCATCAGCCCGCGCTCCGGATCGACTGAAACGCCGCCCCAGTTCATACCGCCGATAAAGCCAGGATAGGCGATATTGGGCTGTGTCCCCGGCGGCGTCATGGTGCCGTCATAGCGCGCTTGCTTGAACCGAATCCGGCACCAAAGCTGGTCGATCGGGGTTATGCCCCACATCGCCGTTTCTGCAAGGTCCGGTCCGCGAAACGACGGCATGCCGGTAGAGAAGGGCTGCGTTGGCGACACCCGTTCGCCGGGCACAATGCCGCCGGTCGGAACAGGCCTTTCCTCAACAGACTTCAGCGGTTTGCCCGTCTCCCGATCCAGTACGAACACCTCGCCGCGCTTGGTCGGCTGGACCAGCGCCTTGCGTATCCTGCCGTCGATCACAAGATCGACGAGGGTCGGCTGCGATGCCACGTCATAGTCCCACAGATCATGGTGCGTCGTCTGGAAGCTCCAGCGCAATGCCCCGGTCCCGGCATCCAGCGCCACCACCGAACTGGCATAGCGATCATCGAACGACCGGCGCTGCCCACCGAAATAGTCCGGCGTTGCGTTGCCGGTGGGAATATAGACCAGGCCAAGCTCGTCATCCGCGCTCATCGGCGCCCAGCTGTTGGGCGTAGAGCGCGTATATTCCTCGCCTCCAGGCGGCAGGCCCCGGCGATCAGGCCGGCCCATGTCCCACGCCCATGCCAGGCGCCCGGTCACGGCATCAAAGGCCCGGATCACACCCGAGGGTTCGCCCCAGGCTTCGCCATCGCTGACCCAGCCGCCGATGACCACCTTGCCTCGCGCGACAGTAGGCGCAGAGGTGACGTAATAATTGCCCTTGATTACCTTGCCCATGCCCGCAAGCAGCGAAACTTGCCCCTTGTTGCCGAAGTCGCTGCACGGCCGGCCGGTCGCGGCATCGGCCGCAAGCAGCCGCGCGTCCACCGTGCCGGCGATAATCCTTTCGGCACAGAGACCTGAGACACCCGGAGCGCGATACCACGCCACGCCGCGGCAGGTTGCAAGGCCGATGTTCCGCAAGTCGGACTTGGCTCGGAAACGCCACATCTCCTTGCCCGTTTCAGCATCCAGCGAGATGATGTCGTTGTAGCCTGTGCACAGGAACAGGCGATCCCCGACTTTCAGGGGCGTGACCTGCAGGCCGGAATTGCCCTCGGGCAGAATCCCAGCGCGATAGGTCCAGGCAAGCTTGAGCTTGCCGACATTCGCCGGCGTCAGTTGGTCCAGGGAGCTGAAACGCGAGCCGCCGCGATCGCTGCCATAGTGCCGCCAATCCTCGGCAACGCTATCGGCGTCCTTCACGGGTGAGACCTGGCCGGTCGGCCGACCGACACCGCGCTCCAGCATGGGATCAGGCCGCACTGCCTGAGTTTGATGGGCGAGCAGGCCAAGCGGCACGGCAATTACCAGGGCAAGGACCAGTCCCGCGCCATTGCGAAAGCGTCGACCCAGCTTGGCCCCTCCTGCCAGTAGCAGAAGGACAATGGCGAGGACCGTCGGTGCCACCAGCCGGGGCATCAGCTGCCAGCCATCTGTGCCGACTTCATAAAATGCCCAGGCGCACGTGGCGATCAGGAATGCGGCATAGACATGCACCGCCCGGCGTTCACGACGCCACGCGAAGGTTGCCGTGGTAAACAGCGTCAGCCCTGCGAGCACATAATAGGGAGACCCACCCAGGCTGAGCAGGATAACGCCGCCCCAGATCAGGACCGCCCCAAGCGGCACAAGAATGGCGCAGGCAGTCCAGGATCGCCAACCGGCAAATGCGGTCCGCCGGGCCAAGCTTTCCATTCCCCCTACCCTTCAAGCTGCAGTCAAGTTCCGCAATTGACGGACGCTCGTCTTACTTTCTCAGCGAAATCGCGCCTTCGGGGCAGTTCAGTCGCGCCAGATTGGCGCGTTCCTTGTTTGATTCGTCAATCTCCACATCCATCGCCTGGGCGTGGCCATTCTCGTCGAGATCGAACAGCTCGGGAGCAAGCGCATAGCAACGCCCGTGCCCTTGGCAGAGCTCCGCATTGACCTTCAGTTTCATAGCGATCCTTTCCGCATTTGGGCCTCGCAACCGCTCTTGTTCGAGCCGAGCCGCAACGCCGTTCTAGTTATCCATGCTTCACGGCCCCACAGCGGCCTTGGTAGAGGCAGGAATGTCAAAGCCTCTCCGCATGCCAGCGCACATGCTCGCCCATGAAGGTGGAAATGAAATAATAGCTGTGGTCGTAACCCGGCTGCATCCGGATCGTGGCCGCCTGCCCCGCCTGTCCGCAGGCCTCGACCAGAAGCCTCGTCTTGAGCTGCTCGGCAAGGAAGTTGTCGGCCTCGCCCTGGTCGACCAGCAGGTCAGGCAGGCGGGCGCCATTTTCGATCATGGCGCAAGCGTCATATTCGCGCCAGGACTCCCGGTCCGGGCCAAGATAGCCGCCAAGCGCCTTCTCTCCCCAAGGGCATGACAGGGGTGACACGATCGGAGAAAAGGCGCTGACTGATCGGAATCTGCCCGGGTTGCGCAGGGCAATCGTCAGCGCGCCATGCCCGCCCATCGAATGGCCCATGATGCCCTGCCGCGTCATGTCGACCGGGAAATTGGCTGCTACGATCTCCGGCAATTCATGCTCGATATAGCTGCGCATGCGGAAGTTCGCTGCCCAGGGCGCCTGGGTCGCATCGACATAGAAACCCGCGCCCTTGCCGAAGTCATAGGCCTCGTCATCCGGCACATCGTCGCCGCGCGGCGAGGTGTCGGGCGCGACGAAGATGATCCCTCGCTCGGCGCAAGCCTGACGGAACTCGCCCTTCTCGGTAACATTTGCGTGAGTGCAGGTCAGCCCCGACAGATACCAAAGGACCGGCAGCTTCGCGCCGTCGGTATGAGCGGGCACGAAGACCGAGAACGTCATCGGCGTGCCGGTGGCGGCGCTCTGGTGGGTATATACCCCCTGCGTGCCGCCATGGCTCTTCCAGGCGCTGACCTGCTCCATGCTCAGAACACCACCACCGATCGGATGGACTCGCCGGCGTGCATGAGGTCGAATGCCTTGTTGATCTCCTCGAGCTTGAGGACATGGGTGATCATCGGATCGATCTCGATCTTTCCGTTCATGTACCAGTCGACGATCTTGGGCACGTCAGTGCGGCCTTTCGCTCCGCCGAACGCGGTGCCGCGCCAGTTGCGGCCGGTGACCAGCTGGAACGGGCGGGTGGCGATCTCCTTGCCGGCCTCGGCCACGCCGATGATCACGCTGGTGCCCCAGCCGCGATGGCAGCATTCCAGGGCCTGGCGCATGACATCGGTATTGCCGGTCGCGTCGAACGTATAGTCCGCGCCGCCGTCGGTGATCTCGACGATCTTTGCGACAATATCTTCGCGGCTCATGCCCTTGGTGTTGAGGAAG
>DATJLC010000047.1:0-4876 GCA_035490755.1 Sphingobium sp.
ATACCGCGCGGAGCACCGCCCGCTCCAGCGCGGCCGCCGTGCCCGACGCCCGATCAGCCGTCGCCGCCGCCGCTTACCGGGTCGCCGTGCTGGCAGGCGCGCCGCCGGAGGCGGTCGTGCCGGGGCTCAGCATGCCGGCGCCCATGCCGGAAAGCCCTGACAGCATATTGGTCGGCGTCCGCTCGGCCCTTCTGGAGCGCCGCCCGGATGTGCGCCGGGCCGAACTTGAATTTGTCGCCGCAACCGCCGAGATCGGGGTCGCCAAGGCGGACATGTTCCCCCGCTTTTCGCTCTTCGGCGGCATCGGCCAACAGGCGCGCAATGTCGGCGACCTGACATCGGGGGCGAGCACGCGCTTTCAGGTCGGCCCGAGCTTTTCCTGGCCGATCTTCGCGGCGGGCACCATCCGCGCCGGGGTGCGGGCCGCCAACGCGCGGGCCGATGCGGCGGCGGCCCGTTATGAAAAGGCGGTACTCGGCGCCCTTTCCGATAGCGAGACGGCGATCAACCGTTTCCTCGGCGCCCGTGCCGCTCTTGCCGACGCCGAGGCGGCGCTGGCAGCGCAGGACGCCGCGCTTGGCCTCGTCCGGCAGCGGGCGGAACGCGGCGAGGACGATCGCCTTGCCCTGATGCGCGCCACCCATGCCCGGATCGCGGCCGAGCGCGCCGCCATCTCAGCGCGCCAGGCGCAGGGGCAGGCGGCGATCGCCCTGTTCAAGGCGCTTGGCGGCGGCTGGCAGGCGGAAGAGGCGGCCACCCGCCTTGCACCGGCGGGACCAGCACGATAGGACCAGCCCGCCTTCCGCCAAGCAAAGGACCAGCCTTGACCGAACCCAGCCTTGATGTCGTTGCGATCGGCAACGCGATCGTCGACGTGATTGCCCGCTCGGACGACGCCTTCCTCGCAAGCCATGCCCTCACCAAGGGCGGGATGCAGCTGATCGATGCCGATACGGCCGAGCTGCTCTATGCCAATATGGGGCCGGGGCTGGAGGTTTCCGGCGGATCGGCGGCCAATACGCTGGCCGGCCTCGCCGCGCTCGGCCGGAGCTGCGGCTTCATCGGGCAGGTGTGCGACGATCTGCTCGGCAAGGTCTTTGCCCATGACATCCGGGCGCTAGGCATCCGTTTCGACACGCCCGCGCGGGCGCAGGAGCCGCCGACGGCGCGCTGCCTCATCCTGGTGACGCCCGATGCGCAGCGGACCATGAACACTTTCCTCGGCGCGTCGCAGTTCCTGCCGCCGGCTGCGATCGATACCGACCTCATCCGGTCGGCGCGCATCCTCTATCTGGAGGGCTATCTCTGGGATCCCGAGGAACCGCGCGCGGCCATGCGGGGCGCCATCGCAGTCGCGCGCGAGGCGGGGCGGCAGGTCGCCTTCACCCTGTCCGACGCCTTCGTGATCGAGCGGCATCGGGAGGACTTCCTCGCTCTGCTGAACGAAGGGCTGATCGACATCCTCTTCGCCAATGAGGCCGAGATCATGTCGCTCGCCCGCGTCAGCGAGTTCGATGCCGCCGTCGCCGCCATCGCGCCCAAGGTGCCGACATTGGTGGTGACGCGCAGCGAGAAGGGCGCGCTCGCCATCGTCAAGGGGGCACGCACGGTGGTTCGCGCCGCGCCGGTCGACCATGTCGTCGACACCACGGGCGCGGGCGACCTGTTCGCCGCTGGCTTCCTGGCCGGCCATGTCGCCGGCAAGAGCGTGGAGGATTGCCTGACGATGGGCGCGATCGCCGCTGCCGAGGTCATTTCGCACTACGGCGCGCGGCCGGAGAGCGACCTTCGCGCGCTCATGGACGGACTGTTATAAGCTAGCTAGGAATTGGCCGCCTGTATCCCGGCGCCGCCTCCGAACAGGGCGCGGTCTGCCGGGCCGAAGCCGAAGCGCCACAGGATCATCGCATAGACGATGAGGACCGTGGGCACGCCGATGGCGAGCTCGACCCACTCAAACCTGTGCGGCAGCGCGACGAAGGCCGTGCCCACCATGCCAGCCACGGCGGCGGCGGGGATCAGCGACAGCCGCCAGGCGCGGACCGGTGCCTGGACGATATGGCGCAGGGTTCGGGCCTTGACCAATGATCCAAAGCCGAGGGCGATCACGAGGCCAAGGGCCGGGCAGGCCGCGATCCATGGAGCGGGCAGGTCGTAACGGCGGACGGCCAGCACGAGCGCGACCGTCAATATGGCCTGCAGAGCAATCACCGCGATCGAGACCCAGAGGTTGCGCCCGCGCGCGAGATAGACAAGCGCCGCCTCGCTCACCACTGCGGGCGCGGCCATCACCTCCGCGATCAACAGCAGCGCCAGCGGGCCGGTGCCGCTGACGAAATGCGGGCCGACGAGCCCCATGACCGCCTCGCCCGGTATGCCGAGCGCCAGTGCGATGCCGATCTGGGCGGCGATGATCCAGAAGCCGACCTGGCTCACCTGTTGGGCGATCGCCTGGTAATTGCGCTCCGCGACATTGCGGGAGATGACCGGCCCCAATATCGGCTCGAAGCTGGTCTTGAGCTTCTGCGGCAGCGAGGCCACCTGCTGCGCCACATAATAGATGCCGGCGACATAGGGCGTGGCGAACAGGCCGAGCAGCCAGAGATCGAGCCGCCTCGTGCCCCATTCGATGGCATCGGCGGCGGCCAGCGGCAGATTGCGCCGCGCCATCCTCCAGAGCCGGAGCGGATGCGGCCGCCAGCCGTGCGGCAGGCCATAATGCCTCAGCAGGGGCGAAATGGCCGCGATCATCGCCGCCACCATCGACACGACATAGGCCAGGATCAGCCCGTCGCGCGCGGAATAGAAGAACAAGGCGGTCGCCGCGATGCTGATCGTCCAGGGCTCGATGATCGAGCGCGCCCGCACGCTCGCGCCTATATCGTAGCGGAAGGCGCAGGCGGTCAGGGCAATGTCGCCCAGAGCGATCGCGAAGATGATGAGCGGCAGCAGGCGGTCCAGCCCGTTGATGGCGCTGTTGGGGAACATCGCCGCCGGGAAGGCGATGAGTGCGCCACTGACTATCAACGAGGTCAGGAAGCACAAGAGGAGCGCGTCATAGACGACATGGCTCTGCGGGCGCTCGCTGGCCGACAGCTGTTCGGCAAGGCCCCGCTTCAGGCCGATCGTCGCGATCTGGGCGGCGAACTCGACGACCAGCACCGCCAGCGCGAAGCGGCCCAGCTTGTCCGCGCCGTACAGCCGGCCAGCCACGAAGAGAAAGGGAATGCGGGCACTGAGGCGCAGCAGGAAGCCGAAGACGTTGGTGCGGCCGCCCTTGGCAAGCCGGGCGAGGTCGTCCACTTCGCGTGGGGCGGGCCCCGGCGTGTGTGTGGTGTCAGCCGTGGTCAAGCGCCCCGCCCCGTATTCGGATTGCGATGATCATAGGCCGGGTCGACCAGCCGGCAAGCATTTTGCTCATTCCGGCCCGATCGGTCGTGCGAGCGCTGCGGAAATGACTTCGGGCACGCTGACCGCGCCGTCGAGCAGGGTGCAGACCGCCTCGACCAGAGGCATGTCCACCCCGGCCGCGAGTGCCGCCGATAGCAGCACGGGCGCGGTGAAGGCGCCTTCCGCGACGGTGCGGCGGTCGCCCAGCAAGGCCGCCGCGCTCTGGCCTTCGCCGAGGCCCCGGCCGAGCGAGAAATTGCGCGAGCTGGTGGATGAGCAGGTCAGGACCAGATCGCCGAGCCCGGACAGGCCTGTCAGCGTCTCGATCTGCGCGCCGCGTGCCAGGCCAAAGCGCCGCATCTCGGCAAAGCCGCGCGCCATCAGGGCGGCGCGGGCGTTCTGGCCGAGCCCGGCGCCTTCGACCACGCCGCAGGCAATGGCGAGGACATTCTTGACGGCGCCACCGATTTCGGCGCCGATGACATCGCCCGAAAGATAGGGCCGGAAGGTCGGGCGGGCGATCCGTTCGCTGAGCGTTTCGGCCAGGGCCGCATCCTCGCAGGCCAGCGTCACGGCGGTCGGCAGGCCCTGCGCCACCTCATGGGCGAAGGTGGGGCCGGAGAGCACGGCGATCGGCGCGTCCGGGCACGTCTCGCGCGCGACTTCGCTCATCAGCATGCCGGTGCCCGCCTCGATGCCCTTGGCGCACAGGATGATCGGCTTGTTGCCGACCAGCGCCTTGCTCAGCACCTTGCGCAGATGCTGCGCCGGCGCGACGGCGAGGATGATGTCGCAGGCGGACAGGTCCGCGAGGTCGCCCGTCGCGCGGATCGACGGCGCGAGATCGATGCCGGGCAGAAAGAGCGTGTTGCAATGCTGCGCGTTGATCGCGTCCACCACCTGCGGTTCCAACGCCCAGAGGAGGACCGGCTCCGTCCCGCCCTGCGAGGAAATCTGGGCAAGCGCCGTGCCCCATGCGCCCCCGCCTATCACGCCTATGGTCATGCCTTCACCCCCGCGCCGCGCACCTTTTGTGCGTCCGGATCGAGCGGCCAGCGCGGGCGTGCCGGGACCGACAGATCGTCGGTCAGGCCCGCCGCGAGCCGCTCTGCTCCCGCCCAGCCGATCATGGCCGCATTGTCCGTGCAAAGCCAGAGCGGCGGCGCGACGAATGGCAGATCGGCCTCGGCGGCGACCTTGCCCAGCGCGGCGCGGATTGCCTGGTTGGACGCAACCCCGCCCGCGACGACCAGCGCGGTCGGCCGTTCTTCCATGGCATTGATTGCGATGCTCGTGCGGTCGACGAGGCAATCGATGACGGCCTGCTGGAAACTGGCGCACAGGTCCGCCGCGTTCCATTTGCCCGACTGCCAGGCGCGCAGGACGGCGCTCTTGAGGCCGGCGAAGGAGAAATTGGGATCGGCGGTGCCGGCGAGCGGGCGCGGCAGGGGCACCGCGCGCGGGTTGCCGCCGGCCGCCGTCTGCT
>DATJLC010000048.1:0-31912 GCA_035490755.1 Sphingobium sp.
GTGCGATCCGCTGGCAGCCGCGCCAGCCGCGCCGCCGATCATGCCGCGCGCCGATCCGGTGATCGAGCCGGCGGTGGAGCCGGCCGATCCGACCGCGCCGCGCACGGCATCGGTGCCGATCAGCTGGGCGTTGCCATTGGCGTTCGCCTGACCGGAAGCCTTGCCCGAGGCATTGCCGCTGACCGAACGGGACGGCGTGTCAAGGGTCTGGTTGACGGTGCCGCCGACCGTGCCATTAACGGTGCGATCGACCGAGACCGAGCCGCTGCGGCGGTCGACCTTCTGCGAGCCGCTGCTGCTGACGGCGCCGTCAGCGGTGCCCTGAGTCATGCCGCCGACGCTGCCCATGGTGCCGCCGAGGCCGCCGGTGAGGCCACCGGTCAGCCCGCCGCCCAGCGATCCGCCAAGCCCACCGCCCAGAAGCTGGGCCGAAGCGGGGGTCGCGATCATGACGAGTGCCGTAGAGGCGATCAGAAGTGCCTTCATGATGAATTCCTTTCCGTTGTCCGGGAGCGTCCTCAAGGCGCTCTCATCACGGCTAACGGACCCCGGCCCGGAATTAATTCATGATCGTCACATTTTTTTCAGCGCGGCCGGTTCGGCCAACAATGCCGCCGCGGTATCGGGCAACCAGCTTGCGGTCGCCAAGAGCGCCGCGGCCAGCGCCACCGGCGCCTTCGCCGTCGCGCCGGGCATGGACATATTGTCCGCCAAGGGCGAGGCCATCGGCACTGTGAGCCGGGTCGTCGCGGACTCGCACGGACGGGTCCAGTCGCTGCTGGTCGAGGTCGACGACCGCACCGCAACCCTGCCGGCCGCCAATTTCTCCGGCAGCGGCAATGCCCTGGTCTCCGCCATGAGCGAAGGCCAGATCAAGAAGGCCGCCAAGGCCCAGTCGTCTGGCCAGTCTTCCGAGCAATCATCGGGGCAGTCTTCCAGTCAGTCCTCTGGGCAGTCTTCGGCGAAGGGTTCGGCACGCGCATCCGGCCGTTCATCGGGGCGGGGCTCGGTAGAGGCGAAGTAAAGCCTACGGCTTTTAGAAAGAAGTGGACCCGGTGCGCGGAAAGTGCATCGGGTCCCTTGCCGTGCGGCCATATTGCGTCGCCGCGAGACGCGGCATAGCATCGGTCCATGAAGCCCAAGCTGCTCACCACTTGGCCCGAGACCACCTCCAGCCTGTTCCTGTCCGATGCTTTGGCCGGCGTGACCGTGGCGATGGTGGCCCTGCCGCTCAGCATCGCGATAGCCATTGCCTCGGGCGCGCCGCCCTCGGCGGGGATCGTGACCGCGATCATCGGCGGCTTCCTGATCTCGGCGCTCGGCGGCAGCCGCGTGCAGATCGGCGGCCCGACCGGCGCCTTCATCGTCGTCGTCTATGGGGTCATCCAGCAGCATGGCTATGACGGGCTGCTGCTCGCGACTCTGATGGCTGGCCTCATCCTGATCGCGGCGGCGATCGTGCGGGCGGGCAGGCTGATCGCCCTAATTCCGGAGGCGGTGATCGAGGGTTTCACCATCGGCATCGCCATCATCATCGCCACCAGCCAGCTGAAAGACCTGCTTGGATTGACGGTACAGAATGTCCCGGCCGACTTCGTGCCCAAGGTGCAGGCGCTGTGGGGCGCGCGCGAATCGTTCAGCATGGCGGCGCTGGTGACGGGGGTCGCGGCGGCGGCGCTGATCGTCATCCTGCGCCGGGTCGCGCCGCGGTTGCCCGGCCTGATCGTCGCCACCGCCCTGGTGTCGGCGGCCGTCATCCTGCTTGCCTTGCCGGTCGACACGGTCGCCTCGCGCTATGGCGCGCTTGCGGCCGCGCTGCCGATGCCGTCCCTGCCCCCGGTCAGCCTGGAGCGGATCGCGGTGCTGCTGCCCTCCGCCCTTGTCATCGCCTTTCTGGCCGGGGTCGAGTCGCTCCTGTCGGCGATCGTCGCGGACCGGATGATCGGCGGCGCGCACCGTTCCAATGCCGAGCTGATGGCGCAGGGCGCGGCGAATCTCGGCTCCGCCCTGTTCGGCGGACTGCCCGCCACCGGCGCGATCGCGCGCACCGCCACCAATGTGCGGGCAGGCGGGCGGACGCCGGTCGCGGGGATGATCCACGCGCTCGTCATCCTCATCGTCATGCTGTTGGCCGCGCCGCTTGCCGGCCACCTCGCCTTGCCGGCGCTCGCCGGGCTGCTCCTCGTCACCGCCTGGAACATGAGCGAGCCGCATCGCTGGAAGGAGCATCTGCATGCGCCTGCGGGCGACCGCTTCCTGCTGATCCTGACGCTGGTGCTGACGGTCGTCTCCGACCTCACCGTCGCCATTGCCGTGGGCAGCGCGCTCGGCCTCGCAATGCGCCTGATGCAGCGGGGCGCGGCGCCGGAGGAGTGGACGCCGCCCGACCGTTGACCGCAGGAGGACATGGCCATGACCGCCATTGACTGGGATGCACTCGACAGCGCGAAGTTCGCGGGCGAGGATGCGGTGCTGCGCGATCTGCTGGGCCGCCATGGCCTCGGGGCCTCGGCGCGGCGGCGGATCGGGATGGAGGCGGAGGCGCTCGTCGCCGGCATTCGGGCAAGACGCCGGCGGCATGGCGTGGCGGAAAGCTTCCTCGGCGAATTCAGCCTCAGCACGCGCGAGGGCATCGCCCTGATGTGCCTCGCCGAAGCGCTGTTGCGCACCGCCGATGCCGAGACGCGCGACCGCCTGATCGCCGAGAAGATCGCCATGGCCGACTGGCAGAGCCATGCCGGCCAGTCCGACAGCTGGTTCGTCAACGCCGCCACCTGGGGCCTGATGCTGACCGGGCGGCTGGTCGAGGCCGATGCGGAGGCGGGCCGCGACCTGCCGGGCCTCGTCGCGCGGCTGTCCATGCGCCTCGGCGAGCCGGTGATCCGCCGCGCGGTGGAGGCGGCGGTACGGATCATCGGCGAGCAGTTCGTCCTCGGCCGCGACATCGGCGCCGCGCTGGCCCGCGCCGATCGCGAAGACCTGCTCTGCTCCTTCGACATGCTGGGCGAGGGCGCGCGCACCGCCGAGGATGCCGCCCGCTATGCCGATCTCTATGCCTGCGCCATCGAGCGGGTTGGGCAGGCGGCAGGAGGGCGGGGGCCTGAGGCCGGGCATGGCATATCGGTGAAGCTCTCCGCGCTCTCCCCCCGTTTCGAGGCGGCGCAGGCGGCGCGGGTATGGGCAGAGCTTTATCCGCGCCTCCATGATCTGGCGCTGATCGCGGCCCGGCACGACCTCAACCTCACCATCGACGCGGAGGAGGCGGACCGGCTGGTCCTCTCCTGCAAGCTCGTCGACCGGCTCGCCCGCGAGGAGACGCTGGGCGGCTGGCAGGGGCTGGGCGTGGTGGTGCAGGCCTATCAGAAACGGGCGCTGCCGCTCATCGCCGCTCTGGCGGATCTCGCCCGGTCAAGCGGCCGGCGGATCATGGTGCGGCTGGTCAAGGGCGCCTATTGGGACAGCGAGATCAAGCGCGCGCAGGTGGCGGGCCATCCCGATTATCCGGTGTTCACCAGCAAGGCCGCCACCGACCTCTCCTATCTCGCCTGCGCCCGGGCGCTCATCGACGCGGCGCCGCTCCTCTACCCCCAGTTCGCGACCCATAATGCCCATACGCTGGCGGCGGTGCGGGCGATGGCGGGGCAGGCGGGTGTCGCGGTCGAGTATCAGCGGCTGCATGGCATGGGCGAGGCGCTCTATGCGGCCGCCGCGGTGCCTGCGCGCACCTATGCGCCGGTCGGCGGGCATGAGGCGCTGCTGCCCTATCTCGTCCGGCGGCTGCTGGAAAATGGCGCCAATTCGAGCTTCGTGCACTTGCTGATGGACGACGCGGTGCCGGTGGAGCAACTGGTGCGCGACCCCATCGCCCTGATAGAGGCGGCGCCCCATCGCAACCCGCGCTTGCCGTTGCCGGCGGACATTTATGGCCCAGCCCGCCGCAATTCGGACGGCCGCGACGTCAGCCAGCAAGCGGTCAGGAACGAGGCCGTCCGCCAGATCGCGCGCCTTTGCCAGAGCCCTTTGCCAACGGTTCAGCCCGCCACCGCCGCCGATGTCGATACGGCGATCGCGCGGGCGCGGCAGGCGCAGCCGCGCTGGAATGCGCTTGGCGGGGCGGGCCGTGCCGCTGTGTTGCGCGCCATGGCCGACGCCCTCCAGCGCGAGATGGACCGGCTGGTCGCGCTCATCACGCTGGAGGGCGGCAAGACCTTCAGCGACGCCGTTGCCGAAGTGCGCGAGGCGACCGACTTCTGCCGTTACTACGCGACGCTGGCGGAGGAACAGTTCGGCCCGCCCCGCCCGCTGACCGGCCCGGTGGGCGAGCGCAACCACTGGAGCCTTTCGGGCCGGGGCGTCTTTGCCTGCATCTCGCCCTGGAATTTTCCGCTGGCGATCTTCACCGGCCAGGTCGCGGCCGCGCTGGCGGCGGGCAATGCCGTGCTCGCCAAGCCCGCCGAGCAGACGCCGCTGATTGCGCGGGAGGCGGTGCGGCTGTTCCACGACGCGGGGCTCGATCCCGACCTCCTGGCCCTGATGCCAGGTGCGGGGAGTAGGATCGGCGCGGCACTGGTCGGCCATCCGGGCATAGACGGCATCGCCTTTACCGGCGGAACGGAGACCGCCGCGGCGATCAGCCGCGCGCTTGCCGCCCGGCCGGGGCCGATCATCCCCTTCATCGCGGAGACGGGCGGCCTCAACGCCATGGTGATCGACACGACCGCGCTCCATGAGCAGGTGATCGACGATGTGCTGCTCTCCGCCTTCGGTTCGGCTGGCCAGCGCTGTTCGGCGCTGCGCCTGCTGTTCGTGCCGGAGGAGAGCGCGGATGCCTTGATCCCGCGCCTCGCCGGCGCTCTCGATGCGCTGGTGATTGGCGATCCCGCCGACCCGGCGACCGATGTCGGCCCGGTGATCGGCGCCGACGCCAAGGCAGCGCTCGATGCTCATGTCGCCCGGCTGGAGAAGGCGGCGCGGATCATCGCGCGGGGGCGGATCGCGGCCGGCGCACAGGGCCATTTCGTCGCGCCCGTCATCGCCGAGGTGGACGCGCCCGACTTTCTGGAGCGGGAGGTGTTCGGCCCGATCCTCCACATCTACCGCTATCGGCGCGGCGAGCTCGACAGCGCGTGCGGGCGGCTGGCGGCGCGCGGCTATGGCCTGACGCTCGGCATCCACAGCCGGATCGACCAGTTCGCGGCGCGCGTCCAGGCGCTGGTGCCGGCGGGCAATGTCTATATCAACCGGTCGATGATCGGCGCGGTGGTGGGCGTGCAGCCCTTTGGCGGCGTCGGCCTGTCCGGCACCGGCCCCAAGGCGGGCGGCCCGCTGTCCCTGCTACGCTTCGCCCATGAGCGCTCGGTATCGGTCAACATCATGGCCCAGGGCGGCGACCCGGACCTGTTCGGGATATGACCGGCGAGCTTGGCTGAACGACTTTTATACCGTTCGTCCTGAGTGCCACTGAGCCCTTCGACTGCCTGCCAAGGCAGGCGCTCAGGACAGGCCCGTCGAAGTGGCGTATCGAAGGATCGGAGCTTGGCGCGGATGCTTCGATACGGGTCTTCGGCTTCGCTCAGCCCCTACTCAGCACCAACGGGTTAAGTTTTATGCCTCCATCAGCGTGGCGCGGATCTTGTGCTTCAGGACCTTGCCTGCGTCATTCTTGGGCAAGGCGTCCCAGATCGCGACCTGTTCCGGGATCTTGAAGCGGGCGACGCCCTTTGCCTCCAGATAGTCACGCAGCGCCGCCACGTCGGGTGCCTGCCCACCGGCCGGCACGATCACCGCGCAGGCGCGCTCGCCGGTGCGCGGGTCGGGCAGGCCGACGATCGCGATCTCGGATATGGCGGGATGCTCGACGAGCATGTCCTCGATCTCCTTGGGCGCGATATTCTCGCCGTGGCGGATGATGATGTCCTTGATCCGGCCGCTGACGACCAGATAGTCGCCGTCCACCAGCCGCCCGATGTCGCCGCTGCGATAATAGCCCTCTTCGTCGAACACCTTGGCCTCGTCGGCGGCATGGACATAGCCGGCCAGCATCTGCGGCCCGCGCGCGCGGATCTCGCCGTCGTCGGAGAGCCTGACCTCGGCGATGCCGACCCGTCCGTCCGTCTCGGCGGCATGGTCGATGTCGGCCCGCCCGATCGCGCCGACGGTCGTCACCGGCACCTCGGTCGAGCCATAGACCCGCGTCACCACCGCCCGGTCGAGATAGTCGGACGCCTGCCGGATGAGCGAGGGCGGCACCGAGGCCCCGCCGCAGATGAAGACCTTCAGCTCGGGCAGGCGGGTGCCCGCCCTCTGCGCCGCCGCCAGCAACTGCTCGAGAAAGGGCGTGGCCCCGGCGAGATGGGTGCAATGCTCGGCGGTGGCGATCCCGACCGCCTCGTCCGCGTCCCATTTCTCCATGAGCACGGCGGTGGCGCCGAGCAGCAGCGGCGCCTCGAACGCATAGATCGACCCGCCGATATGGCTGATCGGGGAGGGCACCAGGAAGCGGTCGCCCGGCTCGACCAGCCAGTGCATGCCGATCTGGCGGACAAGGGCGTGGAGCGAATTGTGGGTGTGCATCACGCCCTTGGGGCTGCCGGTCGTGCCCGACGTGTACATGATCATCCGGACCGCGTCGGCATCGACTGTGGGCAGGGCGGTTTCGGCGCTTGCGGCGAACAGATCCTCATAGGCGGTATGTTCGCCCGCCGCGCCCCGCGCGACCACCACTTCGGGCGGCGTCTCCAGGTTGCGGACCACCCGGGACAGCATGGCGGCATAGTCATGGCCGCGAAACTGCGCCGGGATGAAGATCATCCGGCTTTCGACATCGCGCAGGGTGAAGCCGAGGTCATGATCCCGGAGCGACGGCAGGATCGGATTGACGACCATGCCGGCCAGTGTCGCGCCCAGATAGATTTCGGCGCTCTCATGCCAGTTGGGGAACATGAAGGAGACGACCGAGCCGACCGGCATGCGCGCGATCATGGCATAAGCGAGGGCGGTGGCGCGCTCGAGCAGGCGCGCGGCGGTCAGGCGCACCTCACCCTCGATCATCAGGATGCGGTCAGGCTCGCTTTGGGCGGCGCGGGCGAGCGCGTCGGCGAGCGTCTCCCTGACCCACCAGCCGTCCGCATAGGCGGCCTCGGCCCGCTTCTCGTCCCAGCGGATCGAACGCCCCGCGATCGTCCGGCGGCCCGGCGCTGCTGCTGATTGCTGGACGCTGTCGGTGGGCACGCTCACATCTCCGAATTCGCCATCGCCGTGCCCTGGCGATAGGGTCGAACAGGGGGCCAGGCAAGCCGCCGGTGCGATCAGTGGGGCCGGGAAGGGCGGCGCCTATTCGTGGCGCAGGGCATCGATCGGGTTCATGGCGGCGGCGCGCCGCGCGGGGAAATAGCCGAACACGACCCCGATGACCGCCGATATCGCAAAGGCGAGCAGGTTGATCTGGAGGTCGAAGGTCCACGGCACCTGCATCAGCGGCGTTGCGACCGCGATCACGATCTGCGCCAGAGCGAGGCCGACGATCCCGCCCAGGCATGACAGCACCACCGCCTCGACCAGGAACTGCATCAGCACCTCGTTGGCCACCGCCCCGATCGCGAGGCGAATGCCGATCTCGCGCGTGCGTTCCGTCACCGACACCAGCATGATGTTCATGATGCCGATGCCGCCCACCACCAGGCTGATCGCCGCGACCGCCGCGACGATGCGGGTCAGGAGCGTCGTGGTGCCGGTCAGCGTGTCGGAAATCTGCCTTGTGTCGAAGATGTTGAAATTATCGTCCTTGCCGCCGGTGATGTGGCGCCGTTCGCGCAGCAGGTCGGTGAGCGATGCCTGGACCTGCCGGGTCGAATAGGCCTGGTCGACGCCCACCAGCATCAGGCGCACGTCGCGCGTGCCGGTAAAGCGGCGCTGCACCGCCTTGATCGGCATGATGACGACATCGTCCTGGTCGCCGCCAAAGCCGGCCTGGCCGCGCGTCGACAGAGTGCCGATGACGTCGCAGCTCACATTGCCGATGCGAAAGCGCTTGCCCACCGCTCCGCTGCCGCGGAACAGATTGCCGCGCACGGTGGACCCGATGATGCACACGGCCTTGCCCGCCGCTTCCTCCGCCGGGGTGAACAGACGGCCGGCGGTCAGCGGCCAGGGTTGGACCTTGAAATAGGCGCCGGTCGTGCCGTTGATCGTCGTCGACCAGTTGGCGCCGTCGTGGATGGCGGTCGCGCTCGCCTGCGCCTGGGGCGCGACGGCGGTGACGCCGGCGATCTGTTGCGCCACGGCCGCCACGTCGTCCGGCGTGAAGTCGGGCGGGCGGGGGCCGCCGCCGCCCCGGCCAAAGCCCTGTCCCGGGCGGACCTGAAGCACATTGGTGCCGAGCGCGGCGATCTGTGCCTGCACGGCGGCTGTTGTCGCCTTGCCCAGCGTCACCATCGCCACCACCGCGCCGACGCCGATGACGATGCCGAGGATGGTGAGGAAGGAGCGCAGCAGATGGCGGCGGATCGACCGGATGGCGAGGAGGAGGATCGTGCCCAACATCAGCTCATCACCCTTGCCGCCGCATTCTGCGCGATGCTGTCGACCAGCCCGTCCTTGAAGTGGACGATGGTGTGGGCGAAAGCCGCCATGTCCGGCTCATGCGTGACCATCAGCACGGTGATCCCCGCCTCGCGATTGAGCGCGGTCAGCAGCTCCATGATCTCCACCGATCGCTCGCTGTCGAGATTGCCGGTCGGCTCGTCGGCGAGGAGGACGTCGGGCTGGGTGACGATGGCGCGCGCGATCGCGACGCGCTGCTGCTGCCCGCCGGACAGTTCGCCCGGCGTATGGTCCCACCATTGCTTGAGCCCGACCTTGTCGAGCGCGGCCATCGCCGCTTCATGCCGCGCCGCCTTGGGATCGCCGCGATAGAGCAGGGGCAGCTCGACATTCTCCAGCGCGGTGGTGCGGGCGAGCAGGTTGAAGCCCTGGAACACGAAGCCGAAATATTTGCGCCTGAGGAGCGCCCGCTGGTCGCGGCCGAGCGCCTCTACATGGCGGCCGTGGAACAGGAAGGCGCCGGAGGTCGGCACGTCGAGGCAGCCCAATATGTTCATCGTCGTCGACTTGCCGGAGCCGGATGGCCCCATCACCGCCACGAAATCCCCGGCCGCGATATCGAGGTTCACGCCGCGCAGCGCCTGGAACGCGGTCGGCCCGGTTCCATAGACCTTGGTCACGCCGCGCAGCGAGATGAGCGGCCGATCAGCCACCGCCGCCGCCTCCGTAGCGCTGCCGCCGTTGGCCGCCACTGCCGCCCTGCCCGCGCGACGCCTGGTCGCCGTCCCCGGCGAGTTGCCCGGTGATGACGCGCATGCCCGGCCTCAGGCGGCCCGACAGCACCTCGGTCTGTGATCCGTCGCTGTCGCCGGTGGTGATCTGGATAGGTTGAGGCTTGCCGTCCGCATCCTTCACATAGACGGTCTGCCTGGCGCCGCGGCCGATGGTGACGCTCCGCTGCGCCGTGCCCCTGCGGCGCTGCGGACGCAGGTTGAGGGCGTTGGCGATGCCGCCCTGCTGCTGCCCGGCGGCGGCATCAAGCGGCGAGAAGCGCAGCGCCGCATTGGGCACTAGCAGCACATTGTCGCGGTCCGAGGTGACGATGTCGGCGGTCGCCGTCATGCCCGGGCGCAACAGAAGCGAGGGATTGGCGACAGTCAGATCGGCGGCATAGGAGACCACCTGGTTCGTGGTCGAGGAGGCGGTGGTGGACGAGGCCGCCTGGGCCGAAAGGTTCGAGCCCACATCAACGCGCGTTATCACCGCCGGAAAGGACTTGCCGGGAAAGGCGTCGACCGTGAAGCTCGCCTTCTGCCCTTGCCTGACCCCGCCGACATCGGCCTCGTCGATCGCCACTTCCAGCTTCATCTGCGACAGATCCTCGGCGATCACGAACAGGGTCGGCGTGTTGAACGAGGCGGCGACCGTCTGACCCGGATCGACCTGCCGCGCCAGCACGACGCCGGACACGGGCGAGCGGATCACCGCGCGGGCACGCTGGGTCTGGCTCTGCGCGAGGGTCGCCTGGCTGGCGATGACATTGGCCTGCGCGACCTTGAGGGCGGCGCGGGCGCGCTGGGCATCGGCGCGGCCCGCCTGCAGCTCGGTGCCCGACGGCACGCGCCCGTTCGACAGCCGGTGGACCTCCTCCAGCCGCGCGAGCTGCGCCTGCGCCTGCGCCACCGTTGCGCGCGCCTGTTCCACGGCGGCCTGGTTGGCGGCGAGCTGCGCCTGGTTCTGGCGGATCTGATCGTCGAGCTGGGCGGGATCGATCTGCGCGAGCGGCTGGCCCGCCACGACCCGGTCGTTCACGTCCACCAGCACCTGTGTCACCAGGCCGGAGAGCTGGGAGCCGACCGTCACCTGGTTGGTCGGCGCGAGCTTGCCCGTCGCCGACACGCTGGTGACGAGATTGCCGCGCTCGACGGGGGCCGTCGCATATTCAGGCTCGCCCGCCCCACCGAACAGATAGCGCGCGAGCAGGGCGATGAGGATCACGGCAACGAGGCCGATGAGGCCCCATTTCGCATAAGGCCGCCACGCCGGTTGCGGCTTCACGCCGAGAAATTCGTCAAGTTCCTGCTTAGCGATGTCAGCCATGTCAGCCTTGTCCCGGATTGGTCGTGCCGGCGTCCCAGCCGCCGCCAAGCGCCGTGTAGAGGGCGATCAACGCGGTCGCCTTGTCGGAACGCGCCTGTACGAGGCCGTTGCGCGCGGAGATGAGCGCCGCTTCCTGCGTGTTGAGGGTGGTGAAGTCGGTGAGGCCGGCGCGGTACTGGCTGCGTGCGAGCAGGGCCGAGCTGTTCGCCGCGTCATAGGCGATGGCGAACTCGCGCTCGCGGGCTTGCGCCGACTGGAGCGCGACGACCGCGTTCTCGATATCCTCCATCGCGGTCAGCACGGCGGACTTGTAGGCGGCAAAAGCCCCCTCGGCGCCCGCCCGGGCGGAACGCACCTGCGCGTCGAGCCGGCCGGCGTTGAAGATCGCCTGGGTCAGGCCGGCAAAGAGCCCGCCGGTGATCGTGTCGAAGATATTGCCGAGGCTCGCGGCATTGGCATCGAGGCTGCCGCTGATGACCAGCGCCGGAAAGAGCTGCGCCTTGGCGACGCCGATCTCGGCCGTCGCGGCGGCGAGGTTGCGCTCGGCCGCGCGCACGTCCGGCCGCTGGCGCAGCACATTGGCGGGGATGCCGACGCCGACACTCGCCGGCCCCTCCGGGATCGGGCGGGCGGCCAGAAGCATCGGCTTCAGCGCACCCGGCGCCTGTCCGGTCAGCACGCCGATGCGCGAGACCGCGGCATTATATTGCTGCTCGATCTGGGGAATGCCGGCGGCCGTCTGCGCCCGGCTGGCGCGCGCCTGCTCGACGTCGAGCGAGGAGACAAGGCCCGCCTGCACGCGGAACTGCGCAATCTCCAGATTGTCGTCCTGGATCGCGAGGCTGGCGCGCGCATTGTCGAGCAGCGCCTGATAGGCGCGCGCCAGCACATAATTGCGGGCAACCTCGCTCTCTACCGACAGCAGCACCGTCGCATGATCGAAGCCGGCCGCCTGATATTGCGCGCGCGCCGATTGGACCGAACGGCGCGTTTCGCCGAACAGGTCAAGCTGGTAGCTGGCATCGAGCCCCAGCGCGAAGCTGCTGCGGCCGCCACGGCCGGCGGTGGTCACGGTGCCGTCGGGCAGGGTGATGGTGGTGCCGCCGCCCCGGATCGGTTCGGACCGGCTGTAGCTGGCGGACGCGCCGATCGACGGGAACAGCGCCGACCGGCTGATGACCAGCGCCGCGCGCGCCTGGCGCAGCCGCGCCTCGGCCTGGGCGAGGTCGAGATTGGCCGTCGCCGCCTGCTCGACCAGCGCGCCCAGCACCGGATCGTCGAACTTGCGCCACCAGGCCGTCAGATCCTCGGCGGTCGGCGCGGCCGGGACCGAATAGGCGTCGGGCACGCCCAGCTCGGACGCGGCGCGGGGTCGGTAGTTCGGCCCGACGCTGCACGCCGACAGCATGGCCGTGCCAAGCAGAAGAATAACTGTCCTGACCATCGCTGCCGTGCATGGCCAACCGGCCGGGTCCAGTCCAGTCGCAAAATGTCGCAAAATGTCCGCTAGGGTGCGCCGCGTTACTGCACCTGCAGGCCGCCTGCCTGATGCAGATCAATTGGCCCGGTCTACAGTCTGCTATTGTGCGTGCCTGATAAAGTCAGGATCGAGCATGTTTAGCAGCAAGGAAACCGCCGCTTATTATCGGCGGCGGGAGGCCCAGGAGCTCAAGGCTTCGCAAATGGCCGTTCAACCGGAAATCCGCAGTCTTCACTGGAAAATGGCCCGGCGCTATGCCGAGCTGGCCGAAAGGGCAGACGACGATGTGGTCAGTCCGGCGGTCGGCTGGTCTTGAGCCGCGCCGGTCTTGTGATTCTGGCCGCCGTCACGGCGATGCTGTTCTGGCGGTCCAGGCGCCGCGCCGAGCCCATCGCCCCCAGCGCGGCCGACATACACGTGCCGCCGGCGCCTTTCGCGACTTATGGGCATTGATTTACTGAGCCGATTGCTCGGCCTTTTTGTCGCTCAACGCTAAAGCATGATGACTAAGTAAATCCGTTCGCCCTGAGTAGCCACTGAGCGAAGTCGAAGTGGCGTATCGAAGGGCACTGGCTTGGCGCCATGGTGCTTCGATACGGGTCTTCGACTTCGCTCAGCCCCTACTCAGCACGAACGGTGTTGGTGTAATCAAAGGCAATTCACTTTAAATCACGGGTCAATATAAAGGCGTCACGCTCAGGCCCGGCTGCGTGGCAGACCGAGGCGCTTTTCTGCGACCATGCTGCGCAGAACTTCGCTGGTGCCGCCATAGATGGATGTGGCGGTGGAGTGGCGATAGCCTTTCTCGACGATACCCAGCCCTTCCTTGCCGCGCAGCATCGATCGCGGCGCGGCGAGGTCGAGCAGGTCGGCGGAATCGGCGATGAACGCCTCGGTCGCGAACACCTTGGTGGCCGGACCATAGGCAAAGTCGGGCAGACCGGCGAGCCGGGTGCTCAGCACCCGCCCCGAGAGCGCTTCGGCGATGCGGGAGTCGGTATAGACCTGAGCGAGCCGGGCGAGGACAGCGCTGTCCTCGATCAGCGGACGGCCGCCGCGCTCTTCGCCCCTTGCCCATTCGGCCACGCTGTCGGCCATGTCACGCAGCAGCAGGTGGTAATAGCCGCCGCTCTGCTCCAGGGTGAGCGCGGCGGCGAGTACCTTGGCCCCGCCGTTGACCTCGCCCATGCGATAGCGGTCCTCGACCCGCACGTCCTGATAGAAGGTCGCGTTGGTCCGCTCGTCCATGAAGGTGTGGACCGGGTGGATCTCGATCCCCGGCTTGTCGAGCGGCACCAGGAACACGGTGATGCCCTTGTGCTTCGGCGCGTCGGGGTCGGTGCGGGTGATGAGGATGACGTAGCTGGCATATTCGGCGCCGGAGGTGAACATCTTCTGGCCGTTGATGATCCAGTCGTCGCCATCGCGCACCGCGCGTGTCTTGCAGGCGAACACGTCCGACCCGCCCGACGGCTCGGTATAGCCCAGGCACGCGCTGATCTCGCCGCGCCCCATGCGCAGCAGCACCTCGTCCTTGAGCTCGGGCGACCCGAATTGCTGGATGACATGGCCGATCATCGACGTCGTGCTGCGCGGCAGGCCGGCATAGCCGACCTCCTGCCAGACGGTGAGGGCGGCGCGGGTGGCGTCCTGGTCGGCGCCGCGCCCGCCCCATTGCTCGGGCCAGTTGGGATAGAGCAGCCCCGCCGCGCCGAGTGTCCGATGCACGTCCCAGTCATGCGCCTCGAAATTATGGTCGCCGAGCTTGTGCTTCGCGGGATCGAGGATCCTGTTGAACAGTGCGCGGGTCTCTTCGGCCAGCTCCTGCCCGCCCTGCGGCGGTTCGAAGTCGATCTCGACCAGGCCGGGATCGGGCAGCACCGCCGCCTCGCCCAGCAACAGCCGACGGCCGCCTCGGATCAGCTCCGCCTGCGGATCGCCCAGCGCCTGTGCCCAGGACTTGGCGCGGCGATGATAGAGCTGGATGTCATATTCGTTGGTCAGGCCATAGCCGCCAAAGGTGTGGAGCGCATGCGCGACGCAGCGGCCCGCCGTGCGGGCGGTCCACCAGTAGAGCATGGAGACGGTCGCCGCCGCGTCGGGCTTGCCGTCGGCGATCGCGCGCAGCGTCCACCACAGCAGCATCGCGCCGCCATCGGCATCGATCACGTCATTGGCGAGGGGGTGGGCGATGCCCTGGTTCGCGCCGATCGGCTGACCGAAGGCGATGCGCTCGCAGGCATAAGCGGACGCCATGGCCAGCGCCTCGCGCGACAGGCCGATGAGGGCGGACGCGGTCAGCAGCTTCCATTCCTCGATCCCCGCCGCCCAGATGCGCGCGGCGTCGGCATTGCCTGAGATGACCAGCCGCTCGCCCTGGCCGGGCACGAACGCGCCAACGGCATTGCCGCCCAGCGTGAAGGGGCCTTCCAGCGGCGCGCCCGGGATCTCGATGGCGACATCCTGGCCGTCGAAGGTGAGGACGCCGCCCGCCACCGCGCCGCCCGGCACCAGCTGCGTCACGCCCGGTTTCGCCTCGTGGAGTGCCAAGGTGAGCACGGTCTCGCCGTCACGGACCTTGTCGATCCAGGCGCGAGCAATGTCGCCGCCCAGCTCGCCCAGGATGCGCAGCGCCACGACCGTTTCGGCAAGCGGGGCCGGCGCCAGCCTGCGGCCGGCCTGCTCCATCATCAGGCAGCAATCGAACAGGCTCATGCCGCCGCCGCCGGCCTCCGCCGACAGCCGCATGAAGGGCGCCTCGAGCGCGACCAGCTCGCGCCAGAGTTCGGGGTCGAAGCCGACGGGCTCGGCCGCGCGTACTCGCGCCGGCGATGATTCCGTCGCAAAGAACTTCTCGAACATCTCCTGGACCGGTTGGCTGTCCTCCGGCATCACCAGCTTCATGCAATAGCTCCTTTACGCAGACCGGGGCGCGGATCTGTCCGCTCCGTCCGGCCGGCATCATAGATGTTTCAACCCGGGACCGCGCAGGGACGCGGGTGGCGTGAACAAAAGGCTATGCGCATAGTGAAGAGGTTGTCTATCCGAAACCGGCGCGGCGGCGATGGCATCGCTGCGGCGGGGCAAGGCCCATGGAAATCACCAGCGCTCGACCGGCTTGTCGAGTGAGAGCGGGTGCTGGTACGACACATCGCCCTGGTCTCGCTGGCCCTTGATATAGCCGCCCTTCTTGAACTGAGGTGCCTCCAGGATGGATGCGTCGCCGGAGATCAGCAGATCGACCGTGCAGCGCCGCAGGGCGATTCGCCATATGCCCTCGCGCTTCTCCAGCCGGTCGATATAGCGGCCGTTGATGAGGCGTGCCGTTCGGCCGTCCGGATTGAGCAGGCCAACAATCACATAGCTTTCCGCATGGGCGCCATCGCCCTCGATCGTGCAGCTGTGGGTGGTGATGTTGTGGAGGCAGAGCTGTGATCCGCCCGCATGCACGGCATTGGCCCATTCGGCATAGGCCGGCCCCGCATTCACCGCCGCGCCATGCTCGTCAATGCCGTCGGGATGATAGGCTTGGGTCAGCAGCTCGGTGTCGAATCGGTCATGCCCCCGCGCGTGGCGGTGGACGCAATCCTCGATTGCCCGCCGGTCCATCAGAAATTGGACGTCGCCGCGCAGTTGTTCCAGTTCGTCGTCGCTCATGTCGGGGCGCTCCAGCTGTTGCCGGCGGCCTTTGTTCGGCGCGCCGGAAAGGGAGCTTTTCAGAAAACGCGGCCGCCGCCAAGGGGGGCGGCCAATGCCCCGCACAGGAACCTTGCGCGGTCAGGCGGCCTGCGAGGCGCCCTGTGCGGCGGCCTTGACAAGCTCCGGCACAAGCGCTGCCGGCGTCGCCTTGCCATAGAGGTGGCCCTGTCCGTACTTGCACCCCTGGGCGATCAGATAGGCCTGCTGGTCGGTATTCTCCACGCCCTCCGCCACGACGTCCAACTGAAGGCTCTGGCCGAGGCTGATCACGGTGTCGATGATGGCGGCATTATGCTCGTCCTTCTGGATGTCGCGCAGAAAGGACCGGTCGATCTTCACGATGTCGACGGGAAACTGCTTGAGGTGCGACAGGGAGGCATAGCCCGTGCCGAAGTCGTCGAGGGCGATCCGAATGCCGCTGGAGCTGAGCTTCTCCAGCGCATGGGCGACATATTCCGCGCCGCGTCCCATGAAGACGGTTTCCGTCACCTCCATCTGGAGGCAATGCCGGGGGATCGCCTGCGCGTCGAGGCGCTCCAGAAGGCGGGTGGCGAAATCCTTCTGCTTGAAGTCCGCCGAAGCGACATTGACCGCGACGTGCCCGAACTCGACCCCAGCGTCCAGCCAGCGGCGCATGTCCGCCAGAACATGGGTCAGCACACGGTCGGTGAGCTTCTGGGCCAGTTCCAGATCGTCGAAGGCAGCGTCGATGGAGGCGGGCGACTGAAAGCCGCGCGTCGGGTGCCGCCAGCGCAGCAATGCCTCGAAGCCGATCAGCCTGCCCGATCCAAGTTCCACCTTCGGTTGGTAGAAGGGGAGGATCAGATTCTCCAGCAGGGCGTGGCGGGCAAGGGAAATCTTGGACGCGCGCTGCTCTATCTCGGTGCGCATGTCGGGATGGAATATCGCTATGCGCCCCCGCGCTTTGGCGGAATTGAGGGCAATATCGGCATTCTTGAGCAACGCCGCGCGTTCCGGCCCATGAATGCGCGCCAGGCTGGCGCCGATGCTGATGCGCAGGTCGCCGGGACGGCCATTGAAAGTCCAGGACTTCTTCAAAGTCTTGAAAATCCTTGTCGCCGCGGCGGTTGCCGCGACGGCGGTGTCGATGCCGCCCAGGATGAGGGCGAACTCGTCGCTGCCGAGACGCGCGACAAAATCCTCCGGCCCAACGGCCTTCACCAGGCGCTCGGCCACCGTGCAGAGCAGGGTATCGCCCGCATCATGGCCGAGGCTGTCGTTCACATGCTTGAAGTCGTCGATGTCGAGCAGGAGCAACGCAAAGTCCTTGCGGCCGGGGCCGGCCAGCATCTGATCCAGCCGCGCCTGAAACTGGCATCGATTGGGCAGTTGCGTCAGCGCATCGTGGCTGGCCGCCCAACGCGCCTGCTCCTCGGCGCGCTTCTGCTGGGTAATGTCGCGGGACATGACGATGAACCGCATCGGCTGATCGTCGGAATGCTCCAGTTCGGAGATCAGCGATTCATACCAGCGCAGATCGCCTTCCATATTGGTACGCGCGAGCGTGATCCGGCCCACTTCCCCCCGCCGCGCGACGTCGAGCGCGCCATCCAGGGCGAACCCGATGCTTCCTTCCATGCATTCGCCCCAGCGGCGGCCAAGCAGCTCCGCCCCGTTCCTGTGTCCGAAGGCGCGCAGAGCGGCACCATTGAAAAACAGGACCTTCCCGTTCGTGTCGAGAAGCGACACGCAATCCGGGCTCGCATCGTTGATGGTCCGATAGAATTGCTCGCTCTGCCGCAGCGCCTCCTCGCGATCCTTTCGGATGGCATCGCTGCGGTACAAGGCAAAGACGCTGGCGACGAGCAGCAGCGAGGTGACCAGCACGTTCGCCGTCACCTGCAGCGCGACGCCCGCCTCGGCGCCATAATAGCCGTGGTGCTGACCCCATAATTGCGCCGCGCCGATCGCGACGGCGATGGCAATGGCGATGGGAAGAATGGTGCGCGCCATGGAGCCTGCCGGACCCGCATCGCGCAGCACGACCATCACGCCGACATCGCGGTTCAGGCAGAGGATGCCGGCGCCGATGACGAGCAGGGAAGCGCCCGTGTGCAGCGCCATCGGGACGAATGGCCCGACTATCCGCAGATGGGGGATATTGAAGGCGTAGCCGATCAGCGCGAAAGCCGAAATCAGCAGAACCCCCACTGCAAGAGCCTGGGATTTCAGCTTCGCGGTCCGGTCGCGGGGCGTGGCCAGGGACAGCGCCAGGCCGGCGAGCAGAAAGGCCATGGCCGTGTTGGGCGCCATGCGGCTCGGTTGAACGTTCAGGGGTAGATCGAGACGGTCAACGAAGAGAAGCCGATCGATCGGGAGCGTGCCGAATCCAAGATCGACCAGCTTTACGGCAGCGATCGCGGCAACCGTAAGTCCAACGCAGCAGGACAGGTGCCGATAGCGCAGCTGGCATAGCGCGATGCTGACGCCGCTCAATATGACGCACAACGCGGTCATGGGGTTCATGGCGACGAAATCGGGATGGACCCGCTTCAGCACCTCAATGTCGCTGCTCCACCCCAAAAGCACCAGAACGCCGGCTGCGACGGCGCTGATGGCGGCAAAGATGCTCAGCCTTCCCGCAAGCCGCCGACCGCCGGTTCCGGTGCGGATCTGAGTGGGGCTGATCGGGCCGAAGCCAAACATCGGAAGTCCTCCGTCCAGGGCGGAACGTGGTGGCAAGCCGCGTCAGTCGTGGTTGTTCGATCGTATTCGTTACGGCACGGACATGAGTCATTCGTTAACATCGTGGCGAAAGCTGGCATGGCTGCGCCGCCTCACACCGGTCTGGCCCGATGGAGACGCGGGCGAGGTCAGCGCATTGGGGGAGCGATTGCTGGCCGCTACTCGTCATCCTCGTCGATGCCCAGCTCCTCCTCCTCATCCTCGTCCAGTTGCGTGTTGATCTCGTCCACGATCAGGTCGAGCTGTTCGTAGCTGGCCTGGAACTCTGTGGTTGCGCCCTCCTCGTCCTGAAATTCCAGCATATAGCCTCCCTCGTGATCCCGGATGGAGAAATGGGTCAGCGTCTTAGGCATGGTCTCTCTCCTCAGCGCGGGCGTACGCGCCACGTGTCGCTCAATGCGCCAAGCCGGTTATGGTTTCGGAAGGGCTGATCTACGTGTCGATTCCGCCCTGGGGACTGGCGGGCAGGGCGACTCCTTCCCACATCACTGGAATCCGCCTCGACCAGGGAGCGCCCATTGACCGCCACACGCAGCGAAACCGACAGCCTCGGCACCGTCGCCGTTCCCGCGACGGCCTATTGGGGCGCGCAGACCCAGCGCAGCATCGACAATTTTCCGTTCGGGCCGGCCGAGCGCATGCCGATCGGCATCGTCCACGCCCTCGCCATCGTCAAGCAGGCCGCCGCCCGGGTGAATCGCCGTCACGGCCTTGATCCCGAACGCGCGGACGCGATCGAGGCCGCCGCGGCCGAGGTGGCGGCCGGCCGGCATGACGGCCAGTTCCCGCTCGTCATCTGGCAGACGGGCAGCGGCACCCAGACCAACATGAATGTCAACGAGGTGATTGCGGGCCGCGCGAACGAGATGCTGACCGGCAGGCGCGGCGGCAAAGACCCGGTCCATCCCAATGACCATGTGAACAAGGGCCAGTCCTCCAACGACAGCTTTCCGACCGCGCTCCACATCGCCGCCGCCCGCGCGGTGACGGACGGCTTGTTCCCGGCGCTCGACCGGCTGCACGCGGCGCTGGCGGCGAAGGCGACGGCCTGGGCAGGCCTCATCAAGATCGGCCGCACCCATTTGCAGGACGCGACGCCGCTGACGCTCGGTAACGAACTTTCCGGCTATGCGCATCAGGTCGAGCGCTGCCGCGACCGGATCGAGGCGGCGGTGATGGCGGAGATGATGCCGCTGGCGCAGGGCGGGACCGCCGTCGGCACCGGCCTCAACGCGCCCTCCGGCTTCGACGCCGCGATGGCGGAGGAGATCGCAGCGCTCACCGGCCTGCCCTTCCGCCCGGCCGAAAACAAGTTCGAGGCGCTCGCCTCCAGTGATCCGCTCGTCCATCTGTCGGGCACGCTCGGCACGCTGGCGGTTGCCCTCACCAAGATCGCGAACGACATCCGTCTGCTGGGCAGCGGCCCCCGCTCGGGCCTGGGTGAACTGGTGCTGCCCGCCAATGAGCCGGGCAGTTCGATCATGCCGGGAAAGGTCAACCCGACCCAGTGCGAGATGCTGACCATGGTCGCCGCCCAGGTGATCGGCAACCATCAGGCGGTCACGGCCGGCGGCCTGCAGGGACATCTGGAGCTCAATGTGTTCAAGCCGATGATCGGCGCGGCGGTGCTGCGCTCCATCCACCTGCTGGCGGTCGGCATGGCGAGCTTTGCCGAGCGCTGCGTCGAGCGGCTGGAGCCCGACCGGCAGCGGCTGGCGGAACTGCTCGAGCGCTCGCTGATGCTGGTGACCGCGCTCACCCCTGCGATCGGCTATGACAATGCCGCCAAAATCGCCAAGCACGCATATGCCGAGGGGCTGACGCTCAGGGAGGCCGCGCTGGCTTTGGGGCTGGTGGACGCGGCGACCTTTGACCGGCTGGTGCGGCCGGAGACCATGCTGTGACGATTGCCGCGGCGTTCGGCCAGGCTGTATAGCCCCGATCGAAACGGCGTGAAGGGGCAAGCGAACATGGCATTGTTGCGGGAATTGCGTGAACGTTTGATCCTGCCCGCCTTTGCCGCGCCCATGTTCCTGTGCAGCGGCACCGACCTTGCCATCGCCTGCTGCAAGGCCGGGATCGTCGGCTCGCTCACCCGCAACCATTGCCGCGACCTCGCGGAGCTGGAGGCTCAGCTCGGCACGGTGGCGGATGCGCTGGCGCGCTTTGCCGACGATCATCCCGGCCGCCCGATCGGGCCGCTCGCGGTCAATATCTCGCCGACCTTTGGCAGCGCGGAATTCCGGGCGCATCTCGACGCCTGCCGTCGATATGGGGCCAGCATCATCGTCACCTCGGTCGGCGATCCGACGCACAATGCGCCGCTGGTGCGCGACCATGGCATGCTCCATTTCCACGACGCGACCACGATCCGCTTTGCCGAGAAGGCGGCGGCGGCGGGCGTGGACGGTATCGTGTGCATCGGCGCGGGCGGCGGCGGCCATGCCGGCACGATCAGCCATCTCGCCTTCATCCCGCAGGTTCGGGCGATGTTCGACGGCGTCATCGTGATGGCCGGCGCGATCGCCACGGGCGCCGCCATCCGCGCCGCCGAGATATTGGGCGCGGACCTTGCCTATATCGGCACCCGCTTCATCGCCACCCAAGAGGCGTCGGTACCCGATGCCTACAAGACGATGCTGGTCGAGGGCGGCGTGACCGACGTCATCTACACCAGGGGCGTCAACGGCCTGCCCGCAAGCTGGCTCAAGGCGTCGCTTCGTGACGCCGGCCTCGACCCGGACAATCTCCACATCCCGGAAGGACGCGGCACCGGGCACCTGCCCGAAGGCAAGACGCCCTGGCGCGACATCTGGAGCGGCGGACAGGGCATCGGCCTCATCCAGGATGTTCCGACCGTCGCCGACCTCGTCCGCCGGCTCCAGGCGGAATATGTCGCCGCCTGCGCGACACCAGGCTTTGCCACGACCAGATAGCGCGTCCGCGATCTCCCTGCCGGCAGCGGTCCTGTCCCGAAATAAGCCGAGGCTGCCATGAGGGGTAGCCCGTCCGTACCTGTGGCTCCCCCGCCCGTTGCGCGTATGCTTGGCGAGACCGTTTGTCTCGCGGCATGGAAACTGGCGATGGCCTGGCACAGATGAGGACCGCCTGATGGTTCGACCAGATCAAAGACCATGTGCGGCATAGCCGGATTCCTGCGGGCCGCGCGCATGGGCAATGCGTCAGGCGACCGGGCGCTCGGACTGGCAATGGCACGGGCCATCCAGCACCGGGGACCGGACATGGACGGTTCCTGGGTGGGCGTAGAGGGCGGGATCACGCTCGGTCACAGGCGCTTGTCCGTCATCGACCTGTCGGAAGCGGGCGCGCAGCCGATGAGCTCTGCCTCCGGCCGTTATGTCATCGTCTATAACGGGGAAATCTACAACTGCCGCGATATTCAGGCCGAATTGCGCGCCATCGGGAAAGAGCCCGTATGGCGGGGGCATTCGGACACCGAAACGCTGCTGGCGGCAATCGAGCAATGGGGCGTTGCCGGGGCGCTCCAACGGGCCGTCGGCATGTTCGCCCTTGCGCTTTGGGACCGCTCGGAAAAGAGCTTGTCGCTTGCGCGCGACAGGCTCGGCGAGAAGCCGCTTTATTATGGATGGCAAGGGACGGGTGCGGACCGGGCGCTGCTTTTCGGTTCCGAGCTTGCGGCCATTCGCGCGCATCCATGCTTCGCGGCGGATATCGATCGCCACGCCGTCGCCACCTATTTGCGCCTGGGCTATATCCCGGCGCCGCTTTCGATCTATCGCGGGATCGCAAAGCTTCGCCCTGGCTGCATCCTGCGCTGGGGACCCGGCGCCGACGAACCGTTCGAAACATGCTACTGGAACGGCACCGCCGTCGCGAAGGCGGCCGCTGTCAATCGTTTCACCGGCACGGCCCAGGAGGCGGTCGAAGAGACGGAGCGGCTCTTGGAGCAGGCCATTGGCCGGCAGATGGTCGCCGATGTCCCGCTGGGCGCCTTCCTGTCGGGCGGCGTTGACAGCAGCCTTGTCGTCGCGCTCATGCAGGCGCAGTCGGCGGCGCCGGTCAAGACCTTCACCATGGGCTTTGATCAGACAGGCTTTGACGAGGCCCGGCAGGCTGCTCAGGTCGCACGCCACCTGGGGACGGAGCATGCCGAACTTTATGTATCGCCGCAGGCCGCGCTCGATGTGATCCCCGATCTGCCGTCAATCTACACGGAGCCGTTTGCCGATCCTTCGCAAGTACCGACCTATCTCGTCTGCAAGCTTGCCAGGGAGCGCGTCACCGTCGCCCTGTCGGGGGATGCTGGCGATGAATTGTTCGGCGGCTACAAGCGTTATGCGTTCACACAGCGTTTGTGGCGCGTCATGTCCCGGACGCCCATATTGGCTCAACGTTTTGCGGCAGGCGGACTGGCCGCCATCCCGATCGGCGCCTGGGACGTGCTGGGGCGGGTTTTCGGCTGTGATCAGTTCGGCGACAAGGTGCTGAAGGGCGCGGCCTTGCTCGGCCTTCCCGCGGTCGAGGATCTATATGGCATATTGACGAGCCATTCCGACACGGATGGGCTCCTTCTTGGTCCGCCCGGTCACGGGAGCATGGGCAAGTCCGAAATGGCCCATGGCGCCATGGGAACCGTGGAGCGGATGATGGCGTGGGATCAGGCGCGCTATTTGCCCGATGACATATTGGTGAAGGTCGACCGTGCCGCCATGGCCGTGTCGCTCGAGACGCGGGTGCCGATGCTCGACCGGGATTTCGTCGAGTTCGCGTGGACCCTGCCTGAATCGATCAAGATGAAGGACGCCATTGCAAAATGGCCGTTGCGCCAGATCCTCTATCGTCACGTGCCGCGCGAAATGGTCGACCGTCCCAAAATGGGTTTTGGCGTGCCGATTGCCGCGTGGCTGCGCGGGCCGCTGCACGATTGGGCCGCCGATCTGTTTTCCCCTGCAAGCCTTGCAGGCCAGGGGCTGTTCGATCCCGATCAGGTGCAGAGGCTCTGGCATGAGCATCTGTCCGGGCGACGGAACTGGTCCGCGAAGCTCTGGACGATCCTCATGTTCCAGGCATGGATAGGATCGGCCACCGGAGGCATTTCGCGGAGCCGTCAGCGCGCCGCCGCGTGACACATGGGCCGCCCGGACATGGGGGTCCAAATGGATTATAGCCGAAGTCTCCCGTGCAGATCTGGCAGGCTTGTATAGGCTTTGCCGGATGTTGAACTCAGCATCATCGACTTCAGTGATGGCCAGGGCTTGCGACGTGCTGCCGGCGCGTGGGCACATGACCGGAACAGATGAGGCGAGCGGAGTTGCCTGGTCAGTCCCTGACGACAGGGCGCTCATCTGTTTTCCGTTTACCGGCGGACTTGTCGGCGGCAGCCATATTTCGGCGCTCAAGCTGATCCAGAATTTGGACCGCTCCCGGTTTGAGCCGCTGATCGTCCTTCATGACGACAAGGGGCCCGTGCGCGACTTCCTGAACGAGCATCAGGTTCCGTTCGAGCCCGCACCATGTCCCATGTACATGGCACCCGGTGACATGCTGGGACGCCAGGCGATCCGGACGCCCGGCGCCATACTGACATTGGCGCGCTTTCTGCGCCGCCGGCGCGTCCGCATCGTTCACACCAATGATGGCCCGATGCATGTCACCTGGGGGCTCGCCGCGCGGCTCGCCGGGGTTCCGCAACTCTGGCATCACCGGGGCAATCCTGGCGCGCGGGGTGCGCGCTTCGTAGCGCCCTGGACCGCGGCGCGCATGGTCGCGGTTTCCAAATATGCAGCTCCATCCAAAGGGAAGTTCGGCCTCGGCCCGGCCTGCGGTATCGTGCACAGTCCCTTCGATCCAGCCGCCGCCGCCATCGACAAGACCGCCGCGCGCCGCCGCGCGCTTGAGCAGCTTCAAGTGTCGGACGATACCGTTCTTCTTGGGCTATTCGGCCATTTTTCCGACCGCAAGCGTCCGCTTGTCTTCGTGGACATGGTTGCAGCCCTGCGCAAGCGGTGGCCCGACAGGCAAATCCTGGGCCTGATGTTTGGCAAGGAGTTCGAACCTGGTCTGGAGGGCCGCATCGGCGACCGCATTGCCGAATTGGGCTTGGGAGGCGTCGTCAGGAAGATGGGCTTCTGCGCACCCGCCGAACCCTGGATAGCTGCTTGCGACGCCTTGGTCGTAACCGCCGTGGAAGAACCATTTGGGCGGACATTGATCGAGGCGATGCTGGTGAGGACGCCGGTTATCGCTGCCGCGTCCGGCGGAAATTGCGAAGCGATCCGTCACATGGAAACGGGCCTGCTTGTGCAGCCGGACAACTCCGACGCGTTCGCCGCAGCGGTCGCGACGCTTCTGGGCGATGGAGCCGCCGCGGCGGCGATCGCCAGCCGCGCGCATGAAGAGGCAATGACCAAATTCGGGATCAGATGCCATGTCGAGGCGATAGAGGCGACTTACCGCGACCTTCTCACCTGACATCGAAGCTCATTGGAGGGCGCCGGTCCCGGCCCGGAATCCGTTTGTGAATCAGGTCCACGGGTGATTGAAATGAAACGCAGGTTTTTCCGTTCGAATGCGACGGGGCGCCACGCGCACTTGACCAGCCTCGCGCTTCTATGCGGCCTTTGGGTTGCACCCGATGCCTTGGCCAAGCCGGCCTTTCCCGGTGCCCAGGGCTATGGCAGCCAGTCGCAAGGCGGCCGGGGCGGGCGCATCATCATGGTGACGACCCTCGCCGATGCAGGACCGGGCAGTCTGCGCGCCTGCATCGACGCGCGGGGGCCGCGATTGTGCGTGTTCCGGGTCGGCGGGGTCATTCGATACAGGCCGATGCGGCCGGAGATCCGCAACCCCTTCATCACCATTGCCGGGGAGACCGCGCCGGGCGGCGGCATATTGATCACCCATGAAGGGGGGAAGGGCGCAACCACGCCGTTCGTGATCAAGAACACGCATGATGTCGTCGTCCGGCATGTCCGGGTCCGGCTGGACCGTTTCGGCGAGCTGCGCCGTGCGGACAGCGCCTTCGTCATCGAAAACAGCCGCAATGTCATCCTCGACCATGTCAGCGCATCCTGGGCGCGCGATGAGAATCTCGGCACCCAGGCCCAGAACGACAGCATCACCGTCTCCTGGTCGATCTTCGCCGAGGGCGTTCCCCGGCACGACAAATGCGCGCTGTTGTCGAGTGATCCCAAGGGGCCGCAGCGTCTTTCTTTCGTTCACAACATCTGCGCCCATAATGGCGACCGCAATCCGGATATCAATTTCCAGCCGAAATCCTGCGTCGATGTCGTGAACAACGTCCTCTACAATGGCCAGCGTCAGTTTTCGGAAGTGTGGGAAAGCTATGGCGGAACGCCGGTCAACATCGTCGGCAATTATTACAAGCGCGGCCCCAACACCGCTGCGACAGCATGGGCGATCGACCGGCTCCTGATCGAATCCAAGGGCCGCGCCCGCATCTATTATGACGGCAATGTGCTCGACGGGCAGGGCCTGGTGGTCGCTCCCAGCGTGGCGCCGGCGCGTGTGGCCCAGCCGGTATGCCCCCTGTCGGTGCGCCCGATGTCCGCCCATGCGGCCTATGCCGCCGCCCTGGCCAGGGCAGGCGCCTTTCCAAGGGACGCTTTTGACAGCCGTGTCGTGCAGGAGGTGCGCACGGGTACCGGCCGCATCAATCGACCCGACCGCACGCTGCCGCCGATCGCCAACGGCACTCCCTATGCCGACAAGGATCAGGACGGCATGTCGGACAGCTGGGAACGCGCCCACAGGTCAAATCCCAATATGGCCGATCCCTGGGCCGATGCCGACCGTGATGGCTGGGCCAATATCGAGGACTTCCTCGATTTCGCCTCGAACGAGAGGATCGCCGGCCGTTCGCTGCGCTGACGGCTGCCAAGTTGGGCTGCCCTGATATTGCTGGCGAAAGCGCGCGGTCCGAAGTGGCTGTCCCTTGTCGCGGCGGACAGCCTTGAAGTCTTACCCGGGCCCGTGAACTGGTTCATTTGGCAATGAGCTTGGCAAAAGCATGACAAGCCAATAGCACAATCCAATAATGGCGGCCTGCCAATGACGATTCCGGGAGGGGACCATGCCCGACGACGGGGCGCTGCTGCAGATTCCACAGGATCTGGCGTTTCCGGACATCCGGGACCTGGCGTCCACTTTGCGTTTCGTTCCCGAACAGGGGCACATCTGGCTGGCTGGAAGGCGCATGATGCTCGTCCATGCGCGCAGCACAGGCGTCCTGCGGCGAGAGCTCATAAACGCGCTGGGAATGGAGCGCGCACGCGCCATTCTGACGCGCCAGGGCTATGAAGCAGGGGCAATGGATGCCGAGGCAGCGGCCAAGGTCCGCTCGCGGGACCAGGTGTTCGAGGCATTCTCGGCGGGACCTCAGCTCCACGCTCTGGAAGGGGTGGTCCGGGTCGAGCCCATAAAGTTCGAGGCCGATGTTCGAACCGGGAGCCTCTATGCCGAGTATCGCTGGCACAATTCCGTGGAATGTTCCGTGCATCGCGAGCTTTTCGGACCGGGCATAGTATCGGCCGGATGGAGCCAGATCGGCTATGCAAGCGGCTATGCCAGCGTTTTCCTGGCGAGGCCCGTTGTCTACCGGGAGGTCGAATGCATCGCGCGTGGCCATCAGGCATGCCGTATAATCGGAAAGCCGGTCGACGATTGGACCGACGCTGAGCCCGACCTCAAATATATGCGCAGCGAGCAGTTCCAGGCCCATGCGCGTCAAAGTGTCGATCTGCGGCGAACCGCGCCGCGCGAGGCGGGGAATTCCGTCAGCGATACCCACAATCTGACCGACTGCCTTGTGGGTGCGTCTTCCGAGTTCAACCATGCCTTTGAAATGCTCCGGCATGTGGCCGACACGGACGCCGTGGTCCTTTTCCTGGGAGAAAGCGGCGTCGGCAAGGAACGCTTCGCTCGCGCCTTGCATGACCTCGGCGATCGCAAGAGAAAGCCGTTCGTTGCCGTGAATTGCGCGGCTATTCCGGAGCATCTCGTCGAAGCCGAGTTGTTCGGGGTCGAGCACGGCGCCTTTACCGGCGCGGTGAGCAGGCCTGGTAGATTTGAACGTGCCGACGGCGGGACGCTCTTTCTCGACGAGGTCGGTACGCTGACGCTATCCGCGCAGGCGAAGCTCCTGCGCGCGATTCAGGAGCGGGAAATCGAGCGCGTTGGGGGGACATCAGTAAAGAAAATCAACGTCCGGATCGTTGCCGCGACCAATGCAAATCTCGCGGACGAGGTGAAGTCCAGGCGATTTAGAACCGATTTGTTTTATCGACTGAATGTCGTGCCTATTTCGATCCCGCCGTTGAGAAGCCGTTGCGCGGACATTCCATTGCTGATGGAGCATTTTCTCGAGATATATCGAACGCGACACCGGCGCAGCATAGCTGGCTTTGATGCAAGCACGGTGGCGGCGATGTTGAGCTATGACTGGCCTGGCAACGTTCGAGAGCTGGAAAATACCGTCGAGCGGGGCGTCATTCTGGCCGGGGAAGAAGGCATAATATTACCGCATCATGCGTTTGGCGCGAATGAGTTATTGTCGATACAATCATTTGATCTTGATGACAGAGGTCAGATCAGAACCCATAACGACAATGGCAAGCTGAATCGGGAATTGTCTCCCATCGAAAGCTTGCTTCGTGACGGAGCGAAGCTGACCGATATCGAGGGCGCTTTGCTGGAAGAGGCGCTGACTCGCAACAAGGGCAACCGATCCGCCGCCGCACGCGCGCTCGGATTGAGCCGCGCCCAGTTCAACTACCGCATGGGGCTGCGAAGCAGCAGTTAGAGCGGCGAAAACCGGCTCTGGACTGGGTGCCCTGGTAGAACCAGTCGCATGCATCATATCCGACACCTGTCGGTCCGGAAGCCTCCATTTCGTTCCATATTCGACATAATTCTGGCGGTGTCTCCACGAAGGCCCCAGGATTTCGGCCGTGATGGCAATTGGCACGCCCTTTGCAAAGGAGGGAGCCAGAGTGCCGAAATCAAAATCAATATACAGGAGGGGAAATATATGATCGCCGCATTTGACATTGCTCGTCGTGCACTGCGGGTTAGCACTTTCTTGAGCAGCGCAGCCTGTCTGGGCCTGGCGGTGACACCGGCTTCCGCCCAGGATGCCGCGGGAGCAGCCGAGCAGGCCGCAGAGGGCGCCAACGACACCGGCGGCATCAAGGACATTGTCGTCACCGCGCAGAAGCGATCCGAGAACCTCCAGAAAGTTCCGATCGCCATCACCGCGTTCACGCCCGAATCGCTCGCCCGCAAAGGCGTGAGCGACGTATCGGATCTCGGGAAGTTCTCTCCGAGCGTGGAGATCGTCGGAACCTCGCCTTTCTCGGGCTCGACCCAGGTTCTTTCCGCCTTCATTCGCGGCATCGGCCAGAACGACTTCGCCTTCAACCTTGATCCCGGCGTCGGCGTATATGTCGACGGCGTCTATTACGCGCGCACCGTCGGTGCCGTCGTGGATCTGCTCGATCTGGAACGGGTTGAAGTGCTGAAGGGTCCGCAAGGCACCCTGTTCGGCCGCAACACGATCGGCGGCGCGATCAGCCTGGTGACGCGCGATCCCGCCAAGGTGTTCGGCGGCCAGATGGAGGTGACATATGGCCGTTTCAACCGGCTCGACGTCAGGGGCGCGGTCGACGTCCCCCTGATCGAGGATCATCTTTACGGTCAGGTCTCATTCTCCGCCAAGTCTCGTGACGGGCACTTCAAGTTTCTCAAATGGCCGGGCACCTACCAGACCGATGTCGGCCGCTTTGTCCGTCCGGATGATACGACCTATGGCACGGGAGGCGGCGGCAAGGATTTCAGCGCACGCGCAAAGCTGAAATGGAACGTGACGCCCGACGTCAGTTTGAAGCTTGTGGCTGATTACATGAACGCGGACGACCAGTCGACCGGCAGTCATCTGCTCAAGGTGCAGCCGGGGCTCCAGGACGTCTATAACGCTTGTATCTCGACGCCGGCGGCGACGCTCGCTGCGACGCCTCTTGCAACTCTCTGCAATTCGCCGCGCGGGCTGCCGCTTGCTCCCGGCATCCCGAACCAGATTCTGGCGCCGCTGGGCGGGATCAACGTGGATGGTGATCCGAGCAACGACCATCTCCCGTTCGATAGCCGTTTCATCAACAATGATATCGACACGTCCTACGCGACCGGCGCCGGTTACTCCAAGGTGAAGACCTACGGTTTCACCGGCACGCTCGATGCGCAGCTCAGTGACTCGCTGGCGCTCAAGTCGATCACCGCCTACCGCAATCTGGACTCCCGCTTCGCGCTTGACGTCGATGGCACGCCCATACCGATGGGGGACCATGCCTTCACCATGACGCAGGAGCAGTTCTCTCAGGAAATCCAGTTGCTTGGCGATTTTCTGGACGGCCGTTTGAAGACCGTCACAGGCGCCTATTATTTCCGTGAATCGGGGAATCTGACGGATTATGTCCATTTTGCGGGCGGGCTTCTTCAGATTTTTGGTCCGAACGACTTTAAAACCACATCCTATGCGGCATTCGGCCAGTTCGATTACAAGCTGACCGACACCCTCGGGATTACCGGCGGCATTCGCTACACGCGCGACAACAAGCGCTTTATCGGCGGCCAGCGCGACCTCAACAGCCTGGCGTTCAAACTGGGCTATCCGTCGGCACTGCATCCGGATCCGCTGGATCCCACGCTCTATTTTCCGACGGTCGAAAACAGGCTCAGCTTCAATAACGTCTCCTTCAAGGCAGGGGTGAACTACGAGATCACGCCGGACGTCCTGAGCTACTTCTCCTTCTCCACGGGGTTCAAGAGCGGCGGCTGGACAACGCGCGCCACCACCCCGATCCTCGCTGCCCCCACGTTCAACCCGGAGAAGGCCAAAACCTATGAACTCGGGGTCAAGGGCAAGTTTTTCGGCAACCGCTTCCAGGCCAATCTCGCGACCTACCTGACGAAATACACCGACCTGCAAGTGACGGTCTATTCCGGCATCTCTCCTGTGACCTTCAATGCCGCGCAGTCGGAAATCAAGGGCGTGGAAGCCGAGTTCATTCTCCTGCCTCTGAGCGGGCTGAACCTCGGCGCAACGGTCGGCTACACGGACGCACGCTATACCCGCAAGGATGCCGGCACCAACCTGGGTACGCTTTTCTCGAATACGCCGAAATGGGCCGTATCGATCAACGCCGAATATACCTGGCAGCTTGCCAACGGCGCTTCGATCCTTGCGCATGGCGACTATGCCTATCGGAGCAGGACCGCGCGTGATGGTGAAAATACGCCCGAACTCATCACCCCGTCGACCAATGTAGTGGGCGCGATGCTCTCTTATCGTAGTCCAGGCAATACGTGGCATCTGGACGGTGGCGTCACCAACCTCACCGACGAGCGGTTCATCATATCGGGTCAGAACCAGGCCGGCATCGGCTATATCGGCGGCACCTATAACAGGCCTCGCGAATGGTATGTCCGCGCTGGCTTCAAGTTCTGAACAGAATTGGATCCTGAACATGTTCGAAGGAAAGACAATCGGCATAACTGGCGTGGCATCCGGAATCGGCGCTGCCACCGCCAAAATATTGCAAAGCCGTGGTGCGAATATTATCGGGTTCGATCGAAACGAGCCGGCGGTTAAGGTGTCCGAGTTTCACCGCGTTGACCTGGCAGACCCGAACTCGATTGAGGCCTGTGTTTCGCGGGTCTCATCGTCAATGGACGGCCTGTGCAATATTGCGGGGGTACCGCCGACACTGGATAAGCGAACCGTCCTGCGGGTAAACTTCTTTGGTCTGCGGCATTTCACCGAGACAATTATTGATCGCGTGGCGGATGGAGGCGTCGTCCTGAATCTTGCTTCTCTCGCCGGCTTTGCGTGGCGTGATAATCTGCCCTTGGTTCTGAGCGGCATGGATACCCCGATATCCATGGCCGACGCCTGGATCGAGGGCCTGGATGTCGAGGGGGCGCCATCCTACCATCTTTCGAAAGAGCTGGTCATCGCCTGGACGATCTGGAACTGCCAACGCTGGCGCTCGCGGAACATCAGGATGAATTCCGTGTCTCCAGGACCGGTGGAGACACCGATACTTCAGGATTTCGTCAAAACCCTCGGCAAGCGAGCGGAGGAGGATTTGAAATTGAACCGCGCCGCAACCGCCGACGAAATCGCCAAGGTGATAGTGTTCATGGTCTCCGCAGACGCGTCTTGGATCAACGGCGCGGATATCGCGGCTGATGGCGGCGCGGGCGCTGTTGCCTGGAAGCAGCTGCTGTCAACATAAGTCTGGCTGTTCCGTCGTGTTTGACGGACGCTGACGCGTTCCGCAGCAGATCTCGTGTTTGGTAAAGGTGTTCGACGTGGCTGTTTTCAACAGA
>DATJLC010000049.1:0-4965 GCA_035490755.1 Sphingobium sp.
TGGGCGAGATGGCCAAGGCGATCTCGGCTTCGCGTGGCGAAGTCGGCGAATTCGCTCCGCGCATCGAGACCATGAAGATCCCGACCGACAAGATCCGTGAAGTGATCGGCACCGGCGGCAAGGTGATCCGCGAGATCGTCGAAAAGACCGGCGCCAAGATCAACATCGAGGATGACGGCACCATCAAGATCGCCTCTTCGGACGGTTCGCAGATCGAAGCGGCCATCAAGTGGATCCGCTCGATCACCGATGAAGCCGAAGTGGGCGCCATCTACCAGGGCACTGTCGTCAAGACCGCCGATTTCGGCGCCTTCGTGAACTTCTTCGGCGCCAAGGATGGCCTGGTGCACATCTCCCAGCTGGCCGAACAGCGCGTTGCCAAGACCACCGACGTGGTCAAGGAAGGCGACAAGGTCTGGGTCAAGCTCCTGGGCTTTGACGAGCGCGGCAAGGTCCGCCTCTCCATGAAGGTCGTCGACCAGGCCACCGGCAAGGAAATCACCAAGGACGCCGAAGCCGCCGCCGAGTAATCGGCCCGCATCGAACAGCGAAAGGCCCGGAGCGATCCGGGCCTTTTTTCGTTCAGCAGTGATTCATGTGCCGTTCATGCAACAGGCGCTAATCATCACATCTATGCGAGGAACCCCCTCGTGGACTGCCCGTTTGGCGAGTGAGGCTTTCCTGCACTAGCGAAGCTGCCTGCCACGCCTTACCCACTGACTATCCAACAGAATTTGCGTCACCGCTTACCCCTAGGAATTGCCTTGCTCTCTCGTCGCTTGTTCCTGATCGGCGTCTCCGCCGCCGCCTTGTCCGCCTGTTCCTCCACCCGCACGCCGGTGGTGCAGGAACCCATGATCGACCCCTATTACCAGCGCATGTATGGCGCGGTGATCGGCGAGAAATTCCCGGTCGCCGCCATGGACCTGCGTCGCGTCGATCCCAAGTGGTGGCGTCAGGAAGTCCCCTATGCCACCAGCGAACGCCCCGGCACCCTGGTCGTCGATACGCCGCAGCGTTTCCTCTATCTCGTGCTCGAGGGCGGCCGTGCCCTGCGCTACGGCATTGGCGTGGGCAAGACCGAGGCCCTGGTGTTCCGCGGCACCGCCACCATCGGCCGCAAGGCCGAATGGCCGCGCTGGACCCCGACCAAGGCCATGATCGCCCGCGAACCCGACCGCTACGGCCCCTATGCCGGCGGCCTCGAGGGCGGCCCGACCAACCCGCTCGGCCCGCGCGCCCTCTATCTCTACAAGAACGGCGCCGACACCCTGTTCCGCCTGCATGGTACCACCGAGCCCTATACCATCGGCACCAACGTCTCCTCGGGCTGCATCCGCCTGATGAACCAGGACATCATCGATCTCTATGCCCGCGTGCCAACCGGCGCCAAGGTCGTGGTGATCAACTAATTCAAGAACCCTCCCGGGTCGCTGCCGCGGCAGCGGGGCGCCTTGTTTCGGAATCCGTAGTCACCGAAGCAAAGTTTCCTGCTGCCGCGACAAAGACCCGGGAATGACGGAATGGAAAAGCCCGCTCGATGAGCGGGCTTTTTTATTGCCTGGATTTTCAAGCTTTCCACGTCCACGGCGCGGCACCTCCACGCTTGATCCCTCCCCGTAAGGGGGAGGGTGTCGACTGAGGGCTTCCAGCACAAACAAAAAGGGCGCGGTTGTACCGCGCCCTTGGCATTCTGATCGTCCGGTCGCTTACAGCGTGCGCTGCACGGTCTCGACGCGGAAGCATTCGATGACGTCGCCGGCGCGCATGTCTTCGTAATTCTCGAAGGCCATGCCGCATTCCTGGCCGGTCTGCACTTCCTTGACTTCGTCCTTGAAGCGCTTGAGCGTCTTGAGCTTGCCTTCGTGGATGACGACGTTGTCGCGGATGAGGCGCACGCCCGAGCCACGCTCCACCATGCCTTCGGTGATGCGGCAGCCGGCGACTTTGCCGACCTTGGTGATCGAGAAGACTTCGAGGATTTCGGCATTGCCGATGAAGGTCTCGCGGCGTTCGGGCTTGAGCAACCCGCTCATGGCGTTCTTCACGTCATCCACGAGGTCGTAGATGATGTTGTAGTAGCGGATTTCGATGCCGTCGCGGGTGGCCAGGTCCGTGGCCTGCTTGTTAGCGCGGACATTGAAGCCGATGACGATGGCATTGGATGCCGAAGCCAGGGTTACGTCGGATTCGGTGATGCCGCCCACCGCGCTCATCAGGATCTGCGCCGACACTTCGTCGGTCGAGAGCTTGTTGAGCGAAGCCACGATCGCTTCCACCGAACCCTGCACGTCGCCCTTGATGATCAGCGGGAACTTGGCGATGCCGGCCACCTTGAGCTGATTCATCATCTGCTCGAGGCTGGTGGCGCCGCCGCCGGCCGTCTTTTCACGGATGGCGCGCTGACGATATTCGGTGACTTCGCGGGCACGCGCCTCGGTCTCGACGACCGAGAAGCGGTCGCCCGCATCGGGCACGCCGGTAAAGCCCAGCACTTCCACCGGAATGGAGGGACCGGCTTCCTTGACCTGCTCGCCCTTGTCGTTGATCAGGGCGCGCACGCGGGCAAACTCGGTGCCGGCCACCAGGATGTCGCCGACGCGCAGCGTACCGCGCTGCACCAGCACGGTCGCCACCGCACCGCGGCCCCGATCGAGCTTGGCTTCGATGACCAGGCCCTCTGCGCGACCATCACGAGCCACCTTGAGCTCGAGCACTTCGGCCTGCAGCAGGATGGTCTCGAGCAGCTTGTCGAGGCCCTTCTGCGTCTTGGCCGACACCTCGACGTCGAGCACTTCGCCGCCCATCGATTCCACGAACACTTCGTGCTGCAACAGCTCGGTGCGAACGCGGGTCGGGTTGGCTTCGGGCTTATCCATCTTGTTGATGGCCACGATGATCGGAACGCCAGCCGCCTTGGCATGCTTGATCGATTCGATCGTCTGCGGCATCACGCCGTCATCGGCCGCCACCACCAGCACCGCAATATCGGTCGCCTGGGCGCCGCGGGCACGCATGGCGGTGAACGCCTCGTGGCCCGGGGTGTCGAGGAAGGTGATCTTGCTGCCGTTCTTTTCGACCTGATAGGCGCCGATATGCTGGGTGATACCACCGGCTTCGCCGCTCACCACATTGGCTTCGCGGATCGCGTCGAGCAGGCTGGTCTTGCCGTGGTCGACGTGACCCATGATGGTCACGACCGGCGCACGATCGGTCAGGTCCTCGGCCTTGTCGTCCGAGGCGATATCGAACAGGCCCTCTTCGACGTCGGCCTCCGACACGCGCTTGACCGTGTGGCCCAGCTCGGTTGCGATCAGCTCGGCCGTATCGGCATCGAGCACGTCGTTGATCGTGGCCATCTGGCCCTGCTGCATCAGCATCTTGATAACCGTCACCGAGCGCTCGGCCATGCGGTTGGCCAGTTCCTGCACCGTGATGGCTTCGGGAATGGTGACTTCGCGGCTGAGCTTGGGAGCATCCTGCTGGTTGCGACCCATTTTCTTGTCACGGCGGCGGCGCATGGCGGCCAGCGACGGACCGCGATCGCGATCGCTCTCAGTCGTAGCGCTGGCCACGGTCAGGCGGCCACGAGCCCCCGAATCGTCGCCACGGCGGGCGGGGCGTTCGGGCGTGGCGCGGGAAGCACGGCGGGCATTTTCCAGCTCGGCTTCGGTCGTCGGGCGCGTCTGCGGTGCGCCGGTGCGGACCTTGCGGCCATCGGCTTCGCTCGGCGGGGCCGGCGGCACATTGCCGATCGGCGCCATGCCGGAGCCAGGCGGACGCCGCTCACCAGCCGGACGGCCAGCCGTGCCGGACGGACGCGCGCCGGGGGCACCCGGGCGAGCGCCGGCGGTGCCGGGTTTGATCAGTGCATTGGCGCCGCGTTCGTTTTCCGGGCGCGTATTGCCGCTTGGACGGTTTTCGCCAGCCGGACGCACCGGGCGGGGCGGCTGGCCGGGACGGCCGGCAACCACACGCACGCTGGACGGGCCGGCATTGCGCTGCGATGCGGGGGTAAAGGTCGGCTGAGCCGCTTCAACCGGGGCCGGTGCAGCTTCGGGCGCGGCGGCGGGAGCCGCAGCTTCCGCTGCCGGGGCGCTTACGGGTGCCGCGGTCTCGGCCTGGCGGCGCGCTTCCTCGGCCCGCTCGGCTTCTTCGCGGATCTGGCGACGACGGGCGTCTTCTTCCACGCGGCGCGCCTCTTCGGCGGCAAAGCGTTCCCGATCCTCGGCCTGGCGGGCGCCGGCTAGTGCCAGCGCCTGGCGGCGGGCTTCGGCCTCGGCGGCGCTCAGCCCGAGCGGGGCGCGCGACTGGGTTGGCGCGGGGCGGCCCTGCGGCGGACGCTGACCCTGCGACGGTGCACCGGCAGCCGGAGCCGGCCGATGCGGAACGCTCGGAGCATTGGGCTTGGGAACCAGGCGCGTACGCTTCTCGACGACAACCGTCGAGCGTGAAGGGCCACGCGACATGCCCGGACGGTTGCCCAGGCCTGGGCCGCCCTTCAATGTCAGCGTCTTCTTCGCGCCAGTGTCGTCGGTGCGCTTGTCGTCGTTATCAGCCATGTATCTCGCGTCTTTCGTCGGTGGCCTCGGGCAAAAGGTCACCGTCAACCGCAAGGCGGTCGGTGTCCTTTTCCGTCGGTTTGGCAGTGTAAAGGGCCAGTCTACGGGCCTTTTCCACTGCCGCTTGGGCTGCCGCCCCTTTCGTGAGGGCAGCATGTATCACATTTTCCAGCCCGAGTGCCAAACCCATTTGCTCTGAGGAGAGCAATTCGAAATGGGGCACTTCGAAGCCTTCGATTTCTTCCTCGGCGGCTGCATAATGCAGCGCCTTGAGCGGTCCGACCATCTTGCTGCGGCCATCTGCGGCCGCATCGGTCGCGGTGATGAGCGCGACGAGGTTGCCCGTCTCGATCAGGCTGCGCACCTTGGTCGCGCCAAAGGTTAGTTGCCCGGCCTTGCGGGC
>DATJLC010000050.1:0-10303 GCA_035490755.1 Sphingobium sp.
CCTGAGGTCATCATGGGAGAACGCGAGATCGCCACGCGCATGCTGAGCCTGACGGCTGATACGCGCCGTCCGATCACGCTGCGGCCATTAAAATGACCGTGTGACGTCAATCGGTTCTAAATCGGCTGCCCGTTCTCATCCCGCAGCACATCGCGCCTGCCGACATGGTTGGGCGGACCGACCAGGCCTTCCTCCTCCATGCGTTCGATGAGGCGGGCGGCGCTGTTGTAGCCGACGCGCAATTGCCGTTGCAGCCAGCTGGTCGACGCCTTCTGGTTCTCGAACACCAGCTGGCAGGCCTTGCGGTAGAGCTTGGCGTCCGCGCTGTCGTCGCCAAGGTCCACGCCTTCGAGGGCGAAGCCACCGTCTTCCGGCTCTTCGGTCACGGCCGAGATATAGTCGGGCTTGCCCTTGCCGCGCCAATGGTCGGCAACGGCGCGTACCTCCTCGTCGGACACGAAGGGGCCGTGGACGCGCATCAGGCCCTTGCCACCTGCCATGTAGAGCATGTCGCCCTTGCCGAGCAGCTGTTCGGCGCCCTGTTCGCCAAGGATGGTACGGCTGTCGATCTTGCTGGTGACGAAGAAGCTGATCCGGGTCGGCAGGTTCGCCTTGATGACGCCGGTGATGACGTCGACGGACGGGCGCTGGGTCGCCAGAATGAGGTGAATGCCGGCCGCGCGCGCCTTTTGCGCGAGTCGCTGGATGAGGAACTCGACCTCCTTGCCCGCCGTCATCATGAGGTCGGCCAGTTCGTCGACCACCACCACGATCTGCGGCAGCGGCTGGTAATCGAGCTGCTCCTCCTCATAGATAGGCTGGCCGGTTTCCGGGTCGTAGCCGGTCTGCACCCGCCGGCCGAGCGGCTTGCCCTTGGCCTTGGCGGCGCGCACACGCTCATTGTAATTGGCGAGGTTGCGCACGCCGATCGACGCCATCATGCGATAGCGGTCCTCCATCTGCTCGACCGCCCATTTAAGCGCACGGATCGCCTTGGCCGGCTCCGTCACCACCGGCGAGAGCAGATGCGGGATGTCATCATAGATGCTGAGCTCCAGCATCTTGGGGTCGATCATGATCAGCCTGAGATCGTCCGGCGTCATTCGATAGAGGAGCGACAGGATCATGCAGTTAAGGCCGACCGACTTGCCCGAGCCGGTGGTGCCGGCGATCAGCAAATGCGGCATGGGCGCGAGATCGGCGATGATCGGCTCGCCCGAGATGTTCTTGCCGAGGATCACCGGGAGCTGCGCGCCCTGGTTGGCGAAGGCCTGGCTGGTGATGAGCTGGCGCAGCACCACCGCCTCGCGATTGACGTTGGGCAACTCGATGCCGATCACGGTGCGGCCGGGAATGGTCGCGACGCGCGCTGACAGCGCCGACATGTTGCGGGCGATGTCGTCGGCGAGCGCGATGACCCGGCTCGCCTTGATGCCGGGCGCGGGCTCCAGCTCGTACATGGTCACGACCGGGCCGGGGCGAACCTCCGTGATGTGACCCTTGACGTGGAAATCATCGAGCACGCTTTCGAGGAGGCGGGCATTACGCTCCAGCGCGGCCTTGTCGACCTTGGTCTCCGGCGAAGGCGGCGGGGCGGTCAGGAGGTCGGGCGAAGGCAGCGATGCGTTGCCGAACAGGTCGTCCTGGTTTGCGACGGGGGCAAAGGGCTTCTGCGCGGGCGTGCCGGTCTGGATGTTGATCGGCGGCTTGGGCGCGGTATCGACGGTCCGGCGCGGTTCGGCGGCGCGCTCGGCGGGTTCGGGAAGAGCGGCGTGCTCTCGAGCGGGGTTGCCCCGGAACAGCTGAAGCAGGGGCGCGAGCGTGATGCGGGGGACGGACGGTGCGGGAAATCGCAGCAGCGGCTTTTCCAGCGCGAGCGCGCGCACCCACAGCAGCAGGCCCGCGCCGAGGGCGATTAGGATCACCGCGCCCAGGATCCATCCACGCACCCCGGCGTCGATGACCGCAGCCAGGCTGATGAGGCTGCGCGCCGCGACAAGGCCCGCTATGCCGCCCCAGCCGGCGGGCAGGCCGACCAGCGGACTGGGCTGGAACAGCGACAGTGCCAGCCCGATCAGGAAGATGCCGGCGAGGCACTTGCCGATCTGCCCCTGCCAGCCGGCCATGTCCTGGTCATACCAGATGCGCCGGCCTGAGATCACCATGAGCGGCAGGATCAGGCCGACCGGCACGCCGAGCAGCCAAAGCAGGAAATCCGAGGCATAGGCGCCTGGCCCACCCATCAGATTGGCAATGTGGGGACCAGCCACCGTGTTCATCGAGGGATCGGCGGGGCTATAGCTGAGCAGCGCCAGCGCCAGGAACAGGGCAAGCACGCACAGCAGGGCCGACAGGAGGATCGCGCCCAGGCGCATGAGGCTACGCCGCAGCATGATACGCCATTCAGCGGTCCGCTTGGCCGTGGCACGGCTCGCCATTCTGCCTGGTCCCCGATTGCCGTCCGCGTGCCAGCCATGGCAACGACGGACACTATATGTTCCCTGCCGTACAATCGCCTTTCGCGGAGTCGGCGTCAAGAGTCCGCGGATTCGGGCGCGATGAGCGGATCGGACGCGATGTCGGAGCCGGTCCCGGCGACATCCAGATGAACGTCGGCATGGGCAATGCCCCGGTTGCTCCGTGCCGCCAGCAGGCAGGCCGCGACAATCAGGACCGCGCCCGAGAGCGTGGCGGCGGTGACGGCCTCGCCGAACACCAGCCATCCGAACATCGCCGCCCAGAGAAAGGCGGTATATTCCACCGGCAGCAAATATTGCGTCTCGGCGCGGGCATAGGCCCAGGCGATCAGCATGATCGAGATATTGGCCGCCATGGTCGCGAGGATCAGGGGCGGGAAATGGGTCCAGTCGGGCAGGATCGCAAACCGGGGCGCAGCCACTAGCAAGAGCGCGCCTGCGACGATGTTGAAGAACAAGGCGATTTCCAGCGGTCCCGCCGCCTGGGCCTGGCGCCGTCCGGCGACGATGCTCACCGCATAGAGCACAGCCGCGAGCAGGATCGCCGCCTGGCCCTGCCAGTTCGATCCGCCAGCTGCGGCGCCGGGCTGGCCGGCGACGATCACCAGCACCCCGCCGAACGCCAGCACCGAGGCGAAAAGGGCCGAGCGCGCGATCTTCTCCTTCAGGAAGAAGGCGGCCAGCGCCAGCGCGATCAGCGGCGCGATGAAGCTGAGCGCGATCCCCTCCGCCAACGGAACGCGCGCCAGAGCCCAGAAGAACAGCAAGAGCGACAGCCCGGCCGTTGCGCCCCGCAGGACATGGAGCCGGAACACCGCCCGCTCTGGCCAGCGCCCGCCCCGCAGGACAAAGATCGGCGCCAGCACGACAAGCGAGATGATCGTGCGCCACAGCATCGCATTATAGGCGCCGATCACGATCGACAGATGCTTCATGACCGCGTCCATGGCGGAGAAGATCGCGATCCCGAGGAAGGCGACGGCAAAGGGCAGCGCCGCCGACTGGGTTGGGCTGGAGGGGCTGTTCATGGCCAGGGGACGAGGGCTGTCCCCCCTACTCCGCCGCCTCTGTGGCCGTAGCTCCCGCCTCGATCTCGGCCGCCTTGGCCTCGACCAGGGCGACGATGTGGTCGAGCATCGCCTCGCTCGACACATGATGGTCGGTGACACCGGAAAGATAGACCATGTGCTTGCCGTTGCCGCCACCGGTGATGCCGATGTCGGTCTCGCGCGCCTCTCCCGGCCCGTTGACGACACAGCCCAGCACCGAGAGCGAAAGCGGCGTGCGGATGTGCTGAAGACGGTTTTCCAGCGCCTCGACGGTGCGGATGACGTCGAAGCCCTGCCGCGCGCAACTCGGGCAGGAGACGACCCGGACACCGCGCGTCCTGAGGCCCAGCGACTTCAGAATTTCGTAGCCGACCCGCACCTCTTCCTCCGGCTCGGCCGAGAGCGAGACGCGGATGGTGTCGCCGATCCCGGCCCATAGCAGATTGCCGATGCCGATCGCGCTCTTGACCGTGCCGCCGCGCTGGCCGCCCGCCTCGGTGATGCCGAGATGGAGGGGGCAGTCGACCGCGTCGGCAAGCTGGGTGTAGGCGGCGACCGCCAGGAAGGCGTCGGATGCCTTCACCGCGACCTTGTATTCGTGGAAATCCTGGTCCTGCAGCAGCTTGATATGGTCGAGAGCGCTTTCGACCAGCGCGTCCGGGCAGGGCTCCCCATATTTCTCCAAAAGGTCCTTCTCGAGCGAGCCGGCGTTGACGCCGATGCGGATGGAACAGCCATTGGCCTTGGCCGCGTCGACCACTTCCTTCACCCGCGCGGCCGAGCCGATATTGCCAGGGTTGATCCTGAGGCACGCCGCGCCCGCATCGGCTGCTTCCAGCGCGCGCTTGTAGTGGTAATGGATGTCCGCGACGATCGGCACGCTGGCAGCGCGGACGATCTGGCGCAACGCCGCCGTCGATTCCTCGTCTGGGCAGGAGACGCGGATGATGTCGGCCCCCGCCTCCTCGCAGCGGCGGATCTGGTCGATCGTCGCCCGGGCGTCCGAAGTCGGCGTGTTGGTCATCGTCTGCACGGTGATGGGCGCGCCGCCGCCGACCGGCACCGGCCCCACCATGATCTGGCGGCACTGCCTGCGCGCGATGTCGCGCCAGGGCCTGAGGCCAGGATTATGCTCGGACATGAACTGCTCCGCTTGCTTGTCGCGCCTGTCGTGACCCGCGCCTATAGCGCGTCCTGCGCCATTGCGCGAGGTGCCGGCGCTATTCCCAGAAACGGTCCGCCTCGGCCACCATTCGCATCGTATCGGCGGCGCGCGATATGTGAAAGTCGCGCTCCTTGCCGTCGCGAAGCGCACCCTCGGCCTGCTCAGCGCCGACGCCGAGCGTCGCCAGCACAGCGGGCAGGACTGCGAGGTCATTGAGGGCGCCGAGCTCGTCCTGCAGCTCCTCGAGCGCGGCAAGATAGCGCATTCGGCCCTTGCGCAACTTGCCGGTCCGATACAAAGACGCGAAGAATGCCACGGTATAGCGCAGCTTCTTGGCAGTCTTTCGCGCCTCATGCCGCATTTCATCATCGGGTCCGGCGACCGCTTCGCGTTCCGCCATCAGCCTGTCGTGGAACCCGCCGATGGCACCAGGCGCATAGTCGCCGAGCGGCGCCTCCCTCAGCTTGCGGCCACGTTTCCGCAGCATCCATTTGCCGACGCTCAACCATTCGACCAGATCGATCATGAGCTCGCGCGTCAGGTCGGACGTCATGGCCCTGCGCGCGGCCGCATAGGCCGACGCCCGTGCCCCGCCGAGCCGCGCCTGTACAGCCTTGGAGCGCACCCGCGGGATCAGCACGTCTATGTTGCGCGCGGGGCTGAGGCGCCCAGCCAACCAACGCAAATCCGCGGTCAGCCGCCGCGTCTGGCCGCCGTCCACGATAGGGCGGAAGACCAGGATCGCAGTACGCAGGCGCCGTAGTGCCACCCGCGCCTGGTGCAGCGCCTTTCCATTGTCGCCTGCGAGCAAGCGTGTTTCGTTAAGCCGGTACTGACGAAGGCAGTCATGGGCAATGGCGCGGAACGCATCGCCGGCCGACATGTCCGGCGCAAGCTGGATCGGCCGCGCCTTGTCCGAGTCGCCAGGCGGTTTGATCAGGCGCTGGCCACGTTCCGCCTTGGACAGCACCCCCAACCTGACCTGCGCCAGGCGGCCGATGCGCCGCGCGAGGGCAAAAAGGCCGGCCACATCGCCATCCTTGAGCTCCAGCTCGATCTCGCAAAATGGAGCGGTGCTGTCGTTCGCCCGCACCTCGCCGCAATCCACCGCCATCTCGATCACGGCCCGTTCATGCTCGATCGTCCAGACGCTGCGCGTGACCTCGACTTCCATGCAAGGACCAAGCTCCGCCGTTCGCGCACCAAGTGCAGCTACGACCGGGCTGTCCGCCCGGAGGCGCGGCACGCGCCCGCGCGCCGGTTCCTCCCATTCCGGGCGGACAAAGAGGCCGGCATGCGCGCCATCGCTCGCCTTCAGAGTCTGGATACGCTTGCAACCTTCCTGCCTGATGCGCAGCGTATAGCCGAGCGCGGCAAGTTTGAGGTCGGGCGTGTCGAAATAAACGGAATGCAACCGGGTCACTGCGGGCGCCCCGAGTTCCAGCGCCTCCGCAAGCAGTTCGGCGTCCTTCGGCACCTCCAGATCAAGCTTCAGTTCATATTCCGCGTTCATGCGCGCAGTCCCGAAATACTTTCGCAGGTGTCAAGGATCAACACAGGCTTGCGCTCCTCTGCGCGACAGGACAGAAGTATCAGCGCTGAAAAACCATGGGGAGACCGATGGAAATCAACCGCTACTCAAAGCCGGCAATTGCACTGCACTGGCTGATTGCCCTGTTCATGCTCCTCAACGTGCTGCTGGCCTGGATCTGGCCCTATTTGCCCGACGAGAATGTGCGTCCGGCCATTGACTGGCACAAGTCTATCGGCATTCTCGTTCTTGGTCTTGCGATCATGCGCCTGCTCTGGCGCTTCGGCAACCAACCGCCGGCCATGCCGACTGGATTCCAGCGCTGGGAAATCCGGCTGTCCGGTATCACCCATGTCCTTCTTTACATGATCATGTTCGGCCTGCCCCTGTCGGGCTGGATCATGGATTCCGCCTGGGAGAAGGCCGCCCAGAACCCGATGTTCTTCATGAACCTTTTCGAATGGCCGCGCATGGGGTTCATCATGGCGCTCGATCCTGCCACCAAGGAGACGATCCATGACGCGTTCGGAGGCGTGCACGGCATCCTCGCAAAGCTGCTCTACCTCCTGTTCGTACTCCATGTCGCCGGTGCCCTGAAGCACCAGTTCTGGGACAAGGAGCCGGAGCTGCAACGGATGTGGCCGCGCTGAGCGGAACACAGGAACCCGCCGGCCCCGGCATGGTTTTTCTGCGCACCGATCACCAATATTTGAGAGTCCATGCCCAAATATCTCCACACAATGATCCGCGTCAGCGACATCGACGCGACGGTCGCCTTCTTCGCCCTGATCGGCCTCAAGGAAATATCCCGGCGCGACAACGAGGCGGGCCGCTATACGCTCGTCTTCCTGGCAGCGCCGGGCGACGACGACGCCGCGGTGGAACTGACCTGGAACTGGGACGAGAAAGGCTATGCGGGCGGGCGCAATTTCGGCCATCTCGCCTATCGAGTGGAGAATATCTACGAGACCTGCCAGCGCCTGATGGACGCCGGGGTCACGATCAACCGGCCGCCGCGCGACGGCCACATGGCCTTTGTCCGGACGCCCGACAATATCTCCATCGAGCTGTTGCAGGACGGCTATCTTGAGCCTGCGGAGCCCTGGGCTTCAATGCCCAATACAGGGGAATGGTAGGATGAGCCTGGAGATAATCGCGGTCCCCGTGCTCAGGGACAATTATGTCTGGCTGATGCACGATGCGGCGACCAAGGAGACGGTGGTGATCGACCCCGCGGTGGCCGAACCGGTGCTGGAGGCGGCGAAGGCGCGCGGCTGGCGTATCACCCAGATCTGGAACACCCATTGGCACCCGGACCATGTCGGCGGCAATGCTGCGATCAAGGCCGCGACGGGATGCCGGGTCACTGGACCAGCTGCAGAGGCCGCGAAGATCGACACGCTAGACGTGGCCGTGGGCGAAGGCGACATTGTGACGCTGGGTAGCCATCGCGCCGAAGTTTGGGAGGTGCCCGCACACACCGCCGGCCACATCGCTTATCATCTACCCGGCGCGAACGTGATCTTCGTGGGCGACACCATGTTCGCCATGGGCTGCGGTCGGCTGTTCGAGGGAACGCCGGCGCAGATGTTCACCAATATGCAGCGCTTCGCCACTCTATCGGACGAGACCATGGTCTATTGCGCGCACGAATATACCCTCTCCAACGGCCGCTATGCGGTGGTCGCGGAGCCGGAAAATCGCGCCATCGCCGCGCGTCTCGCCGATGTCGAGGCGGCGCGGGCGCGGGGCGAGCCGACGGTGCCCACCACTATTGGCGCCGAACGCGCGACCAACCCGTTCATGCTGGCGAGCAGCGTCGAGGAACTGGCGCGGCGGCGGGCGGAGAAGGATGCATTCTGAGCGTTTCGTGCTAGTATGCGGGTGACAGGGGAGGATGGAGGACAGGATGAACAGGATCAGCCTCGCCGCGCTTTCGCTCATCGGCATAGCCGGCTGTGCCATGGCAGCCAATGACCGTCCCCCCAGGCTTTCCGAACGGCAGGCCAGAGAACTTGCCGAAGCCCTCAAGGACAAGGTTCCCGGCAAGCCCGTCGCCTGCGTCAGCAGAGTGCTTGGCGGCACTCATGGTCTGCACGCTGTCAGCGACAGCATCCTGATCTACAAGGTCAACCGTGATCTGGTGTACCGCAACGACCTCAACGGGTCATGCAACGGCATCAGCCGGGGCAACACCATGGTGCTCAAGCCAACCGTCGACCAGTATTGCCGGGGTGACATCGTTCGGTCCGTGGACCTGAGCACCCGCATGCAGGTGGGCTCCTGCGGCCTCGGCAGCTTCGTGCCCTATCGCACGCCGGGGAAATGAAAGCGCGGGCTTGGCCTAATAAAGGGCGTCCAGCCTCTCCTGGTAATGGGCGCGAATGGCGTGGCGGCGGATCTTGAGGGACGGCGTCATCTCGCCATTCTCGATGCTGAAGGGCTCGTCGGCGAGGGCGAAGCGGCGTACCTTTTCGATCACTGACAGTTCGGCGCTCACCCGGTCAATCGCCGTGCGAAGGACCGCAAGGAAGGCTGGATCCTGCCGCAGGGCCTCCTCATCGGCTGGGCGGTCATGCGCCTTGGCCCATTCGTGCATGAATTCCTGATCGGGAACGATCAGCGCCACGATATGCGGGCGCCTGTCCCCGTGAACCATGGCCTGCGCGATCTCCGGCTGGAGCGTCAGCATGCCCTCGATCCGCTGGGGCGCGACATTGTCGCCCTTGTCGTTGACGATGATGTCCTTCTTGCGGTCGGTAATGCGCAGGCGACCGGCGCCGTCGAATTCGCCGATGTCGCCGGTATGGAGCCAGCCGTCCCTAAGCACGCGCGTCGTTTCCGCCTCGTTGCGCCAATAGCCGGTCATGACGAGTTCCCCGCGCACCAGTATCTCGCCATCCTCTGCGATGCGCACCGCGACGCCCTTGAGCGGCGGTCCGACCGTGTCCATGCGCAGGCCCGCGCTCGGCCGATTGCAACTGACGACCGGGCCAGCCTCGGTCTGGCCATAGCCCTGCAGCAGGGTGAGGCCGAGCGAATGGAAAAACCGCCCGACCTCCGGGTTCAGCGGCGCCCCGCCAGACACCAGCGCCTTGAGCCGTCCCCCGAAGCGAGCCTTGATCTTCGGCCGGATCGTGCGGTCGAGCAGGAGTTTGAGCGGAGCCTCCCAGAGTGGCAGCCGGTCCCGTTCCGCGCCCCGATCACCCTGCGCCAGCGCCTTGGCAAAGAGAAATCTTGGCAACCGCCCCTGGCCCGCTATCAACTTGGTGACGCGGGCGCGCAGCACCTCGAACAGCCGCGGCACGACAACCATTATCGTTGGGCGCACCTCCGCAATATTGGAGGCAAGCCGCTCCAGGCTCTCTGCATAATAGATCTGGGCGCCAAGGCCGATGGGCAGGAACTGGCCGCCGCTATGCTCATAGGCATGGCTGAGCGGCAGGAAGGAGAGGAAAGCTTCGTCCTCGGTCCAGCCGAAGTCCGACGCGATGATGTCCACGGCTCCCTCGACGTTGCACAGGATCGCGCCATGATGCTGCATGACGCCGCGCGGGGCGCCGCCAGTGCCGCTGGTGTAGATGATGCAGGCCAGATCGCCCCGCCCGGCCGTCTGCGCTTGCGCGCAGGCGGGAACGAGAGCCGGATGCTCGGCAATGATCCGGTCCCACTTCATGAACGTGATGTCCCCGCCCTGCACGGCCCGCAGCGGCTCCATGGTCACCACCAGGCTGACATCCGATCCGACCACCGCCGGCATCAGGTTGCGGGCGACCTTTGCGCTGGAGACGATCACCGCCCGTGCGCCGCTATCCGTGATGATATGGGCATGGTCGCGGGTCGTGTTGGTCGTGTAGGTGGGCACTGTCACCGCGCCGGCGGCCATGATGGCAAGGTCGGCAATGCAGAATTCGGGCCGGTTCTCGCTGACCAGCATGACCCGATCGCCCGGCATGACGCCATTGGCCCTGAGCCCCGACGCCAATGCGGCGACGTCGCGCGCCACCTCGGCCCAGCTCAGCGCCGTCCAGGCGCCGTCCGCCTTGGTCCACAGGAACGGCCGGTCGCCCAGCTCCGCCGC
>DATJLC010000051.1:0-5050 GCA_035490755.1 Sphingobium sp.
GGTGCGTGCTGGCCTGCGCTATGCCGTCGACCTGCCGCCGCCCGAGCCCGCCGAGGCGCAGCCGCAGGCGATCGAGCTGGCCATCGTCCACGAGGACGCGCATCTCATCGTCATTGACAAGGCGGCCGGCATGGTCGTGCATCCGGCTGCCGGTAATCTGGACGGCACGCTCGTCAACGCGCTGTTGGCGCATTGCGAGGGTCAGCTGTCCGGCATTGGCGGCGTTGCGCGGCCCGGCATCGTCCACCGCATCGACAAGGATACCTCCGGCCTGCTGGTCGTCGCCAAGAACGACAAGGCGCATGAGGGACTCGCCCGCCAGTTCAAGGCGCACAGCATCTCGCGGCGCTATCTGGCGATCGTGAACGGGGTGCCCGACAAGGCCAGCGGAACCGTCGAGACCTGGATCGGACGCGCCGATGGCGACCGCAAGAAGATGGCGGTTCAGCCCGAGGGACGCGGCAAGCGCGCGGTGACGCATTATCGCGTGGTGAAAAGGCTCGACCGCGCCGCGCTGGTCGAATGCCGCCTGGAGACGGGCCGAACCCACCAGGTCCGCGTCCATATGGCGCATCTGGGGCACCCCTTGTTGGGCGATCCGGTCTATGCGCGCGGCCAGAATCGCCACCGCGAATTGCTCCAGGCGCTTCATTTCCGGCGGCAGGCGCTCCATGCGGCGAGTTTGGGATTTATTCACCCCGTCGATGGCACTGATCTGGAATTTGCGTGTCCGATGCCGCGTGACATGCAGGAACTGTTCAGTCATCTTGACGTATAGCAAAGATGGTCCGGACGGGGACCATAAGGAAGGCAGTTCGAGATCATGCCCCGCAGCAATGTTCCATCTACGATCCCGGCAATTGGCAGCGATGCCAGCCTCAATCGCTATTTGGCGGAGATCCGGAAGTTCCCGATCCTGACGCCGGAGCAGGAATATATGCTCGCCAAGCGCTACCAGGAGCATCAGGATCCGGAGGCGGCCGCGCAACTGGTCACTTCACATCTGCGACTCGTCGCCAAGATTGCCATGGGTTATCGCGGCTATGGCCTGCCGGTGAGCGAACTGATCTCCGAAGGCAATATCGGCCTGATGCAGGGCGTTAAGAAGTTCGAGCCCGACAGAGGATTCCGCCTGGCGACTTACGCCATGTGGTGGATTCGTGCATCTATTCAGGAGTTCATCCTGCGCAGCTGGAGCCTCGTGAAGATGGGGACTACCGCCGCGCAGAAGAAGCTGTTCTTCAACCTCCGGCGCATGAAGAACAACATCGAGGCGTTCGAGGATGGCGACCTGCATCCCGACGACGTGAAGAAGATCGCGACCGATCTTGGCGTGTCGGAGGATGATGTCGTCAGCATGAACCGTCGCATGGCGATGGGCGGCGACACTTCGCTCAACGTATCGATGCGCGACGATGGCGAGGGCCAGTGGCAGGACTGGTTGGCGGACGATCGGCCATTGCAGGACGAGCGCGTCGCTGAGGCGCAGGAGCAGCATGTCCGCCACGCGATGCTGAGCGACGCGCTGGAGGATCTCAGCGACCGCGAACGGCACATCCTGACCGAGCGGCGTCTGGCGGAAGACCCCAAAACGCTTGAGGAACTGAGCCAGGTCTATGGCGTCTCGCGCGAACGTGTCCGCCAGATCGAGGTGCGCGCGTTCGAGAAGCTGCAGCGCGCGATGATGCGCATCGCCGGCGAACGACGGCTGGTGCCAACCGGCTGACAGACATCTTGCGCCGTTGGATGTTGCGGCTATAGCGCCGCGCATGACACGACGTTCCGGGGCACGCCGTTCGCCTTTCAGCCGTATTGCGCAATTCCTCCTGCGGGTGGCGGGCGGCTTTGTCGTTCTGTCGCTCCTGCTGGTGCTGATCTACCGCTTCGTGCCGCCGCCGGTGACGCTGACCATGCTGCTGGACGGCAATGGTATCACCAAGGACTGGACCCCGCTCGACCGCATCGATCCCGACATGGCGCGTGCGGCCATCGCGGCGGAAGACGGCAAGTTCTGCCTCCATCACGGTTTCGACGGCGAAGCGATCGGCAAGGCGTTCCTCCACAATGAGCGTGGCGGGCGCATCCGTGGCGGATCGACGATCAGTCAGCAGACGGCCAAGAACGTGTTTCTGTGGCAGGGCGGCGGCTATCTGCGCAAAGGACTTGAGGCCTGGTTCACCGTGCTGATCGAGGCGATGTGGACCAAGCAGCGTATCATGGAGGTCTATCTCAACGTCGCCGAGACCGGCATCGGCACCTATGGGGTGGAAGCCGGTGCAATGCGCTATTTCAAGCATGGTGCCGACCATCTGACCCCGGCGGAGGCAGGCCGCATCGCCGCTGTGCTGCCCCTGCCCAAGAAGCGCGCGGCGGTCGGCCCACGCGGATTCACGCGGCGCTATGGCAATATCATCGCCCGGCGGGTCGGGATCGTCCGGCGCGAGGGACTGGATGCCTGCTTGAAGGTTTCGTAATTTGAGGGCGGGACGTCAGTAAAACACGCCGCCCTTCATCACCCGGCGCGCGCGGCCCTGGACCGGCAGGCCGTCGAACGGCGTGTTGCCTGCCGCCGCCGCCATCCTCGCCGAATCCACGCGCCAGGGCACGTCGGGATCGATGAAGATGAGGTCGGCGGGCGCGCCGGCCTTGAGGCAGCCTGCGTCTAGGCCGAGGAGGCGAGCCGGATTGGCGCTGAGCAGGCGCATCAGGCCGGGCATGGTCAGATGCCCGTCCCGCACCAGGTTGAGCGACAAGGCGAGCAGCGTTTCCGCGCCCGCCATGCCGGGCGCCGCGTCGGCGAAGGGCAGGCGCTTGTCTTCCGGTCCGCGCGGGTCGTGGCTGGAGGTGATGACGTCGATGGTGCCATTGGCGACGGCGGCGATGCAGGCCTGCCGGTCCTCCTCCGAGCGCAGCGGCGGTGACAGGCGCGCAAAGGTGCGGAAATCGCTGACCGCGCCATCGTTCAGGAACAGATAGGCCGGGCTGACGCCACAGCTGACCTGGAGCCCTTCCGCCTTGGCGGCGCGGATGAGGGCAAATCCCGCCGCCGTCGTCACCAGCCGGACGTGCAGGCGCGCGCCGGTCACGCGGGCGAGCGCAATGTCGCGTGCGATCGCGATCTCTTCGGCACAGGATGGAGCGCTTGGCAGGCCGAGCCGTGTCGCCGTCTCGCCGTCGGTCGCCACGGCCTGCGCGACCAGTCCTTCATCCTCGGCATGGGTGATGACGGTGAGGTCGAGCGCGGCGGCATAGGCCATGACGCGCATCATCACACCCGAATTGCCGATCCAGCGCCGGCCCGTCGCGACTCCGCGCGCGCCGGCCGCCTTCATCATGGCGAGTTCCGCAAGCTCCGTCCCGGCGAGGCCGCGCGTGGCCGCCGCGAGCGGGTGGACCCAGAAATCGGGCTTGCCGGCCCGCGCGGCATGCTGGACGAGGCCCGGATCGTCCAGCACCGGCGACTTGTCCGGCATCAGCGCGGCGCGGGTGATGCCGCCGAAATGGAAGGCCGGCTTGTCGGTCTTGAATACGCCAAGGTCGATGATGCCCGGCGCGACGACGAGGCCGCCCGCATCGATCCGTTCCGCCTCGGCTGGGATGGCAGCGGGGTTGATCGCCGCGATGCGTCCGTCCTCGACGAGCAGCACGCCATCGACCAGTGCATCCGTCGCTGGATCGCACAGCCGCGCGTTCTCGATGGCGATCACGCCCATCCCGGCACTCCCCTTGTGCCGCGCGTCAGCACGTCGAGACAGGCCATGCGCATGGCGACGCCCATCTCCACCTGCTGGGTGATGGCGGAGCGTTCCGGATGGTCGGCGACGCCGCTCAATATCTCGACCCCCCGGTTCATCGGACCCGGATGCATGACGAGCGCATCGGGCTTGGCGAGCGCCAGCCGTTCCGGCGTCAGGCCGTAGAGGCTGTGGAACTCGCGGGCGGATGGGATGAAGGCGCCGTCCATCCGCTCATTCTGGAGGCGCAACATCATGACGACATCGGCGTCCTTCAGCGCGGCATTGAAGTCATAATAAGGCGCCACCGCATAGCGCTCGACCTCGGCCGGCATCAGGGTCGGCGGCGCGACCACGCGCACCTCTGCCCCCAGCGATGTGAGGCACAGCATGTTGGAACGCGCGACCCGGCTGTGGAGGATGTCGCCGCAGATGACGACCACCTGGCCCTCGATGCTGCCCTTGCGCGTGCGGATGGTCAGGGCGTCGAGCAGCGCCTGGGTCGGATGCTCATGCCGCCCGTCGCCCGCGTTCAGCACCGGGCAGTCGACCCTGTCCGCGATGAGGCGGACCGCGCCCGAGCTCTGATGGCGGATGACGATGACGTCCGCGCGCATGGCGTTGAGCGTGACTGCCGTGTCGATCAGCGTCTCGCCCTTCTTCACGCTCGACTGGGCGGCGTGCATGTTGACCACGTCCGCGCCCAGCCGCTTGCCGGCGATCTCGAAGGAGAGGAGGGTGCGCGTCGAATTCTCGAAAAAGGCGTTGATCTGGGTGAGCCCGGCCAGCCGGTCGTCATGCTTGCGGCTGTCGGCGCGGTTGAGGGCGATCCATTGCTCGGCCTCGTCCAGCAGATAGCGGATTTCCCAGGGGGCAAGCGCGGCGATGCCGAGCAGGTGCCGGTGGGGGAATGGCGACGTCGGGGTCATTAAAGCGGCGCGATAGCCGAGCGCGGGCGGCGCATCAAGCGGCGTGTCAGAACCCGCCCGCCAGCGCGTCGATCGCGCCCTGCAATATGTAGCTGGCGGCCAGCTTGTCGACCAGTTCGGCGCGGCGCGCGCGGCTGGCGTCCGCGTCGATGAGGGTGCGTGTTACCGCTTGCGTCGACCAGCGCTCGTCCCACAGCAGGATCGGCAGGCCCAGCACGGCGATGTTGCGGGCAAAGGCGCGGGTCGATTGGCTGCGCGGCGATTCGGTTCCGTCCATGTTGAGCGGCAGGCCAAGGACGAGGCCGCGCACCGCCTGGTCCCGGACGATCGCCTCGAGCCGGGCCTTGTCCTTGGCGAACTTGGTGCGGCCGATCGTCTCGGCCGCGG
>DATJLC010000052.1:0-4697 GCA_035490755.1 Sphingobium sp.
GCTTTACCCCTGGCGGTGATTGGCGGCGCTTATATTCCGCGACGTAGAGGAGCCGTTCGATCCGGACCACGGTTTCCCGGTCAAAGCCCAGCGTGACCAGGTCGTCGACGCATTTCTCCTGCTCGACAAGGCCATAAAGAATGGGGTCGAGCACGGTGTAGGGCGGCAGGCTGTCCTCGTCCTTCTGGTCCTCGCGCAGTTCGGCCGACGGCGGCTTGAGGATCACCCGCTCCGGCATGACCGGGCCGTCCGGGCCGAGGCCGAAGGCGGGGCGGTTGGCGTTGCGCCATTCGGACAGGTCGAAGACGGTCGTCTTGTAAGCGTCCTTGAGCACCGAATAGCCGCCGGCCATGTCGCCATAGATAGTGGCATAGCCGACGCTCATCTCGCTCTTGTTGCCGGTGGTCAGCAGCATGTGCCCGAACTTGTTGGAGAGCGCCATCAGCGTCACGCCCCGGATGCGCGACTGGATATTTTCCTCGGTGAGGTCGGGGCTCATGCCGGTGAAGCAGTCGGCCAGCATCGTCTCGAACGCGCCGACTGCGGGTGCGATCGGGATGGTGTCGAGCCGGGTGCCGAGCAGTTCGGCGCAGGCCGCGGCATCCTCCAGGCTTTCCGCGCTGGTGAAGCGGGAGGGCATCATGACGCACCAGACGCGATCGGCGCCCAGCGCGTCGACCGCCACGGCGGCGGACAGGGCGCTGTCGATGCCGCCCGAAAGGCCGAGCACCACGCCTGGGAAGTGGTTGCGGTTCACATAGTCGCGCAGGCCCACGATCATGGCGCTGTATATGTCCTCGGGGCGTTCCTGGGGCGCGGCGACTTCGCTGGGCTTGCAGGCCCAGCGCCCGTCCTCCTGACGCTCCCATTCCGTCGTGACCAGCGCCTCCTGCCATTCGGGCAGGCGGCAGGCGATGTCGCCCGGCATCTCCTCCTCTATGGCGTTGAGAATGAAGCTGCCGCCGTCGAAGACCAGCTCGTCCTGTCCGCCGACGCGGTTGAGGTAGAGGAGCGGCAGGCCCGTTTCGGCCACCCGCGCGATGCAGACGCCGTTGAGGCGGCGATCGTCCTTGTCGACCTCATAGGGGCTGCCGTTGACGTTGATGAGGATCTCCGCGCCCTTGTTCTTGAGGTGGGCGGTGACGAACGGGAACCATACATCCTCGCAGATCGGCAGGCCGAGTTGCACGCCGCGGAACTCGACCGGATCCGGCAGGGGACCGGGCGCAAACAGGCGCTTCTCGTCAAAGGTGCCGTAATTGGGCAACTCGCGCTTCTGGCGGATCGCCGCGATCCTGCCGCCGTCGAGCAAGGCGACGACGTTGAACAACAGGCCCCGGGCCGCCACGACCGTGCCGACCAGCATGGCCGGGCCGCCGTCCGCCGTCGCCTCGGCGAGGCGCGCCAGCTCCCTTTCGGCGCGGGTGATGAGGGCTGGTTTCAGCACCAGGTCCTCGGGCGGATAGCCGATCAACTGAAGCTCGGGATAGACGATCAGGTCGGCGCCCTGTGCCGCCGCCTTTTCCCGCCACGCCAGCATGGCGTCGGCATTGGCGGTAAGGTCGCCCATGACCTGGTTGAGTTGCGCGAGCGCGATGCGGAGCCGGTCAGTCATGCGCCCGTACCTAGGCATTCAAGCCGCCAAAGGCAAAGGGCGATAGCGCCCCTTTTCTAAGGGCGCGTCGCTCGCTAAAGGGGCAGCCGCACGGGTGCGGTCGAACAGGGCTGGAGCGACAATGAAAATCATATCGGGTAACGGCAACCTGCCGCTGGCGCAGGCGATTGCGGACTATGTGGAACTGCCGCTGACGGATGCCAGCGTGCGCCGCTTCGCCGACGAGGAAGTGTTCGTCGAGATCCACGAGAATGTGCGCGGCGAGGACGTGTTCGTCATCCAGTCGACCAGCTATCCCGCCAACGACAATCTCATGGAACTGCTGATCATGATCGATGCGCTGAAGCGCGCGTCGGCCAAGCGGATCACGGCGGTCCTTCCCTATTTCGGCTATGCCCGGCAGGACCGCAAGCCCGGCCCCCGCACGCCAATTTCGGCCAAGCTCGTTGCCAACCTCATCACCGTGGCGGGCGCCAACCGGGTGCTGTCGGTCGACCTGCATGCCGGACAGATCCAGGGCTTTTTCGACATCCCGACCGACAATCTGTTCGGCGCCCCGGTGATGTCGGCGGACATCCAGGCGCGCTTTGGCGAGCGCAACATCACCGTCGTCTCGCCCGACGTCGGCGGCGTGGTGCGCGCCCGCGCGCTCGCCAAGCGGCTCGACAATGCCCCGCTCGCCATCGTCGACAAAAGGCGGGAGCGGGCCGGCGAGTCGGAGGTGATGAACATCATCGGCGACGTGTCCGGGCGCTTCTGCGTCCTCATCGACGATATCGTCGACTCGGCCGGCACGCTGTGCAACGCCGCCGCCGCCTTGAAGAAGGCGGGCGCCGAGGATGTCGTCGCCTATGTGACGCACGGCGTTCTGTCCGGCGGCGCGGTGGCGCGGGTCGAGGGCTCGCAGCTTTCGGAGCTCGTCATCACCGACTCGATCCTGGCGACCGAAGCTGTCTCCAGGAGCCCGCGCATCCGCGAGCTCGCCATCGCGCCATTGCTGGGCGAGGCGGTGAAGCGCATCGCCGACGAAAGTTCGGTCAGCTCGCTATTCGACTGAGCCCCGCTCTACCGCCTTTTCGCCGGCGGATATTGACGGCTATCAAGGAACTTCCGCGCCCCTCGTGCAATATGGCAACGAGGCGGGCCGATGGTTCGCAGACGCAACCGAGCCCGCCCTGATCATTTTGGACAGGAGCAGGACTATGGCAGACTTTCGTTCCCTGATGCCTTTTGGCCGCGGATCGATGCAGCGCGGCGGCGGCGGCCTTTTTGATCCGTTTTCCGGTTTCCGGCAGGAGATGGACCGGCTGCTCGAGGATTTCGGGCGGAGCTGGTCGGGGGGCGGCACGCGCGAGGGCGCGGCGAGCGGCAGCTATCTCATGCCCAAGGTCGACGTGTGCGAGACGGATCAGGGCCTGGAGATGACCGTCGAGCTTCCGGGCTTTGACGAGCAGGACGTGAACATCGACGTCCAGGAAAATGTGCTGACCATCCGGGCCGAGCACAAGGAAGAGCATGAGCAGACGGACGAGAAACGGCAATATCATCTGATCGAGCGCAGCCAGGGCAATTACATGCGCCGCTTTGCGCTGCCCTTCGAGGCGGACGCCGACCATGCCGCCGCGCATCTCGAGAGGGGGCTGCTCAAGGTGGTGGTGCCCCGGCTCGTTACCCCGGAGAAGCAGGCAAAGAAGATCCCGCTCGGCGGGACTCAGCACTAGGCACAGGGCGACAGGGCCGGCACGTCCGGCCCTGCGCCTCCAAGCGCATGTGCAATCTTTACCGGGTCCGCAAGTCGGCGGCGGAAGTCGCGCAGACCTTTGACGCGCGGCTGGCCGCCGCCGACCTTGCGTGGCAGGAGGAGATCTATCCCCGCTATGACGCGCCGGTGATCATCGCCAATGATGGCGAGCGGCGGCTGGGCATGATGCGTTGGGGCTTTCCCGCGCAGGTGCCGGGCAAGACCAGGCCGGTCATCAAATATGTCACCAACGCCCGCAACCTCGCCAGCCCGTTCTGGCGAAGCGCCGCGATGAACCCGACGCGGCGCTGCCTGGTGCCGTTCACCGCCTTTGCCGAGCCGCGCCCCGGCAAGGACGGGGACGACCACCCGGCGCAATATTGGTTCAGCCTGCCCGGCCAGCCGGTCGCCGCCTTTGCCGGGCTGTGGCGGCCGGGGGAGGCGGGGCCGCTGTTCGCCTTTGCGACGACCGAGCCGAACGGCCTGGTCGCGCCGCGCCACCCCCGGGCGATGCCGGTCATCCTGATGGCGGAGGACCATGAGCATTGGCTGACGGGCAGCTATTCCGACATTCTGGCGTTGCAGGCGCCCTATCCCAGCCGGCTGATGGCGGTGGAATGACGGCCGCCTTGCCATATCCCTCGCCCGGCCGAACAGGCTGGGTTCACATTATTTACGTAAACATGCATGTTCAAGGATGAACGCCGGGGCGCGCATTCAGGGGCATTCGGGCGATGAAAAAAGGGAGTAAGTATATGAAAAGATTAAACAAAATCAGTAAGACGGGCGCTTTGGCCGCCATTCTGGGCGCGGCGGCGCTGGTGCTGGGCGGCTGCGCGACGGTCAAGGGCCTCGGCCGGGATATCAGCTCGGTCGGGCAGGCGGGATCGGACGCGATCAACTAGGGCGGTGCGGAAGGCATCGATCCTCCCCGGCACGGGGAGGTGGCGCGCGCGAAGCGCGTGACGGAGGGGCTGTCTGTCCGGCAGGTTTCTGCGCGCAAGCCCCTCCGCCCCTTCGGGGCACCTCCCCGTTCCGGGGAGGAGTGTATCCGCGCCCCTCAGGCGTGGGTGCGCTCTGCGGCGGCGATCATTTCCTGCAACACCACGATGCGCTGCCGCTCGCGCGTCCAGTCGTGCGACGGGCGTGCCTGGATCTGCTCGAGAAGGACGCGCAGTTCCTTCTTGCGATCGTCAAGCGTGACGGGGTCCATGGTTCATCCCTCCCAATTGCCATGCCGGTGGAGGGAGTACGAACGAGGCGGGGGTGGGTTCCGTTGGACGGGGATCGGATGCGGGGGCAGTCTCGGATGCAGGCGATGATCGCGGACAGGCTTTCAGG
>DATJLC010000053.1:0-8157 GCA_035490755.1 Sphingobium sp.
GGAACGGCCGGTCGAAGATGATCGAGAGCGAAGCGAAGAGGTCGGAGAAGATGCCCTGCGCGGCGAGGCCGATCGCGATGCCGCCGATGCCGAGGCCAGCGACCAGCCCCGTGACATTGACGCCGATATTGTCCAGCACGACGACTGCGGCGATCACGAACAGGGCCACGGACACGAGCAGGCGGATGATGCCCATCGCGTTGCTGATCGTCTCGTGCCCTGCCTCCGGATCGGACCGGCGCTCAATGAGGCCAAGGACGATCTCGCGCGCCCATGTCGCGGCCTGGAAGACGGCGACGATGGTGAACAGCAGGCCTATTGCGTCGCGCAATCCATCCGGCGGGCTGGCGTAATTGACCACTAGACGCGCCGCGACCAGGGCCATAAAGATATGGGAGGTGCGCTCGACAGCGCGGCCGAGAAGCTGGCCGAGCCCTCCGGCCGCGCTTTTCCGGCACAGGCTGCGCAAGAACCGACGCAGCAGGGTCAATGCGATATATAGGCCGATGCCGATGCCGGTTGCGACGGCGATATTGAACCAGTGGCTCGCAAGCCAGCCGAACAGCGCGTTGAGCGCCTCCGCCGGCGATGTGAAGGGCAACGAGAAGTCGCCCGCCGGCGCTGCGGTGGTGTTGCCAGTGGCGGGTGCCGTCATTGGCTTTCCTGTAATGCTCATGGGGAGGGGAGGCAGGCTCTGAAAAACGAAACGCATCCTTAATGATCGACGCCGCCGACGTTACCGTGAACGGCCGCCAGGATATAGTTGATCGACAGGTCCTCGCTCCGAACAAAGCCCCGATCAGGTCGGAAGCTGATCCCAGTGCGATCGATCGCCTTGAGATCATGGCTGGCCAGCAGCCGCTCCAACTCGTCGGGTTTGAGGAAATGATCCCAATGATGTGTGCCTCTGGGTACGAGGTGCAGCCCTTCGCCAATAGTGATCATGGTAAGGCGCGAGCGCGCGGTGCGGTTCGGGGTCGACATGATGAGCAGGCCTCCGGGCCGGAGCATGCGGGCAAGATGGGAAACGAACAACGCCGGCTGCTCGACATGCTCGATCACCTCCATGCAGGTGACGAGATCAAAGGGGGGCAGGTCCAGGGATTCGATGCCGCCCGCACGGTAATCGATGGCGAGGTCCGACTTCGCGGCATGATCCCGCGCCGCCTTTATGTTGCCGGGGGTCGCATCCAGTCCGGTGACGGTCGCGCCCATGCGCGCCAGCGGTTCGCAAAGGAGGCCAGCGCCGCAGCCCACATCGAGCGCTCGCTTGCCCTCAAGGGGGCGCATCGTGCTGTGTGCCAGGTCCCAGTGCTGGTCGATTCTCTCGCGAATATAGGCAAGCCGCACCGGATTGAGGCGGTGCAGCATGGCGCTGGTGCCCTTGGGGTTCCACCAGTCCGCCGCATGTGCCTCGAAATGCGCGACTTCTCGTGCACTGATGGTTGAGGTTCGAGCGTTGCTTGCCATGGCCGGTCCTGCTGACTAAAGGGGGCGCCTGTTTCCGGGCGGGCGGCAATGCCGTGCCCTGGATCGTCTTTTAGTCAAGTCTGCGGGAAAGCAAACGGCAAAGCCATGGCGCGGATCGTAATGAAGTTCGGCGGAACGTCGATGGCGGGGATGGATCGTATCCGTACCGTCGCCGCGCGCGTGCGCCATGTCGTTGAACAGGGCAACGAAGTCGCGGTGGTCGTCTCGGCCATGGCGGGCGAGACCAACCGGCTCGTGGCATTCTGCGAGGATGCCAGTCCCCTCTATGACCCCGCTGAATATGACGTGGTCGTCGCGGCTGGCGAGCAGATAACCAGCGGCCTTCTTGCCATGACCTTGAAGGCGATGGGCGTCGATGCGCGCAGCTGGCTCGGCACGCAATTGCCCATCCGGACGGTCGAATCCCATGCCAAGGCGCGCATCGAGAGCATAAACACCAGGCACCTTGTCGAGGCGATGAAGTCGGGCCAGGTGGCGGTCATTCCAGGCTTCCAAGGCATGATGGAGGACGGCCGCATATCGACCCTGGGCCGGGGCGGATCGGACACGTCGGCGGTCGCGGTGGCGGCGGCGGTAAAGGCGGACCGCTGCGACATCTATACCGACGTCGACGGCGTTTACACGACCGACCCGCGCATCGTCGCGCGGGCGCGCAAGCTCGACATGGTAACCTATGAGGAGATGCTGGAGCTTGCCAGTGTCGGGTCGAAGGTGCTTCAGACGCGCTCCGTCGCGCTCGCCATGAAGGAAAAAGTACGGGTCCAAGTCCTGAGCTCCTTCGACGACCCCACCCAGGATGAATTGCCCGGCACGCTCATTGTCGGTGAACAGGAAATCGAGGACAGCAATATGGAAAGTCAGCTCATTACTGGCATCGCCCATGACAAGAACGAAGCGAAGATCATCGTGACCCGCGTGCCCGACCGGCCCGGCGCGGTCGCGAGCATCTTTGGCCCGCTCGCCGACGCCAGCATCAATGTCGACATGATCATCCAGAACGTCGGCCGCGAGAAGGGCGAAACCGACGTGACCTTCACCGTGCCAGGCGCGGACCTGGCCCGTTCCATCGACATATTGGAAGGGCAGAAGGACAAGATCGGCTTCAACCGGATCATCTCCGATGACAAGGTGGCCAAGATCAGCGTCGTGGGCGTCGGCATGAAGAGCCATGCGGGCGTTGCCGCGATGATGTTCAAGGCGCTCGCGGATCGCGGCATCAACATCCAGGCGGTCGCCACCAGCGAGATCAAGGTCAGCGTCCTGATCGACGCGGACGAGACGGAGCTTGCCGTGCGTGTCCTGCACACGGCCTATGGCCTCGACGCGGATCAAGCGGCAGCGTGAGCGCTCTGCCACTCAGCGGGCGGGCCCGGCTGCGCGAGCTGATGGCGCGCGGCGCGAACTTCTTGGGCTGCGACCACGCGATCCTGTGTGGTGCGATGAGCTGGGTGAGCGAGCGCAACCTGGTCGCCGCGATCAGTAACGCCGGCGGCTTTGGCGTGATTGCCTGCGGCGCGATGACGCCGGCGCTGCTCGAGGCGGAGATCGTCGCGACCCAGGCACTGACCAGCAGGCCTTTTGGCGTCAACCTGATCACCATGCATCCTGATCTGCTGGAGCTCATTGATCTGAGCCTGCGCCACAAGGTCAGCCATATCGTGCTGGCGGGCGGACTACCGCCCAAGGGCAGCATCGAGGCGATAAAGGCGGGCGGCGCCAAGCTCATCTGCTTCGCGCCCACGCTGGCGCTGGGCAAGAAGCTGGTCCGCTCGGGCGTTGATGCGCTGATCATCGAGGGAATGGAGGCTGGCGGTCATATCGGGCCGGTCGCGACCGGTGTGCTGGCGCAGGAGATACTGCCCGAACTCGCCGTCGACGTGCCCATATTCGTCGCGGGCGGCATCGGCCGCGGCGAGGTGATCGCGGCCTATCTGGAGATGGGCGCGGCCGGCGCCCAGCTTGGATCGCGTTTTGTTTGCGCTACCGAAAGCATAGCGCACCCGGCCTTCAAAAAGGCGTTTATCCGAGCCTCTGCGCGTGATGCAGTTGCCAGCGTCCAAATCGATCCGCGTCTCCCGGTCATCCCGGTGCGCGCGCTCAAAAATGCCGGAACCGAGGCCTTCACAGCCAAGCAGCGCGAGGTTGCGCAACTGCTGGACGAGGGCAAGATCGACATGATGGCGGCCCAGCTTGAAATTGAGCATTTTTGGGCGGGAGCATTGCGCAAGGCCGTGATCGACGGCGATATCGAGCATGGCTCGGTAATGGCGGGACAGTCAGTGGGCATGGTCACGTCCGAGCAGTCGGCGGCGGCGATTATCGCCTCATTGCTCGATCAGGCGGCCGCCGCCCTGGCCAAGGTCGATTAAGGGGTAACAGACATCAATTCAGCTTGGGCGCATGGTGTGGCAAGCGCTTGATCTTTCTGTTACCGTCCGGCCATGAACGCTTCGAACGTCCCGCCTTTGAATGCCCTGACCGCAGCCACATCGGCCCGGAAGATATTGTCGCGGCTGCACGATGTAATGGCCGCGCGGTCGAATGCGCAGGCTAAGCTCAACAAGGTGGTGGAGATCATCGGCGAGGAGCTGTCGAGCGAGGTCTGCTCGATCTACCTGCTGCGCGAGGGGCTGCTGGAGCTGTTCGCGACGCGCGGGTTGAAGCAGGAGGCCGTCCACGTCACCAAGCTGGCGCCCGGCGAAGGTCTCGTCGGCACCATCGCCCAGAATGTCGAGACGTTGAACCTCGACGAGGCGGCGGCCCATCCTGATTATGCCTATCGGCCTGAAACCGGCGAGGAGCTGTTCCACAGCTTCGCGGGCGTTCCCATCGTCCGGCGGGAGCGTTCCGTCGGCGTGTTGTCCGTCCAGCATATCGAGCCGCGCCCCTATCAGGAGGTGGAGATCGAGGCGCTGCAGACGGTGGCCATGGTGCTGTCCGAACTGATCGCCAATGCGGGCCTCATCGATCTCAATCCCGGTGAGGAACGGCGCCAGGAAACCGGCACGAACGTTCTTTCCGGGCAGCAGCTCGTCATGGGCATGGCGCGTGGGCACGCGGTGTTCCACCAGCCGCGCGTCAATATCGAGCACACCGTCGCTGAGGATACCGAGGTCGAGCGGCAGCGGGTTATTTCCGCTTTCAGCAAGATGCGCGAGCAGATCGACCGCATGGCAGGCCAGGCCGAATTCGGCCTCGACGGCGAGCATCGCGAGGTGCTCGATACCTACAAGATGTTCGCCTATGACGAAGGCTGGGCGCGGCGCATCAACGAGGCGATCGATAGCGGCCTGACAGCGGAAGCGGCAATCGAGCGCGTGCAGCAGCGCACCCGCATGCGGATGCGTCAGATCGACGACCCGCTGTTGCAGGACCGGATGCACGATCTGGAGGATCTGGCCAACCGCCTGCTGCGGATCGTCGCTGGGCAGATCGGTACTGCCGCGCAGATGGGCCTGCGCCAGGACACGATCCTCATCGCCCGGAACCTGGGACCGGCCGAACTACTGGAATATGACCGCCGCCGCCTAAAAGGCGTGATCCTCGAGGAGGGATCGCTGACGGCGCACGTCACGATCGTGGCGCGGGCCATGGGCGTACCCGTGATCGGCCGTATCCGCAATGTGCGCCATCTCGTCAATGAGGGCGACCTCATCTTGATGGACGTGAACGAAAATCGCGTGTTCATCCGGCCGTCCGTGCCGATGGACGATGCGTTCGAGGCCAAACTCGCCCTGACGCAGAAGAAGCGCGCCGGCTATGCGGCCCTGCGCGACCTGCCGGCGGTGACACGCGATGGCATCCGCATCGAACTGATGATCAATGCCGGCCTCCGCGACGATGTGTCGGTGATCGACATCAGCGGTGCGGATGGGGTGGGCCTGTTCCGGACGGAGTTCCAGTTCCTCGTATCGGCGACGTTGCCCCAGCGCGAGCGGCAGTTCCGTCTCTATCGCGATGTCCTTGATGCGGCAGGGACAAAGCCGGTGATCTTCCGGACTGTTGATATCGGCGGGGACAAGGCGCTTCCCTATCTGCGCAACGACGAGAGTGACGAGGAGGAGAACCCCGCCATGGGTTGGCGGGCGCTTCGTCTTGCTTTGGAGCGCGACGGGCTGATGAAGGTGCAGGCGCGCGCTCTGCTCGAGGCGGCTGCCGGACGGACGCTGAAAGTTATGTTCCCGCTGATCTCCGAGCCCTGGGAGTTCGAGGCGGCAAAGGCGCTGTTTGAGGCCCAGAGGGAGCTTCTGGCCGCGCAGAAGCGCAAGCTGCCAAGCTCGATCCGTTATGGCGCGATGCTGGAAGTGCCTGCTCTGGCGGAGGTGCTCGACCAACTGTTGCCGATGCTGGACTTCCTCTCGATCGGCACGAATGATCTGACCCAGTTCCTCTTTGCCGCCGACCGGGCGCATCCCAAGCTTGCAGAACGCTATGACTGGCTCAGCATCGCAATCATGCGGTTCCTGGGCAGAATCGTGCGCACCTGTGCGGAACATGATGTGCCCGTCGGAGTTTGCGGTGAAATGGGCGGGCGCACGATTGACGCGATGGGGCTGCTTGCCCTCGGTCTGCGGCGCCTTTCGATTACGCCCGCATCCGTCGGCCCGGTGAAGGCGATGATCCGGTCGCTTGAGTTGGTTCCGCTCGAAGCGGCGATGCGGGAGCTGCTGGCGGGCGGCGCACGCAGTGCCCGGCCGTTCCTGACCGACTGGGCTAGCGAACATGGTGTTGAGCTTGGCTAGGTTCGAAGCTGCGAAAGTTTTCGGTACGTTTTTCGATCCGAGTTAACCAAGTTGACACATAGGCAGGGCGGGTGGACAAGGTTCCGGGGATGCCAGATAACAACAACGGAAGCGCCATGGAAACGGATACGGGAGAACAATTGCAGGAACCCGTGATGGCCACCGGCGATGCACCAGGCCAGATGCGCGCGGCCCGCGAGAAAGCGGGTCTGAGCCTGGCGGACGTGGCGAGCAGGACACGCGTTCCTCTCCGGCATCTCGAGGCACTGGAGCGCGGCGATTATGGCGCCCTGCCTGGCATTACCTATTGCGCTGGCTTCGCGCGCGCCTTTGCGCGTGCGGTCAATATGGACGAGGTGGCGCTCGTCTCACAAATTCGGCGGGAGATCGAAGAGCAAGGGGAGTTCGCATCCGCCCAGTATCAGATTGAGGAGCCGGTCGATCCCGCAAGGATCCCGCCGCGAACCCTGGCCTGGATAGCCGCCGTCATCGCGCTGGTGATCGTTGGCGGCTATGGGCTGTGGCGTATGCAGCTGAATGCGCCGCCCTCCGAGGAAGTGATTGTCGCGCGTGCGCCCCAGCCGCCCGCCAAGGCTCCTCCGGCTTTTCAGCCACCCGTTTCGGCAGCGCCGCAGCCAGTCGTTCTGACCGCGACTGATGATCTCTGGCTGCGGATATACGACCGCGACAACAAGGCGCTGCTCGAAGGCATGATGAAGCGGGGCGACAGCTTTGCCGTGCCGGCGAACGCCAACAGCCCGATGATCCTCACCGGCCGCGCCGATGCGCTGGCGGTCACGGTCGGCGGCCGGCCCGTGCCGCCGCTTGGCACCGCCGAGAAGACCATTGTCGATTTCCCGATCAGCGCTCAGGCACTGCTGGCCAGGGGGGCGCTGTCGCCGGCTGCGGCGCCGGCGGGTTCCGTTGCCCCCGGACCGGCCGCCGCACGGCAGCCGCAGCCGCTTGCGCCCGGAACGGCTGCGCGAGGCACAGCGGCCACCGCCGGGGCTCCTCAGGGGCAGGTTGCTGCGCCGCCCGCTGCCCCTCCATCCGCCACGCCATCTGAGCCCGCGGCGACAAGCGCTACGCCCGCACCGGCGCCCCAGCCGCAATAACTTGGCCGTTGCCTGTCTTTACCACCCGATGGATTCCACTATGGTGCGCATCCTCGGGTCTGTTGCCTGAATTCGCCGGAGAATTACGCATGCGTCTGTTGCCTGCCTGCCTGCCTCTTTCAGCCTTGGCCGTAATGTGTGCGACCGGTGCATCGGCGCAGACAACGCTGGATGGGCGGGTCAATCGGCTTGAGCAGGAAATGCGGGCCGTGCAGCGCAAGGTCTTTCCGGAGGGCGCGGGACGGCTGGTGCAGCCAGACCTCTCCGCGCCCCAAAGCACCGCGCCGGTTGCCGGCACGCCAGCGACCTCGCCCGTAGCAGACCTGGAAGCGCGGGTTTCGGCCGTTGAGGCTCAGCTAAAGACCTTGACCGGTCAGGCCGAACAGAACGCGTTCAAGCTGCGGCAGCTTGAGGATGCCTTTACGAAGTTCAAGGCGGATGCGGCGGCCCAGGCGTCGGCGGCTGTTCCAGCTCCGGCCTTGGCCCCGACGGCGCCCGCAAGGCCAGCGCTCGCGATGCCCGCTACCACTGCCGCAACCACAACAGCGGCGGTGACGGCGCCATCGAATGATCGCAAAGCGGCGGTGGCGGCGATTGAGCGGCCGAATAGCGGCAATGCCGCCGAGGATTCCTATGTCTATGGCTATCGTCTGTGGGCGGCCAAATTCTATCCAGAGGCCCAGGTCCAGCTCAAGGTAACGACGGAAAAATATGGCAACAGCAGCGTCGCGTCGCGAGCGCAGAACCTGCTTGGTCGCGCCTATCTCGACGACGGCAAGCCGGCGCTCGCCTCGGTCGCCTTTTACGAC
>DATJLC010000054.1:0-2532 GCA_035490755.1 Sphingobium sp.
GATGTGATCAGCCCCAATGCGCTGGGCGGTGTGCTCAATGCCGCCAGCATCCCGGCCATTCGCGCGCCGGTCGTCGCGGGTGGCGCCAATAATCAGCTCGCCACCCCTGAGGATGCGGACCGTCTGCAGGAACGCGGCATCCTCTATGCGCCCGATTATGTCATCAACGCAGGCGGCATCATCAATGTCGTGCTTGCCTATCTGGGCCTCGCCGCGACGCGCCAGGACATTCTCGACAAGGTCGCGGAAATTCCCGGCAGGTTGAGCATGATCTGGCAAGAGAGCGCGGCGACGGGTACGCCGCCCTCGGCCGTCGCGGACGCCATGGCCCGCAGACTGATCGGCCGGGGCTGATCGCCATGTGCTGGCGCTTTTCCAGCACCGCTCTATAGTGGTCGCATGACAGATGATCGCGAAGAGGGCCTGCGCCTCGATCCCAAATATGGCCCCGACGGCCTGATAACCGCCGTCGCCACCAATGCGGAAACCGGCGAGATACTGATGCTGGCGCACATGAACGCTGAGGCGCTGGCGCTCACCATCGAGACGGACATCGCCCATTTCTGGTCACGAAGCCGCAAGGCGCTTTGGAAAAAGGGCGAGACTTCCGGCCATTTCCTGCGCGTCGAGGATATTCGCGTCGATTGTGACCAGGACGCGATTTGGCTGGTCGTGCGACCCGAGGGGCCGGCGTGCCATACCGGCCGCCGCAGCTGTTTCTATCGTCGCGTCGCGGGGGACAGGCTGGAGCCTGTGGCCTGATCCGGGAAGGAAAGAGGACAGATGCCAAGCTATGCAGCCCCGGTCGCGGATACGCGTTTCAATCTTGAGAATGTCCTTCGAATTGAGCGCTATGCCGACCTGCCCGGCTTCGAAGGGGCGAGCGCCGACATCATTGCCGCCATCCTGGAAGAAGCGGGCAAGTTCGCCGCCGAGCGGCTGTTTCCGCTGAACCGGAGCGGCGACGCACAGGGCTGTACACGCCAGGCCGACGGGTCGGTGACGACGCCCGACGGTTTCCGCGAGGCCTATGCCGATCTCGTCGCGGGCGGCTGGACGACGCTGGGCGCGCCGGTGGCCTATGGCGGGCAGGGCCTGCCCATGGTGCTGTCGACCGCCGTCAGCGAATATCTCAACGCCGCCAACCAGGCCTTCGCCATGTATGCGGGCCTGACATCAGGCGCGATCGAGGCGATATTGGCGGTGGGCAGCGAGGCGCAGAAGGGCCTTTATGTCCCGCCGATGGTCGCCGGTCGCTGGACCGGCACGATGAACCTGACAGAGCCGCAATGCGGCACCGATCTCGGCCTCATCAAGACGCGCGCCGAGCCCTGCGCCGATGGCAGTCATGCCATCACCGGCAGCAAGATCTTCATTTCGGCGGGCGAGCATGACCTGGCCGAGAACATCATCCACCTCGTCCTGGCCAAGACGCCGGGCGCACCGGCGGGCAGCAAGGGCATATCACTGTTCATCGTCCCCAAATATCTGGTGGGGGCGGACGGGACGGTCGGCGATCGCAACGCCCTGTCCTGCGGGGCGATCGAACACAAGATGGGCATTCACGGCAATGCCACCTGCGCGATGAACTATGACGGTGCGACTGGCTGGCTGCTGGGGGAGGAGAACAAGGGACTGGCCGCCATGTTCGTGATGATGAACGCGGCGCGACTGGGGGTCGGGCTGCAGGGGCTTGGCCAGGCGGAGGTCGCCTATCAGAACGCGGCCTGCTACGCGGCGGAGCGGCGGCAGGGCCGGGCGCTCACGGGTCCCGCCGAGCCGGAGCAGCCCGCCGACCTGCTGCTGGTCCATCCGGACGTGCGCCGCATGCTGATGGAATCCAAGGCGCTGACCGAGGGCCTTCGGGCGCTGTGCCTGTGGGGTGCGCTCCAGTCCGACCTCGCCCATCACGCCCCGACCCCGGAGGAACGGCAGGCGGCTGACGACCTGCTGTCGCTGCTGACGCCCGTTATCAAGGGCTTCGGCACCGACAAGGGGTTCGACGTGACGGTGATGGCGCAGCAGATTTTCGGCGGCCATGGCTACATCACAGAGGTCGGTGTCGAGCAATATGTGCGCGATGCGCGCATCGCCATGATCTATGAGGGTGCCAATGGCGTGCAGGCAATGGATCTGGTCGGACGCAAGCTCGCCCTCAATGGCGGCCGCGCGATCCAGCTCTTCTTCGCGACGGTTGCGGAGGAGATCGCCGCCACCCGCGCCGAACCCCGGCTCGCGCCGCTGGCCGTGGCGCTGGAGAAGGCGAATGGCCAGCTTCAGGCCGCGACCATGTGGCTGATGCAGAACGCCATGACCAATCCTGAAAATGCCGGCGCGGCGGCCTATGCCTATATGCACATGACAGGCATCGTCGCTGTCGGGCTGATGTGGCTGCGCATGGCGGGTGCGGCGGTGCGGGCGCTGAATTCAGGCGAGGGCGATCCCGCTTTCCTCAACGCCAAGCTCGTGACGGCGCGTTATTTCGCGGAGCGGGTAATGCCGCGCGCCGGAGCGCTGAGGCGGAAGATAGAG
>DATJLC010000055.1:0-12104 GCA_035490755.1 Sphingobium sp.
TCTGGCCCGGACCGCTGACCTTGGTGCTGCCGCGCCGCGCGGACGCGCCGGTCTGCGAGCTTGCGACAGCGGGCCTGCCGACGGTGGCCTTGCGAATGCCTGACCATTCGGCGATGCGCGCGGTGATCGCGGCTGCCGGGCGCCCGCTCGCGGCGCCCTCGGCCAATCGCAGCGGGGCGATCAGCCCGACCAGCGCTGCTCATGTGATCGCCAGCCTGGGTGGCCGCATCGGGCTCGTGGTTGATGCCGGGCCAACCAGCCAGGGGATTGAATCGACGATCGTCGCACCCGGCCCGGAGGGTGTGCGGATATTGCGCCACGGCCCGATCACCGCCGACCAGATCGCGGCAGCGGGCGTGCCGGTCGTTTCCGGCGAAGGCGACGGCGCGATCGAGGCGCCGGGGCAGCTCGCCAGCCATTATTGCCCGGACAAGGTGTTGCGGCTGAATGCCGAGGCGGGCCGCGAAGGCGAATATCTGATCGGCTTCGGCCCGATGGCCTGCGACTATAATCTGAGCGAGGCGGGCGATACGGTGGAGGCGGCCGCCCATCTGTTCGCAGCGCTGCATGTCGCAGATGCGAGCGATGCCCGGTCGATCGCGGTGGCGCCGGTGCCGATGGCGGGAATAGGGGCGGCGATCAACGACCGGCTGGCGCGGGCGGCGGTGCGGTGAGACTCCGCTACGACTGAGCCCGGCGCGAGAGCCTTTATCGCTGAGCCAATGGATCCTGAAACAAGTTCAGGATGACGGGCAAGGCCTAATCCCGGTCGCAATATTCGGGGTCGTAATGCCTGGCGCAGCGCTTGCGCAGGTCGCGGCCGTGGTTGCGGTCGGCCTCGTCCTGGCTGGTGGTCGCCCAGTCGGCGGCCTGGGCGGTGGCCTTGACCGGCATGGTTGCGACATCGAGCGCTGTCTTGGCGATGCATCCCTGCAGGAGCAGCAGGGACAGGCCGAGCAGCGCTGTCGTCGTGATCCGTCTCGTCATCTGCCGTCTCCCATTCAGGCGCGCAACCGCTCACCGAATTTCTTCTTCAGTTTCTGGAGCTTGGGCGGGATCACCGCCATGCAATAGGGATTGCGCTCGCCGACGCGCTCCCAGTAGCGCTGATGATAGTCCTCGGCGGGATACCAGGGGGCGTCCGGCTCGATGGCGGTGACGATGGGCTGGGGCCAGTCCGCCTGCGCCCGCGCGATGGCGGCGCGCGCCTCCTCCTCCTGGCGGCTGTCATGGGGGAAGATCGCTGAGCGATATTGGGTGCCGACGTCATTGCCCTGGCGGTTCAGGGTGGTCGGGTCGTGGGTCGCGAAGAAGATGTCGAGGAGGTCCGCATAGCCGATCTCCTCGGGGTCGAAGACGATGCGGATGGCCTCGGCATGGCCGGTGCGGCCGCCGCACACCGCCTCATAGTCCGGATTGGGGACGGTGCCGCCGATATAGCCGCTTTCAACGGACTCGACGCCCTGAAGGCCGGCATAGACCGCCTCCGTGCACCAGAAGCAGCCGCCCGCCAATGTTGCCGTTTCGCGCGCCATCAAAGCCGTCCTTTCCATATTCCCTGCCGAAGATAGGGCGCCCGGACGGAATGCGCTACCGCCTAGAGACGAAGCCCCTCCGTCTCCGGTTGTCCGGTGAGGAGGTTGAGCGTCTGGACCGCCGCGCCGGACGCGCCCTTGCCGAGATTGTCGAGCGCGGCCACCAGCCGGATATGCTCGCTCTGGGCGTCGGCAAAGACGAACAGCCGCATCGCGTCGGTCCCGGACATCAGCTCGACCAGCAGGGTCGGCGCGTCATGCTCCGCGACGGTGATGACCCGCGCCCCGGCATAATGGGCGGCGAGCCTGTCGCGCAGGGAGGCGGCCGTCTCACCGACGGCGAGCTGCGCCCGGTGCAACGGCACGTCGACGATCATGCCGGAATAGACCGGCGCGACCGAAGGCGCGAAGATCGGGCGATGGGCGAGGCCGGCATGCATCTGCATCTCGGGCACATGCTTGTGGCCGAGCGTCAGCGCATAGGTGCTCCATGCCGGGGGCTGGGCACCCGCCGCCTCATAGTCCGCGATCATCGCCTTGCCGCCGCCCGAATAGCCGGACACGGCATTGCAGCTGAGCCTTGTGTCCTCCGGGATCGCGCCCGCCGCCACCAAAGGCGCGACGAGGGCGAGAAAGCCGGTCGGATAGCAGCCGGGATTGCTGACACGGCTGGCGCTCACGACATTCTGGTAGCCGACCACTTCCGGCAGGCCATAGGTCCAGCCATAGGCGGTGCGGTGGGCGGTCGAGGCGTCGATCACCCGGGTGCGGTCGTTGGCGATGAGCGACACCGACTCCCGCGCGGCATCGTCGGGCAGGCACAGGATCACGATGTCAGCGTCGTTCAGCGCCTGGGCGCGCGCCTTTGCGGCCTTGCGCTGCGCCTCGTCGAGGGTGATGAGGTCGAAGGCGGCCCGGCCCTCCAGCCGTTCGCGGATCTGGAGACCCGTGGTGCCGGCGGCGCCGTCGATGAAGATGCTGGTCTTGCTCATGGCTCAATCCGCCGCCGCGCAATGATAGGCTGAGGATGCACGGGCGCAAGCCGCGCGACCACATCGGCCAGCGGCTCCTCGGTGACGCGCATCCAATGGGCATTGCCGTGGATCAGCGTCTCGCCATTCGTCATGATGCCGACATGGCCGGGGAAGAAGACGAGATCGCCCCTTGCCAGCGCCTCGTCGTCGGCAAGCAAGCGGCCGATGGCGGCGGCCTGCTGATCTGTGTCGCGCGGGACGCTGTGCCCGCAGAAGGCGAGCGCCATCTGCACCAGGCCCGAGCAGTCGATCCCGCCGCCGCCGCGTCCGCCCCAAAGATAGGGCATGCCGAGATAGGCGCGCGCGACCGCCACCGGGTCGGCCTCGACCGCGTCGACAGATGCGAGGTGGTTCATGTGCACATGGCCATGCCCCAGGCTCAGGAAGGCGCCATCGGCGGTGCCGCGCAGCAGGGCGCCGCCCGGCAGGCACTGCGTCACCGGCGTCTTGATGTCGGCTTGCGAGAAGGCCAGGGCGCCGCCCGCAAGGACGCGGTGGGTTGCCGCCTCGGGCGTGGACTGCGACAGCGCCTCCATGGGCACATAGCCGACATAATGGTCATGCCCACAATAGCCCCAGGCCCAGCCGGCGCGCAGTTCCAGCACATGGAATGTCTCGCCATGCAGTAGCTGCGTCACCGCCGTCTCGGCAGTGCCGGGCGCGCCTGTCACCATCGCGGAGAGCGCGGCGCAGCGAAAAGGGATGGATGCGGCGTAATGCGGCGCGAGATGGCGCGCGGAGACGGCGACATCCGCAAGGTCGTTGCGGATCGCTGTCACGCGTGGGTCAAACGGGCGGGATGGGCCGATCAGCCGGAGACGGATGCGGTCATTTGGCCGGCTGAACACCTCTGCCAGATTCTGCTTGTTCATCGCGGACGTTCCCTGCGACGAATCCGGCAAAGGCGTCAAGGAATTCCGCTCCCTTGGGCGTGCGCCTGACAAATATGTTGCGGCGATCCGCGGTATCGCGCTCGCGCCGGACCAGGCCCAGCGTGCCCAGCTTGTTGAGCGCGCGCGTGATGACCGGCTTGGACACGTGAAGCTGCTCGGCAAGGCCGCGTACCGTATGCGGCCCCTCCTGGCTGTGCACCAGCAGCATCAGCGCCATCTGACGATTGGTGAGGTCCGGCTGCCCGGAGCGGACATAGCGGACAAGGGCAGCGCCCCAGCCGCTCAATTTGCTCGAGGTGCGGTCGCGGGCCATGGCTTGCGGCATAGCTTTGGAATCTTCTACATGGGCTTCAGCCATGACCCGGAAACACCCGAGCAGGCTTTAGGTTGCGCCGATCGTTCCGCTTTGGGTAGGATTTTTCGCGCAAGGTGTTTTTCATGTAACCTAGGCTAGGGTGAAGACCCCTTTTTTACGGGGATCGAGACGACGAAAAAGACCGCTGACACGGTCGGCCGATTGCCAGATACTCCCGGTATCTGGCTGCACGCCCTCCCTTTCAGCGGCCTTTTTCGTCTCCATCTCGACCCCGTAAATAAGGGGTCTTCACCCTAACGTCCAAAGCGGTCTCGCAACATCGCGTCGGCCGCGCGCAGGCCAAGCGCGTCACCACCCTTGGGCCGGCCGGGCTTCGCAGAGGGGCGCCAGGCGAATGTGTCCAGATGTGCCCATTGCACGCCCTTGGGCACGAACCGCTGCAGGAAGAGCGCCGCACTGATCGCCCCGCCAAAGCCGCCTTCGGCGCTGTTGGCGACATCCGCGACATCGGATTTGAGCATATCGTCGTAATTGGACCATAGCGGTAGCCGCCACAGCGGGTCATCACAGCGCGTGCCCGCGTCCGTGAGGGCGTCGGCAAGCGGATCGTCATTGGCGAACAAGGCCGGCAGTTCCGGCCCCAGCGCGACGCGGGCCGCGCCCGTGAGAGTCGCGAAATCGATGATCAGCGCCGGGCTTTCCTCGCCTGCGCGGACAAGCGCGTCGGCAAGCAGCAGGCGACCCTCCGCGTCGGTATTGGTGATCTCGACATGGGTGCCGTCGCGGGCCCGCAATATGTCGCCCGGCCGGAAGGCGTTGCCGCCAATCGCGTTCTCGGCCAGCGGGATGAGGAGGTGGAGCCTGACCGGCAGGCTGGACTCCATCACAAGGCCGGCCAGGGCAAGGGCGTGGGCAGCGCCGCCCATGTCCTTCTTCATCAGGCGCATGGCCGAGGAGGGCTTGATGTCGAGCCCGCCGCTGTCGAATGTGACGCCCTTGCCGATAATGGCGACGCGCGGGTGGTCGTCCCGGCCCCAATGCATCTCGATACAGCGCGGGGCATGGTCGCGGCTTGCCGCGCGTCCGACCGCATGGACCATGGGAAAGCCCTGGGCGAGCGCATCGCCGCGCGTGACCTCCAGCTTCGCCCCGCCTTTCGCGGCGACGCCCTTCGCGGCCTCCTCGAAGGCGTCTGGCCCCATGTCCTCGGCCGGTATGTTGACAAGGTCGCGCACCAGGAAGGTCGCCCGGGCCAGTGCCACCTGGGAGTCCCGCTGGCCGGGTTGTTTGGTGAGGAGGACGCACGGCCCCTTGTCCTCGCCCGGCTTGCGATAGCGGTCGAAGCGATACTGGCCGGTCATCCATCCGAACATGGCTGGGCCCGGCTCGCCCTCGCGCAGGCGATAGGAACCGGCGGGCAGCACCTCGCCCAGCTTGGCAAGGCACCAGCTCGACAACTGGCCGGCATTGGCGACGCTTGTCACCACCGACCAATCCTCCGGCCCGTCGCCGGGCAGGATCGCATAAGCAAAGGCCTTGGACTTGAAGCATTGCGCCGTAATCGCCGCGCGATGGCGGGCGGGCTGCGCGTTCAGCCATGCATCGAAGGATTCGGCATCGATCACATGGATGTCGCGCGCTTCCTGGCCGTGGTCGATCTGGATCAGGTCCGCGGGATCAGGCATGTCTCTGGTTCCGTTCGAGGGGTAAGGGGGCATCAGACCCGCTCCGCCTGCACCACTGCCTCCACCGCGCGCAGCGCCGAGAGAATGCGGGACAGATGGGCGACGTCGTCCACTTCTATGTCGATGAGGTCGGTGTGGAAGGGGCCGTCGCGGTTCACCAATTGCAGGTTCAGGATATTGGCCTTGTTGGTCGCGAAGATGTGGGCGACCGCCGCCAATGCGCCCGGCTGGTTCTTGACGATGACAGAGAGGCGCGCCGTGCCGCCGCTCGATTCGCTCGCCCAGGAAAGGTCGACCCAGTCGGCATCATGCCCGGCCTCCAGCGCCAGGCAGTCGATGGTGTGGACCTCGATCGGCTCGCCCGGCCGCCGCACGCCGACGATCCGGTCGCCAGGCACGGGATGGCAGCATTCGCCCAGGCTGAAGGCGATGCCGGGTGTCAGGCCCAGGATAGAGACCGCCTGCGTCTGTCGCGTGCGGTTGCGCCCGCCCTTGCTGTCGTTGGTGCTGCCCGGTACCAGCGCCTCCATCACTTCCGCGTCGGAAATGCGATTGGTGCCGACGGCGACCATCAGCGCCGCTTCGTCTTCCAGCCCGAGCCGCTTCAGGGCTGCCTTCATGGCCTTTTCGCCAATTGTGACCGGCAGGCGGCCGACGATCTCGTCATAGAGCTTGCGGCCAAGGGAGATGGTCTCGCCCCGCTGCTTTTGCCGGATATAGCGACGAATGGCGGCGCGCGCCTTGCCGGTCACGGCAAATCCCAGCCAGCTCGGCTGCGGCTCCTGCGCGGCGGACTTCAGTATCTCCACCTGGTCGCCATTTTCCAGCCGGGTGCGCAGCGGGACCACGCGGCCGTTGATCTTGGCGCCGACGGTCTCGTTGCCGAGGCTGGTATGGATCGCATAGGCGAAGTCGACCGGCGTCGAGCCCTTGGGCAGCTGATGAAGCTCGCCCTTGGGCGTGAAGGCGAAGATGCGGTCCTGGTACATCGCCATGCGGGTATGTTCGAGCAGCTCGTCCGCGTCGTGGCTCTGTTCCAGGATTTCGATGAGGTCGCGCAGCCAGCCGGCCTGGCCGTCGGGGGTTTGGCCGTGCTGCTTGTAGGCCCAGTGCGCGGCGAGGCCGAACTCGCTTTCGCGGTGCATGCGCTGGCTTCTGATCTGGATCTCGATCCGCGCGTTTTCCTCGTGGACCACGGTGGTGTGGAGCGACTGGTAGCCGTTGCGCTTTGGCGTGGAGATGTAGTCCTTGAACCGGCCGGGCACCATCTTGTACTGCTGGTGAATGGCGCCGAGCGCGCGATAGCAGTCCTCCGTGCTGTCGGTGATCACCCGGAAGGCCATGATGTCCGAGAGTTGCTCGAAGCTGATGTGGCGCTCCTGCATCTTGCGCCAGATCGAATAGGGGTGCTTCTCCCGCCCCGAAACGGTGACGTGCAGGCCGGCCTCGGACAGCTTCTTGCGCAGGCCATCGGCGATGCGCACGACCTTGTCGTCATCGTCGGCCTTGAGCAGCCCCAGGCGCCGGGTGATCGTGTCATAGGCTTCCGGCTCGAGCTGCTCGAACGCCAGGAGCTGCATCTCGCGCATGAAGTCGTACATGCCGATGCGTTCGGCAAGCGGTGCGTAGATGTCCATCGTCTCGCGCGCGATGCGCAGGCGCTTCTCCGGATTGCGGATGAAATGCAGCGTGCGCATGTTGTGCAGCCGGTCCGCCAGCTTGACCAAAAGGACGCGAATGTCGTCCGACATGGCGAGCAGGAACTTGCGCAAATTCTCGGCCGCGCGCTCGCTTTCGGTCTGCGCCTCGATCTTGCTGAGCTTGGTGACGCCGTCGACCAGACGCAAGATGCCCTGCCCGAACAGCCGCTCGATCTCCTCGGGCGTGGTCAGCGTGTCTTCCAGCGTGTCGTGCAACAGGGCCGTGACGATGGTGGCATCGTCGAGGAACATGTCGGTCAGGATACCGGCAACCTCGATCGGATGGCTGAAATAAGGGTCGCCGCTCGCCCGCTTCTGACTGCCATGCTTGGCGACGGAAAAGACATAGGCGCGGTTGATCAATGCCTCGTCGGCATCCGGATCATACCGGCGGACCTTCTCAACCAGTTCATATTGGCGCAACATCGTTGCTCACAGATGTGGGCTTTGGCCGCGGCAGCGCAACAGAAATCAAAGCCTGTTTGATAATTTTGCGCATGCGAACCGCTTTTTGTGCAGGCGGACGGGCCTGAGCACACCCATTTTGCGTCGCGAGAGCTTTTGGGCTAGCAAGGCAGCATGGGTCCCCGGGTGGAAATTGTCGGTTTCGAGGGATGCGCGCTGCCGTCGGCGCTTGAGGTCATGGGCGAGCGCTGGTCTTTCCTGATCCTGCGCGCGGCGATGAACGGCATCGTCCATTTCGAGGATTTCCAGGCCAGCCTCAGGATCGCCCGCAACATCCTCTCGAACCGGCTCGGCCGGCTCGTCGCCCATGGCATATTGTCACGCGAAACCGTCGCCGAGGACAAGCGCAAGGTCGCCTATCGCCTGACGCTCAAGGGCCGGGAGCTGCTGCCCGCGATGATCGCGCTCAGGCAATGGGGCGAGAAATGGGGCAGGGGCGTGCCGTGCACCCCGGTGCTGGCCGACCGCCGCGACCGCCTGCCGATCCGCCCGATCGCCATATTGTCCAGCGACGGCCGGGTGCTGAACCTTGACGAGCTGTGCTGGGTCGAGACAGACGAACTGGGGCAGCCGCCATCGTCGGTGGAGGTGCCGACCGGCGGGTCATCGTCCGGATAGAGACGGTCAGCATGCCCAGATTTTCAAACCACCGGACAAGAAGACAAGGCCGCGCAGCATGTCTGTGATGCATATCCAGCCAAAACCGTTCTTCGCGGACAAGAACCGCGCCTTCTGGAACCTGCAGACCCTGGGGTGGCTCGGCGCCTTCATCCTGCGCGCCACGTCGAGTATCGCCAATGGACAGCCGCCGCTGTTCCTGGTGCCGGTCTTCATCTCGACAGTCACGGGCTATTCCCTGACGCTGCTGATGGCGGTCTGCTACCGCGAACTGCTCCGGCAGCGGCCGCTTGTCACCTGGACGGTGTCGATCCTCATCACCTTTGTCGCGGCGGCGATGTCGGCGCTGATCGATTCCTGGGTGTTCACCACCCTCAATCCGGTGAGCGCCGCACCTGGCCTCAAGCTGTTCCTGGGCGCCTTCTATCTCACCTTCACCCTGCTCGGGGCCTGGTCGGCGCTTTATTATGCGATCAATTTCTTCCTGACCGTCGAGGAACAGGCCGACCAGTTGCAGCGGCTGGAGAACCAGGCGAGTTCCGCGCAACTCGCGATGCTCCGCTATCAGCTCAATCCGCATTTCCTGTTCAACACGCTCAACAGCATCTCGACCCTGGTGCTGCTCAAGCAGACCGAGCGCGCCAATGCGATGCTTTCGCGCCTGTCGTCCTTCCTGCGCTATACGCTTATCAACGAACCCACCGCGCAGGTGTCGCTCGAGCAGGAGGTGGAGACGCTCAAGCTCTATCTCGAGATCGAGAAGATGCGTTTCGAGGACAGGCTGCGGCCGAGCTTCTCGATCGATCCCGCCGTGGCCAAGGCGCGGCTGCCCTCGCTGCTGCTCCAGCCGCTGGTCGAGAACGCCATCAAATATGCGGTGACTCCGCAGGAGGAAGGGGCCGACATCACCATCAGCGCCCATCCCGTCGGCCAAAATGTGCGGATCATCGTTTCCGACACTGGTCCGGGATTGCAAGAGGGCGCGCCTTCGCCCCATTGGTCAACAGGTGTCGGGCTTGCCAATATCCGTGACCGTCTCGCGCAGGCTTTCGGGGAACGGCAGAGCATGGACATGCGTTCAGCGCCCGAGGGCGGCTTTTCGGTCATCATCGAACTGCCGCTGCTTGTCGAAGACCAGCCAAAGGTACCAGCATGAAAATCCGATCCATTCTCGTCGACGATGAGAGCTTGGCCATTCAAGGCCTGCAACTCAGGCTCGAGGCGCACGACGATGTGGAAATCATCGATACCTGCACCAACGGCCGCGAAGCCATCCGGTCGATCAAGACGCACAAGCCGGACCTCGTGTTCCTCGACATCCAGATGCCCGGCTTTGACGGCTTTTCGGTCGTTCAGGGGATGATGGACGTGGAGCCGCCGCTGTTCGTTTTCGTGACCGCTTATCATGACCATGCGCTGCGCGCCTTCGAGGCGGATGCCGTCGACTATCTGGTCAAGCCGGTTGAGCCGCAGCGGCTTGCCGACGCGCTGGACCGGGTGCGCCAGCGCCTGTCCGAGCGGCGCAGCGGCGCCGAGGTGGAGCGCCTGCGCGAAGTGCTGGCCGAAGTCGCGCCCGACGCCATAGAGGACCTGTCCGGCGACACCGACACTCATGCCGCCAGCCGTTATGAGAAGCTGATCAACATCAAGGATCGCGGTCAGATTTTCCGGGTGGACGTCGACAGCATCGAGCGGATCGATGCGGCCGGGGACTATATGTGCATCTATACGGCGGACAACTCGCTCATCCTGCGCGAAACCATGAAGGACCTGGAAAAACGCCTCGATCCGCGCAATTTCCAGCGGGTCCACCGCTCGACCATCGTCAACCTCAGCCAGGTGCGGCAGGTAAAGCCGCATACCAATGGCGAATGCTTCCTGGTGCTGGAGTCCGGTGCGCAGGTGAAGGTCAGCCGGTCCTATCGGGACGTCGTCGCGCGCTTTGTCCACTGATTAGCGGGGATGAAGCCGCACATCGTCATCCCAGCGAAGGCTGGGATCTTTAGACGCGCGGTCATCTGCCTCAGATGCCAGCCTTCGCTGGCATGACGGGTAATGCCCCTACCGCAGTTTCGCGATCTTCAACCCGTCCAGCTTCGCGCGGTCCTTGATCGACTCCTCGCTCCGGGTCAGCGCCTTGGCGATGGCCTTCAGCGCCATGCCCTTGGCCGCCAGCGCGTGCAGCTTCTGGACCTCATCGCCCGTCCAGGGCTGGCGGTGCCGTTCGAATCGCTCGGCCACTACCCCTCATCCCCCATCCGCAAGGCCGCGATGAACGCCTCCTGCGGGATGCTGACGCTGCCATATTCGCGCATCCGCTTCTTGCCTTCCTTCTGCTTCTCCAGCAGCTTCTTCTTTCGGGTGATATCGCCGCCATAGCATTTGGCGGTCACGTCCTTGCGCAGCGCCGCGATCGTCTCGCGCGCGATCACCTTGCCGCCGATCGCCGCCTGGATCGGGATCTTGAACAGGTGGCGGGGAATGAGGTCCTTCAGCCGCTCGCACATATGCCGCCCGCGCGCCTCGGCCGCGCCGCGATGGACGATCATCGACAGCGCGTCGACCGGCTCGTTGTTGACGAGGATGTTCATCTTCACCAGATCGCCCTCGCGCGTGCCGATCTGGTGATAGTCGAAGCTGGCATAGCCGCGGCTGATGCTCTTCAGCCGGTCGTAGAAGTCGAACACCACCTCGTTCAGCGGCAGCTCATAGGTGATCTGCGCGCGCCCCCCGACATAGGTCAGGTTCTTCTGGATGCCGCGCCGGTCCTGGCACAGCTTCAGGATCGAGCCCAGATATTCATCCGGCACATAGATCACCGCCTCGATCCACGGCTCCTCGATGAAGTCGATATGATTGGCCTCGGGCATGTCGGCCGGATTGTGCAGCTGCTGGATCGACCCGTCGTTCATGTGGATATCGTACACCACCGACGGCGCGGTGGTGATGAGGTCGAGGTCATATTCGCGGGTCAGCCGCTCCTGGATGATCTCGAGGTGGAGCAGGCCCAGGAAACCGCAGCGAAAGCCGAAGCCCAGGGCAGCGCTGGTCTCCATCTCGAAGCTGAAGCTGGCATCGTTGAGCCGGAGCTTGGCGATCGAATCGCGCAGCTTCTCGAAGTCGTTGGCGTCAACCGGGAACAGGCCGCAGAACACCACCGGCTGTACCTCCTTGAAGCCCGGCAGCGGCGCGGGCGCGGGGTTCTTGACCGTGGTGATGGTGTCGCCGACACGGGTTTCGGTGATGTCCTTGATCTGCGCGGTGATGAAACCGACCTCGCCGGGACCCAACTCGGCCAGCTGCTCGATCTTGGGGCGAAAGCAGCCGACCCGGTCGATCAGATGCTCGGTGCCGCCGATCATGAACTTGATCTGCTGCCCCTTCTTGAGGACGCCGTCCATCACCCGCACCAGGATGACGACGCCCAGATAAGGGTCGTACCAGGAGTCGACCAGCATCGCCTTCAAGGGCGCGTCGCGGTCGCCCCTGGGCGGCGGGATCTTGGCGACGATGGCCTCCAGTATCTCGTCAATGCCGATGCCGGACTTGGCGCTGGCCAGCACCGCCTCCGACGCGTCGAGCCCGATGATGTCTTCGATCTCCTCGCGGACCTTTTCCGGCTCCGCGGCGGGCAGGTCGATCTTGTTGATCACCGGCACGATCTCATGGTCATGCTCGATGCTCTGGTACACATTCGCCAGCGTCTGCGCCTCGACGCCCTGCGCCGCGTCGACCACCAGCAGCGCGCCCTCGCAGGCGGCCAGGCTGCGGCTGACCTCGTAGGCGAAGTCGACATGGCCGGGCGTGTCCATGAGGTTGAGCGCATAAATGGCCCCATCGCGGGCTTGGTAGTTCAGG
>DATJLC010000056.1:0-4408 GCA_035490755.1 Sphingobium sp.
GTTCCCCATCGCCATCACGCCAGCGTGGCCGATGCCGTGGCCAGCGCCGCCAGGGCGGGCATTGCCGGGCCGATCTTGATCACCGGATCGCTTTATCTCGCAGGCACGGTGCTGGAAGCCAATGGGCCACTGCCGGTTTAAAGCGATTTCAAGGCAGGTGGAATCACCTGCCGACTCGGAAATCGCGGTAGAACAACAACCCAGAGCGGGTGCCGCTCTAGCCGCTACACCGCGTCGGCGACGTCACGCGTGGGCGCGGCAACGTCGGCGTAGCGATTGGCGCGCTCGCGCATCCATTCGAGAATGGACAGCAGGATCGCCACGCCGCCGATCGCCGCAGTCAGGTAGAAGACCCAGGCAAAGCCGTGCACCTCAATCACCTTGCCCAGCGCACTGCGCCCGAGCGATCCGACCAGAAAGGTCAGCGAGGAAAGCAGCGCATATTGGACAGCGCTGTACTGCTTGGACGCGATCGAGGACAGATAGGCGACAAAGGCAGCCCCCGCGATGCCGCTGGCGATATTCTCTCCCGATATGGCCAGGAGCAGGCGCGAGAAACGGTCATCCGATCCGAACTGTTCGAACAGCCAGTAGAGGCCGGTAAACCGCCCGAAAGCATCCAGCCCCGCCCCGCCCAAGGCAAGGTCTGCGTAGAGGAGATTGCTTGCCGCCGCCACGACCGCGCCCAGCACGACGGTCCCCATCCGGCCGATGGCGCTGAAGCATATCGCCGTCAGCGCGATGCCGAACATGGTCATGCCGACGCCAAAGAATTTGGAGGCGATCGCCACCTGGTCATTGCTGTATTTGAGCGCCCCCAGATAGAAAGGATAGGCGAAGGTGCCCCAGATCGCGTCCGTGATCCTGTAGCTGAGGATCAGCGCCAGCACGAGTATCGCCGCCCAGCGCAGACGCCCGACCAGCTCGGCCAGCGGCAAAATCAGCGCGCCATAGCCATGGTCCACGATGCGATCGAAGCGGTTGCTGGCGGGTGTCGCGACGGTCAGCACATGCTTGCCGGAAAGCCGCCATCCTTCCAGCACGCCGGCAATGATCGCGGGCAGCACCACTGTCGCGATCACGATCAAGGGGCCATAAAGCTGCATGAAGGCGGTGGGATCAGGCCGGTCCTGCGGCGCTGCGCCCAGCGAGCTGACCATGAAGACGAGCACGGTCACCAGTGCCCAGCCCCACAAAAGCGCCACGATCCCGAGCGCCGCGGCGCGAACGGACGGCTTCAACTGTCCCGCCGCCCGTAGCGTGTCGTCGCGCTCATCGCGACCAGACCCATGGGTATCGGGCGCAAGGAACGTCACGCAGAGGACCAGCAGCATCGCGATGCCCATGCCCGCATAGACGGCCGGCCACCCGACGCGCGCGGCCGCGATGAGGGCCAGCGCTCCGCCGACAAGCGCGGCGATGCGATAGCCGAACTGGTAGACGGTGGATAATATGTCGAGCGTGGCAATCTCATCCGCCACGTCAACGCGCCAGGCGTCGATGGTTATGTCCTGGGTCGCCGAGGCCAGCGCACCCAATCCGGCAAGCAACGAAAACCAGCCGAGCGCGCTTTGCGGGTCGAGCGTCGCCAGCGTGATCAGTATAGTGCCGAGCAGCGCCTGCGCCAGGATCAGCCAGCTCTTGCGCCGGCCAAAGCGGCTGAGCCCGGGCAGCGCGGCACGATCGACTACCGGCGACCAGAGAAACTTGAAGGCATAGACAAGGCCGATCAGCGAAAACACGCCCATCGTTTCGAGGTCCACCTTCGCCTCGCTCAACCAGGCGTAAAGCGTGCCCAGCAGCAGCGCATAGGGCAGGCCTGCCGAGAAACCGAAAACCAGCATGATGCCGATCTTTCGATTGGTCAGCGCCGCGCCCAGAATTGCCCACGTGCCCGGCTTCTGCTTGCCATCACGCGCCAGCGTGGTTTCCGTCATGCCAGATCGCTCCACCCATCAGTGGACCGACCCTAGCCGAAATTGACGCCATGGCCATAGCGGACCTGTCGACGCACGGGTTCTATGCCTCGTGCTGGCGGAAAAAGGTCAGCCCGGCGGGCGGTTCGGGTATTGGATGCCCGGCAACGAACGCATCGATCACATGCACCGCGCGGACCAGATCCCGCGCGCTATGGGGCTTGGCGAGACATGCGAGACCGTAGGACCATGCCTCCGGCGGACAGGCCGCAGTCGAGAACAGGACGGGAATGCCCCGTTCGCCGGCATGGCGCGCCACACCAAGCCCACCATTATCTTCCCTAAGGCCCATGTCGACGACCACCAGATCGACATCCCTTTCCGCCATCACTTCCCGTGCAGCGGCAATCCGATCGACGGTCGCCGCCACGACATAGCCGGCCCGTTGCAGGGCATGTTCGTCGTCAAACGCGACCAAGGGCTCATCCTCGACGATGAGAATTGAGTTCACCCTGACCTTCCGGGAAGTCCAACTCAGATGTGAAAACAAACCCATGATGCCCCTGCCAGACCGACCGCCTCGCGCTAACATCTAGATGGTTGCGGTGTTGTCCAATGCGAATAGCCAGGGGCCGGACAAGCATGATTTTGCCGCCCACTGTTGCCTTTCTGCCAATCAAATGCGAGGCGCAGGACCCATGCCCCCCAAACCGCCATCGAAGCCTCCCGCAAGACCCTCCGGACCCCGACAGCGCGGACGCCCCGCCGCCCGGCGTGGACCGTTACGCTCCGCCCCGAAAGACGTGCAGCCTGTGCCCGCAGGCGATCGCGCCGGCGACCGGATCGCAAAGCTGCTTGCCCGTGCAGGGATCGCCTCGCGGCGCGAGATCGAGCGCATGATCGCAGAGGGACGGATCGCAATTGGCGGTACGATCGTCGAAACGCCGGCCACCATCCTCAAATCGCTGCATGGCGTGACCGTGGACGGCAATCCTGTCCAGGAGCCCTCCCCGGCCCGCCTGTTCCTGTTTCACAAGCCGGTGGGCTATCTGACCGCCGAACGCGACCCGCGCGGACGGCCGACCATCTATGACCGCCTGCCCGCCGACCTGCCCCGGCTGGTGCCGGTGGGCCGGCTCGATCTCAATACCGAGGGTCTTCTGCTGATGACCACGGATGGCGGCCTGAAGCGACAGCTCGAACTGCCCGCGACCGGGGTCGAACGAACCTATCGCGCCCGCGCCTTCGGCACCGTCAGCCAGGCGCAGCTGGAAGAGCTGGTCATGGGGATCGAGATTGAGGGCATGCGCTATGGCCGCATCCACGCCAATCTGGAACGGCGGACCGGCCGGAACCAGTGGATCGAGATGACCCTGACCGAGGGCAAGAACCGTGAGGTTCGCCGGGTGCTCGAGCATCTCGGCCTCAAGGTCAGCCGCCTCATCCGGACGCGCTATGGCCCGTTCGTGCTCGGCGACCTGGCGCCAGGCGCGATCGTGGAAGTGCGCCAGCATGACCTCGTCCAGTTTCGCAAGACGCTGAAGACATGAGGATCATCGCCGGGACATGGCGCGGCCGTCCACTCGTCGCGCCAAAGGGCAGCGTCACGCGTCCCACCGCCGACCGCACGCGCGAGACCCTGTTCTCGATGCTCTACAGTCGGCTGGGCACGTTCGAGGGGCTGAGCGTCGCCGATCTGTTCGCGGGGTCAGGCGCGTTGGGACTGGAGGCGCTGTCGCGCGGCGCCGAACGCTGCCTGTTCGTGGACCAGGAGGCGGCCGCCATCGATGCTGTCACGGCCAATGTGCGAGCCCTGGGCGCCACCGCGCAAGCCGACATCCGTCGCACCAGCGTACTGGCGCTGGGCGCGGCGGCCCGACCCGTGGACCTGCTGCTTCTTGATCCGCCCTATGGCACCGGCGCGGGCGCCGTCGCCCTGGACAAGCTCGCCCGGCTTGGCTGGGTCGCGCCGGGCGGCTGGGCCAGTGTTGAAACAGCGCGGGACGAGACGCCGGTGGTGGCGGGCTTTGCGGTCGTGGCCGAGCGGCTGGTCGGCAAGGCCCGCATCACCTTGCTGCGGCGGGCATAGACCGGGCGGTCGGCCAAACCAGCGACACCTGTGACTTAGCGTCTCCGGCGCGCCTTTTTGCGGGCAGCAGGCCCCTCGCCCGGGTTGATGCAGGAATCCGTGATCGTCCGCGTACAGACCGGATATTCCTTGGGCGTGGTCGGCGGTGGCGTCATGTTGCCACCGACGACGGTCGGGTTGGCCGCTGTTCCCTCCGGTGCGGCTGGATTTCTCGGCGCGTTCGGATCGGCGGGTACCATCCCGGTGCCTTCTGGCGGGACTGGCGCGGGCGGCACGCTGGCATTGGGATCGGCGGCAGGGGGCGTCGCCGGAGGAACCGTCCCCGGAGGAGTCGTCGTGGATGGCGGTGTTGTGGGCGGCGGCGCCGTTTCCGGAGTGGTGGGCATTGATGTCGGCGGCGTTG
>DATJLC010000057.1:0-2485 GCA_035490755.1 Sphingobium sp.
CCCCGGATCGAAAAGGACGAACGCTCAGCGCCGAAACGGTTGTTGGTCGAAAGCGATGGCGTGTAGGTCGCAAGGTCGCTCGCATTGAAGACATTGCGATTGGAAAGTTGCTGCTGGTTGAACACCGAAATGGAGATCGGTACATCCTGCAAGCGCTCCTCGACGCGCCGCGCGGTGACGATGATGTCGTCGGCTGCGCGCTCGCCCTCGGGCTGCGCGAATGCAGGCACCGACCCGGCGGCCGCAAGGCAGACCGAAGCCATAAAATAAGCCCGTGTGAGACCCTTCATATTTTTCCTCTCCCGTTATTCGGAAACACGGAGCATTCTCGCCCTCGCGCCATCGAATTAAGACTTAATCCTGCGCACTTACAATCTGGAAGAAACGGAACCGTACCGTTTCATTCTTAACCTGATGCCATCGCGCCACAGGTGATGCCCGCGCCTTCTCCGGCGCTTGGAGAAAGCGCCGCCATGCGATACTGGGGAGTATCGAACGACATCTCCACGCGTCAGACGTGGCGAGGGAAACGGACTGAATGGGAGGGTAGGCCATGCGCATTTTCATCACCCGCGAGCCCGGCGGCGTCGACACGCTGAAGCTGGAGGAGGCGCCCCCGCCCGGCCCCCTGGGCGCGGGGGACATCCGCATCGCCATGCGCGCGGCATCCGTCAACTATCGCGACCTGATGTGGATGGGCGGCACGTTCGGCCCGCCCGGACCCAATGGCCTTATCCCCTGTTCCGATGGTGCGGGCGAGGTCATCGAGGCCGGGCCGGACGTAACGCGTTTCAAGGTCGGCGACCGGGTGGCGCTCGCCTTCAATCCCGACTGGATCGGCGGCAGGTTCAAGCCGTCGCCGGGCGCGGTGGGGCTGGGCAGCCTCGCTTTGCCCGGCACGATGCGGGACGAGATCGTGGCGCATCAAAGCGCCGCCGTGTTGATCCCGTCGCATCTGAGCTATGCCGAGGGCGCCGCCTTTCCCTGCGCTGGCGTCACCGCCTGGCATGCGCTGTGCGGGGCCCAGCCGCTGATGCCCGGCATGACGGTGCTGACCCAGGGCGCGGGCGGCGTGTCCCTGTTCGCGATGCAGTTCGCCAAGCTGTTCGGCGCACGAGTCATCATGACCTCGTCCAGCCCGGAACGCTGCGCCCGGCTCAAGGCGATGGGCGCCGACGAAGTGATCGACTACAACGCCGAGCCGGAGTGGAACAAGGCCGTGCGCGCGATGACCGGCGGCATGGGCGTCGACCTCACCATCGACATCGGCGGCGCGGAGACGCTCGAGCGCTCTCTTGGCTCGACGCGCAGCGGCGGCCGGGTGGCGCTGGTCGGCCTCCTCAGCGGTTGGCCGAGCGGTGCCGCTTCGCTCTTCTCTTCCGGCGCCGACATCACCCCGATCAAGGTTGGCAGCCGCGAGGACCATGAGAACATGCACCGCGCCATCGCCTTCCACCAGCTGCGCCCGCACATTTCGGCCAGCTATAGCTTCGAACAGCTGCCCGATGCACTGCGCGCGCTGAAAGCCGGGCAGCATATGGGCAAGATCGTGCTGACCTTCGACTGACGGCCGCCGCTAACTGCGCACACCGCGTGCGAAAAGCGGGCTGGACAGCAGGTCGTAGCTGAGGTCGGCGAACAGGTCGCCGGCCTCCCGGTGCGGCTCGTGGGGGCGGATCGTGCGCATGTCGAAGGTGACGTCGCGCCGGGCGAAGCGCCAGCGGCCATCCTCGCGCGCATAATGGTCGAGATAGCGGACCAACATCAGATCCTCGATCCAGCCGTTCTTGCCGTCGGGCAGGACGTGCCAGGCCGCGACATAGACCTCCCCTTCCCCCTCCCCCTTCTCGACATCGACCGAGATCAGGTGGTTGCAGACATGATGCCCGCTGTAGCGGATGAAGGAGAATGCGTTGACGAGAAAGGCGACATAGTCGTCCGCCGAGCCCTGGAAGTTGTCGCCATGATTGTCGACGCCGTCCCTTGTGTAGAGCGTGCGCAGCAGCGTCGCGTCCTTGCGGTCCACGCCGCGCGAATAGAGCAGGACAAGATCGCGGATTTCATCCTTGGCGATCAGCGCCTCGAGCGCTTTCTGGTCGATGCTCATGGGTGCGTCCTCTCTCTCGTCCGGTGGAACACGGTCCGCGGTGATCCCCTTGTCCGACACATGCTGTTCGAGACGGGTCAGCCAGGTCAAACATTATATGCGCCCGCGCTCATGCTTCGCCGCCGCGATGCCGCGACCGGCCCCGAGAAGAGATTGCGTCTTTTCTCCTCCTTTGGCTGTTGCGTGCCCCCAAAGCCTTTGCTAATGGCCAGCGCCTGCCAGGGACCATACGGTCCTAATCAGCTTTGGACGTGCGGTCGTGGCGGAACTGGTAGACGCGCAACGTTGAGGTCGTTGTGGGCGAAAGCCCGTGGAAGTTCGAGTCTTCTCGACCGCACCAGTCAGTCTTTAAGTGGTTGAAATAGAAGGGTTTTCCCC
>DATJLC010000058.1:0-2919 GCA_035490755.1 Sphingobium sp.
GTGCCGCTGCCCACGGCCGTCGCCGGATATCCCGCCATCGTCGCCCAAGCCGTCGATCGGTTGCGCCTTGCCGGGGTCGAGGGGCCTTATCGACTGGTGCTGGGCGATGATCCGTTCACCGCGATCAGCGGCGGCAGCGAGGAGGGCTATCCGGTGCTCCAGCACATCAATCGTCTGGTGGACGGCGATATCATCTGGGCGCCGGGCATCATGGGCGGCGTCGTCCTGACAACGCGGGGCGGCGATTTCGAACTCGATCTCGGACAGGATTTGTCGATCGGCTATCTCAGCCACACCGCCGAGGCGGTCGAGCTGTACCTGCAAGAGAGCTTCACCTTCCGGCTGTTGACGAGCGAGGCGGCTGTTTCGCTCCCGACAACGGAAGCGTCGGCGCAGCCGGCGTGAAGGCGTTGCCGGTTGCGCCGCCCGCACGCGGGCCGCAGCGAGGGGTGGGACAATGATAAGTCTCGTCGGTTGGATCGCCACGATCGCGACGATGATCGCGGCGATGATGACGGCTTCCAACCTGGGCGCGCGCGTGACGGGCTGGGGCTTCGTGGTGTTCAGCATCAGCTCGGTTTGCTGGACCACATTGGGCTACGCCACAGGACAGACAGCCTTGGTTGCCACCAATGGATTCCTGATGCTGACGAACCTAGTTGGTATCTGGCGATGGTTGGGGCAGCAGACCAAATATGAGGATGGCGGCCGATCGGCCGAAACAGCCAGCCAAAGATCCGATACGCCGAACCTGTTCACCGCGACCGGCCTGATCGGCATGGCGGTTGATGACAAGAGCGGGATGAATCTGGGCCGGGTTGTCGAGGCCCTTATCGAATGTTCGACCGGCAGGATAAACTATGTGGTGATCTCGGACGAGCGATATGCCGGTCTTGAAGAGACATTGCGAGCGGTGCCGCTCGAATCCCTCAGGATCGGCTACACGCGCATGACGCTGTTGCTGGACGGCCCGAGCTTCCTGTCACAGCCCGGCCTCAAAAGTCGTGACTGGCCCGCCTTCGCTCCGATCAATCCCTAGCAAGCGATCGCTCACACCAATTGGAGCGCGCGATCATGATCTTGACCGGGGCCAAGAAAGCGCAGGATCAGGATACGGTGGGCTTCTGGCCGGTAGAGGATGCCATAGCGGCGATAGGAACGGCGACGGATACCGTAGCGCTCATAGCGAGGCACCAGAGGATAGCCTTGGGGCAGATCGGCAAGGCGACGGGCCGCCTCACGCAATTCCTCAACAAAGCTGATGGCTCTCGCGGGATTGTCCTTTTCGATATGCTCGGCGATGTGATCGAGGTCGGCCAGCGCATCCGGCGTCAGGATGACTTTCATTGCGGCTGAGCGCTTGCCCGTGTCCGAATCCTGTCGATGATAGCATCGCAGGCGTCGTCGAGGTCGTGGGTGCGCCCCGCCTCGGCATCGGCAAGGCCGCGTTCGATCGAGGCGTCAAGATCATGCAGCCACCGTTCGACATCCTGCGTCTCGCCCTGATCGCGCCGAATGAGATCGCGAACATAATCACTCACGCTGGCATAATGCCCGCTGTCGATGCGGCGCTGGACGTAATCCCGCATAGGGTCCGGAAGGGAGACGTTCATCGAAGCCATAAATCACCTCACTACCATTATGGCAAAAACTGCCATCGGTTTCAAGGCGCCTGCCTCTCTTGTGCAGCCGATCCGCCTTCGCGTCACCGCACCGACGAGGGTAAGATCACATAACGCTAAGCGACCTTTGGCTCGCCTACCATGACAATATGTTGGAAAAGCTTGCTGGTGCGTTCCCCGGCAGGCGCGGCCATGGCGGCGGCGATCGCGGCTTGGTTCAAGCGATGGTGGGTCGGGGCCGTGCCTCCGCCTCCGGATTGCGGCCCAGGACCATGAGCAGGCGGGGCCGAGCCAAGGGCGCCATTATCATCCGCCTCGGCCGCGGCGATCACCCGCAGGCTGTTTATCGGTGCGGTGGGATCGGGTCGAATGTTCGGCATTTGCGGTGCGGGGATCTTGGTCAGCGCGACCATGGCCTTCTCCGTATAATAGCGGATTTTCTTGCCATAGACGGGCGGGATGCCGAGGCGCAGGACGATCATGTCCTTTTCGGGGAGCTGCATCAGCTCTTGAGGAAGCATCAGGGGCCGGCGCTGATCGGATTCCGATACCGAGCCGCCCCCACGGCCCCACATGCCGAAGGAGCGCGACTTGGCGCGAAACGTATAAGTGCCAAGCCGTTCGGAAATATCCTTCGCATCATCGTTGGTCGCGGGGCGCATGACCATTTGGACGCCGCAGTTGGATTCAATCTCCGTGGCGACTTTCGGCCCATAGACGTTCTCGAGCTGCGCTCCGCTCTGGATGACGGGGAGGAGGCGAATGCCATAGCCGGCGACATAGCTGAAGCCATTGGCGATCACCGACGCGCGGCCGAGGCGCGAGAACTCGTCGAGCAAGAGCAGCAAGCGAACCTGGTGCTTGTTGCCCGAGGGCAGCTCGCGGACATTGAGGTCAATGAGCTGCTGGAAAAGCAGGCCATAGATCGGTGCCACGCGATCCAGATCATCCGGCGAGACGCCGAGATAGAGCGAGATCCGCTTGTCGCGGAACTCGCGCAGATCGAAATCGCTGACAGCCGTTGCCGCATCGACATAGGGGTTCAGCCACAGATTGATCTTGGCGGTGACGGACTGGCGGGTTGACGTGAAGGTATTGGCCGAGGCCATGATCCAATCCCGCAGCGCCGACACGCACGCCCCTGATAGCGGTTTGCCCTCCCGCTCGCGCTGCGAGATGATTTTGGGAAATCGCTTTTGTGCATCGCCGGCGGCGAATTGGCGGTAGATTTCGCCGATGGTGAAGGGGAGCGCATCGTCGCCATCATCCACCGTGGCGGCGACATAGGCCGCGACAC
>DATJLC010000059.1:0-4392 GCA_035490755.1 Sphingobium sp.
GAGTAGGCCCCCTCTCCCTCCCGTCGCCTTGCGACGGGCCCCTCCCTCCCCCGCCAGGGGGGAGGGGTTGGTGGCATCGCTAGAGATCAAGCCACCAGCCCCAATGGCTTTTCGACGAGTTCCTTGAGCCGGCTCATGAGGCGGGCGCCGTCGGCGCCGTCGATGGCGCGATGGTCGAAGCTGCCGGTGGCGGACATGACGGTGGCGACGGCCAGGCTGTTGTCCGGCATCACCCAGGGGCGCTTTTCGCCAGCGCCGACCGCCAGGATCATGGCCTGGGGCGGGTTGATGACCGCGTCGAACTGCTTGATGCCCATCATGCCCATGTTGGACAGCGAGGCGGTGCCGCCCTGATATTCATTGGGCTGAAGCTTGCCCGCCTTGGCGCGGTCGGCCAGATCCTTCATCTCCGTGGAGATGGCGGCCATGCTCTTGACGTCGGCGCCAGTCACGATCGGGGTGATGAGCCCGCCGGGGATCGACACCGCGACGGAAATGTCGGCGCGGCTGAATTTCAGCATATTGTCGCCCTGGAACTGCACATTGCATTCGGGCACGTCGACCAGCGCCACGCCCAGCGCCTTGATGAGCATGTCGTTGACGCTGAGCTTGACGCCGCGGCCGCCGAGCGCGTCGTTCAGCTCGCCGCGCAGCTTGAGGAGCGCGTCGAGCCGGATGTCCAGCGTCAGATAGATATGGGGGACGGACTGCTTGCTCTCGGTCAGGCGGCGCGCGATTGTCTTGCGCATGCCGGAGAGCTTCACCAGCTCGTGCGGGGTGGGATAGTCGGTCGGCGAGGCGGCCGGCGCCTTGGCGGCAGGCGCTGGTGCTGGCGCGGCCTTTGGTGCTTCGGCCGCAGGGACGGCGACGGCGCCCTTTGGCGCGCCATTGAGGTCCGCCTTGACGATGCGGCCATTGGGACCGCTGCCGGCGACAGCCAGAAGATCAATGCCCTGCGTCGCCGCAAGACGCTTGGCGAGCGGGCTGGCCTTGACCCTGATGTCGCCGTTAGCCCTGGCGGGTGCCGGAGTAGGCGCGGCGGCGGCCGGTTGCGCGGCTGGCGGCGGCACGGGGTCGGCCTTGGGCGCGGGCGCTGGCTTTTCGGCCTTGGGCGCCGGTTCGACATCCTCGCCGTCGCTGACAATTGTCGCGATGACGGTGCCGACCTTCACATTCTCGGTCCCCGCAGGGACGGTGATCTTACCGATCACGCCCTCGTCGATCGCCTCGAACTCCATGGTGGCCTTGTCGGTCTCGATCTCGGCGAGCAGATCGCCCGAGGACACGCTGTCGCCTTCCTTCACCAGCCACTTCGCGAGCGTTCCCTCCTCCATCGTCGGAGAGAGAGCCGGCATGCGGATTTCGATAGCCATGGTCGGAGGCGCCTTCCTCAAAGCGTTACGGGGTCGGCACTGCACCTTGCCGCTTTGAAAGGCGTGGTCAAGGGGGGCTGAACGGTCCCATGCTTGTCAGAGCGGATATTTTGGCGCAGTTTGCCGCCGCTGCAACGGGGTGATCGCGCGATGCGCACATATCTGGTCGTCATTGACGAAACGAGCGAGGCGGAAATCGCCCTGCACTTCGCCTCGCGCCGCGCGGCGAAAACGGGCGGCAGCGTCTATATACTGGCGCTCGCGCCCAAGCCGGAATTCGTGCAATGGAGCGGCGTGCAGGCGACCATGGAGGATGAGGCGCGCGCCCGCGCCGAAGCCCTGGTGATGGGCGCGGCCGGCCGGATCATGGGCGAATCCGGCATTCGCCCCAAGATCACCGTCAAGGTCGGCGATGCGGTGGCGGCGGTGCGCGCGGCGCTGGCCGAAGAGGCCGACATCGCAGCCCTGGTGCTGGGCGCCGCGTCCAAAGGCAATCCCGGCCCGCTCGTCTCCCACTTCACCGGCAGCGACTGCGGCACCCTGCCCTGCCCGGTCATGGTTATACCCGGCTCGCTCGACCGGGATGCGATCGAGCGGCTGAGCTGAAGCATGCGCCGATAATCAGGTTCACAATCCTCCCCGGCACGGGGAGGTACCCCGAAGGGGCGGAGGGGCGCTCCGGCCCTGACGGCGGCCCCCTCCGTCACGCGCTGCGCGCGCGCCACCTCCCCGTTGCCGGGGAGGATCGGGCTAAGCCTTGTCCGCCGCCGCCAGCTTGTCCTGCGTGCGCAGATCGAAGTCGCTGGCATCGTGCCGTTCGCGCAGCTGCTCGTTTTCCGGCCCCGAGGCGCGGTTGACCATGCGGCCGCGCCTTACGGCGGGGCGCTCGGCGATCGCGTCGACCCAGCGGCCGACATGGGTGTAGCGCGCCACGTCGAGAAATTCGGCCGCGCCATAGCCATTGTAGCGGACCAGCGACGAATACCAGGGCCAGAGCGCCATGTCGGCGATGGTATAGTCGGTGCCGGCGAGGAAGGCGTTTTCCGCCAGATGACGGTCGACGACGTCGAGCTGGCGCTTTACCTCCATGGTGTAGCGATTGATCGGATATTCGAGCTTTTCCGGGGCATAGGCATAGAAATGGCCGAAGCCGCCACCCAGGAAGGCCGCGCTGCCCACCTGCCAGAACAGCCAGCTGAGCGCCTCAGTGCGCGCATCGGCATCCGTGGGCAGGAAGGCGCCGAATTTTTCGGCGAGGTAGAGCAGGATCGCGCCTGATTCGAACACGCGGCGCGGCTTTGCGCCGCTGCGGTCGACCAGGGCCGGAATCTTGGAATTGGGGTTGATCTCGACAAAGCCGCTGCCGAACTGGTCGCCTTCCGAAATGCGGATCAGCCAGGCGTCATATTCGGCGCCCGAATGCCCGGCCGCCAGCAGCTCCTCGAGCATGATCGTGACCTTCACCCCATTGGGCGTGGCCATGGAATAGAGCTGCAACGGATGGCGGCCGACCGGCAGGGGCGCCTCATGGGTGGCGCCGGAAACAGGCCGGTTGATGTTGGCGAAGGCGCCGCCGCTTGCCTTGTCCCAGGTCCAAACGCGCGGCGGCACATATTCGACCTTCGGATCGGTCATGCCTTTTCCTTCGTCTTGGCCTTGGTCGCCTTCGCCTTGGGGGCGGCGGCCTTCTTCGGCGCGGCTTTCTTGGCCTTGGCGGTGCGCTTGCCTTTGGCCGGCGGGCCCTTGGCCGCCCTGTCGTCGATGAGCTGCGCGGCTTCCTCGAGTGTCAGCGCGTCCTGGTCGATGCTCTTGGGCAGGGTCGCGTTGGTGTTTCCGTCCGTGACATAGGCGCCGAAGCGGCCGGCCATCAGCTTGATCTCGGCCTCGGTCCTGGGGTGCTTGCCGAGAAGCTTGAGCGGTTCGCGCGAGCCGCGCGCGCCGGGCCCCTTGGCGGCCGCCTCGGCGAGCTTGACCACCGCCGTGTTCATGCCCGTCTCGAAGATCTCGGCGGTGGAGGCGAGCTTGGCATATTTGCCGTCATGGGCCAGATAGGGCCCATAGCGCCCAATGCTGGCGGTGATCGGCTTGCCGCTCTCCGGATGCGCGCCGATGGTGCGGGGCAGGCTCAGCAGCTTCACTGCCCAGTCGAGCGTCAGCTCGCCCCCGGGCAGGTCCTTGGGAATGGAGCCGCGCTTGGCCTCCTGGCCCGATCCCATTTCGATATAGGGGCCGAAGCGCCCGGACTTGCGGACGATGTCGAGGCCGGTCTCGGGATGCTGGCCGATCACCTCGGGCCCATTGTCGCCGGCCTCGCCATTGCCGCCGGGCTGGCCGAATTTGCGGGTGAACTTGCACTCCGGATAATTGGAGCAGGCGATGAAGGCGCCGAAACGGCCGCCGCGCAGGGCCAGCCGGCCGTCGCCGCAGAGCGGGCAGGCGCGCGGGTCGCTGCCATCGCCGCGATCAGGGAAGAGCATGGGCGCGAGGAAGGCGTCGAGCTCGGCCGTCACGTCGGACGGCTTCTTCTCCATGATCTCGGCGGTCTTGGGCTTGAAGTCGCGCCAGAACTCCGCGAGCACCGCCTGCCAGTCGGCGCGGCCGCCGGAAATCTCGTCCAGCTCCTCCTCCAGCCCGGCGGTGAAGTCATAGCTCACATAGCGTTCGAAGAAGCGCTCCAGGAAAGCGGTGACGAGCCGGCCGCTCTCCTCGGCGAAAAAGCGGTTCTTCTCGACCCGGACATAAGAACGGTCCTTAAGTGTCTGTAATGTGGACGCGTAAGTGGACGGCCGCCCAATGCCGAGCTCCTCCAGCCGCTTGACGAGGCTCGCTTCGCTGTAGCGCGGCGGCGGCTGGGTGAAATGCTGCTGCGCCTCGACGGAGCGCTTGGCGGGGCAATCCCCCTTGGCGAGGCGCGGCAGCAGATGCGCGTCCTCGTCGTCGGCATCGTCCTGCCCCTCGACATAGAGCGCGAGAAAGCCGGGGAACAGCACCACCTGGCCAGTGGCGCGCAGACCATGCT
>DATJLC010000060.1:0-1535 GCA_035490755.1 Sphingobium sp.
GCATTGGGGTGGACGGGGAAGATGATCGCGACGTCGGGGCGCCTGGCGATGTCGCGGATCGCCTCGGCAATTGCCGCCATGCCGCCGCCGAAATTCTCCCGCCTGTGGCTGGTGACGGCAATGATCCTTTTACCTGCGAAGCGCGCCGCCAAGGTCGCAAAATCCGCCGTCAGTGCGGATTCCTTCGTAATCCGGGTGCGGGTGGCATGGAGAGCGTCGACCACGGTGTTGCCGGTGACATGGATGCTCGCCTCGGCCCTCCCCTCCGCGCGCAGGGCGGCGGCTGCCTGTTCGGTCGGCGCGAAGTGCATGTCGGCGATGGTGCCCACGATACGGCGGTTGACCTCCTCCGGCCAGGGATGGTGGATGTCGCCGCTCCTTAGGCCCGCCTCGACATGGGCGACCGGGATCTTGCGGTAATAAGCGGCCATGGAGGCCGTCATCGTCGTGATCGTGTCGCCATGGACGACCACCCGGTCCGGCCGCTCCCGGTCGAATGTGGCGCCAAGCTCCAGGACCAGGCGGGCGGTCAAGCTGTCGAGGCCCTGGTCGGGCAGCATGATGTCGAGATCAATGTCGGGCACGATCTGGCCAATCCGCAGCACCTGGTCCAGAAGTTCCCGGTGCTGTCCTGTCACGCAGACGCGCGTGTCGACGGCATCATGCCGACGCAGCGCATGGACAACCGGAACCATCTTGATCGCCTCGGGCCGTGTCCCGAACACGATGACCACCTTCTTTCTGCCCACGCTCGCCCCTGCCGCCTGCGCCAAGATCTGCCTGTCGGAAGGCCCTCGACCCTAGTCTAGTTTCCCATACGCGCCCATGCGCGCGGTGCCGGGCCGAGCGTTGCCATGGCAAGCGCCCCGATGCTCATGACCACCATGATCGTCACCAGCAGGGTGTCATAGTTCCCGGAAAGGTCGTGCAACCGGCCCCCGGCATAGGGGCCGATCGCCGCGTTGAGCGCCCCGAAGGTGATAATGGCGCTGAACAAGGCAGCAAAAGCCTTCAGGCCGAAATGCCGGGTGGCCAGATAAAGGGCCACGTCCATCTCCGCGCCGATCGCCGCGCCGAAGGTCGCCACCGCAATCGACAGGAGGATGACGCCGGGATCACCGGTCAACAGGATCGCGCAGCCCAGCACGGGCATCAGCAGCGTGCCGGTGCCGATGATATGACCCGGAAAATGGTCGAGCAGGAAGCCTACTGAAAGTCGCGCAAATATGCCCATGACGCCCATGACGGCGGCAATGCGGGCCGCCTCGATCGTGCCAACGCCGGTCTCGGCCAGCAGCGGCACGATGTTGGTCGCGATGGTCATGCTGTAAAAGGAAAAGCAGCCGAAGGAGATCAGCAGGCGGAAGAAGGCCCGCGTGCGGATGCCGTCGCGAAAGGTCAGGCCGGGCACATCGGCCGGCTCCCCCTGGGTGACGGCCGCGTCGCGGCGGCGGGGCCCCTCGCGGAAGAACAGGAACACGATTGGAAAGCTGACCGCCAGCCAGATTGCGCCGACGCCGATGAAGCCGCCGCGC
>DATJLC010000061.1:0-3235 GCA_035490755.1 Sphingobium sp.
GGTAAGGAAGGGCGACTTGTAGTAGGTTCGGCTCGAATCTTGCCGAGGTCCGCCCGTGAAGCTGCTGCGCCGCATCGCCATCGCCCTGCTTGTCCTTGTCGTCGTGCTTTACGCCGCGGCAGTGGGCTATATGTATGTCAACCAGCGCGCGCTGCAGTATGACGCCAAGGGCGAGGTGACTGGTCTGGCCGATACCGCGTTGATCGGGGCCGAAGACATCGCCGTGCCCTCGGGCGATGGCGTTGTCCATGGCTGGTACCAGGCGCCGCGCGCTGGCATGCCGCTCATCGTCTACTACAAGGGCAATTCGGGCAGCTTCAGCAAGGAGCATGAACGCTACGAGCAGTTCGTCGCCGATGGCTATGGCTTCGTCGCCTTCGACTATCGCGGTTTTCCGGCCTCGCCCGGCAGCATCACCCAGGCCGGCATCCTCGAGGATGCCACCACCATGTTCGACTGGGCGGCGGCCAAGGGCTTTCCAACGGTGATCTGGGGGCGTTCTCTGGGCTCGGGGCCGTCTACCTATGTCGCCAGCGTGCGCGATGCCGAGGCGCTGCTGCTCGAAACGCCGTTCCTGTCGGCGGTGACGGTGGCCTGGGAGCGCTATCCGTTCCTGCCGGTCGGGCTGGTCATGCAGGACGAGTTCCCCGTCAATGAGTGGATCCTCGATGTTACCGAGCCGGTATTGGTGGCGCATGGCACGGGCGACGTCACCATCGGCGTGAGCAATGGCGAGCGGCTTTATGCGCTGGCGCCCAACCAAGACGAGCTCTGGATCGAGCCCGATGCCGGTCATAGCGATCTGTGGGATCGCGGCATCTGGAACCATGCTGTGCCCTTCTTCGAACGGGCCATGGCCCAGTAGGGCTTGACCCTTCCAAGCGGGAAGGCGCAAGAGCGGGGGCAACTTCGGTTACCCTCACCATGACTTCTTCATCCCCCACGCCGATGAGCGCCCGCCGCACCGCCCTGATCGGCGGGTTGATGGTAGCGACCGGTCCGCTTAGCCTGACGCTCTACCAGCCGGCCTTGCCGACCCTGGTGAAGGACCTCGCGGCCACGACCACCGGCATCCAGCTCACGCTTACCGTCTATTTCGCCGCCTTTGCGCTGGCGCAGCTGATCTGCGGGCCCTTGTCGGATCGCTATGGGCGCCGCAATGTCGGCCTCGCCTTCTTTGCCATCTATGTGCTCGGCAGCCTGATATCGGTGGCGGCGCCATCGCTGGAGGTGCTGTTCATCGGGCGGTTCGTCCAGGGCTTCGGTGTTTCGGCGGGCGTGGCGCTGTCGCGGGCCATGGTGCGCGATCAGTTCGTGGGCAGCGAGGCCATCCGCATTCTGACGCTGATCAACCTTATCCTGACCGTGACTCCCGCCGTGGCGCCGACGCTGGGCAGCATCATCCTGCAGCTGGGGACCTGGCACCATATGTTCGTGGTGATGGCTGGCTTCGGCCTCGCCATCCTGGCGCTGATGGCCACCAATGCGCGCGAAACGCTGCCCGAGACGGCGCGCGTGCCGTTCAGGTTGGGCACCATTCTCGGCAACTACCGGCGGCTGCTGGCCGCGTCCGACTTCATGTTTCCCTCGCTGCTGCTTGGGCTCACCTTTACCGGCTTTCATGGCTTCACGGCCTTGTTGCCCTTCATCCTTATCGAGGGCATGGGGCTGACGCCGTTCCAGTTCGCCATGGCCATGCTGGTGCAGACGGCTTCCTTCATCACGGGCAACCTTGTGGTGACCTATCTCTCCCGGCGCGTCAGCGGCCGGCGGCTGCTGGTCATCGCGCTGATCCTGCTGGGCCTGAGCGGGCTGGCCTTTGGCGTCCTGCCGCGGATATTCCCCGCTTCGGTGGCGGCCATCATGGTGCCGGTCGGCATCTGGATGCTGGGGCTGGCCTTTATCAGCCCGGCCGCGACCGCCGCCGCCATGGCCGGCTTCGGCGCCATTGCCGGGGCGGCTGGAGCCTTGACGGGGTTCTTCCAGGTCGGGGGTGGCTTTGCCGGCTCGCTGGCGGCCGGCACGCTGTTTGGCGATGCGCGGACGGCGCTGGTCATCCAGCTGCCTGTGGTGGCGGCACTGGTCATCGCCGTGGCGCTGCTGGATTTCGCCCGCAGCCGGAAGGGCTGACAAACAAAAACGCCGCCCCGAAGGACGGCGTTTTCAAATTCGATGCGGCAGGTATTAGCTGCGCGGAGCGGCCGATGCCGGACGACCTGCGCCAGCCTGGCCGGGACGTGCTGCCGGAGCCGGAGCGGGCAGACCGCCTTCACGCTGGGCGCGTTTGCGGGCCAGCTTGCGGGCGCGACGAACGGCCTCGGCCTTCTGGCGAGCCTTCTTCTCGGAGGGCTTCTCGTAGTAGTTGCGCAGCTTCATCTCGCGGAAGACGCCTTCGCGCTGCAGCTTTTTCTTGAGCGCGCGCAGCGCCTGGTCAACGTTGTTATCGCGAACGACTACTTGCAAAGGTCAACCGCCCTTTCGAAGCTTAGACATGTGGGTTTGGATGAAAGCGCCGGCGCCAAAAAACACCGTCGCCGACCAGCAGAGCCAGTCACCGTGGGCCGCTCTATAGCCCAGCTATCTGGGCTTGTCCACTGTGCCGATGAGAAAAACCGCGGATTTGGCCCATGCGGACTTGCTCTCGGGCGCGTCGAGCGGAACAGTCGAGCCGGATGATTTTGCCGTGTGGAGGCGAGAATGACAAGCGATCTGGTGCTTCTGCCGGGATTGATCTGTGATGAACGGCTATGGCGCGACGTGATCGCGGGGCTCGGGGGGCGGGCCACGGTGGCCGACCTGACGCAGGATGACTCGATGGCGGCGATGGCGGCGCGGACGCTGGCAAATGCGCCGGCTCGATTCGCTCTCGCGGGCCTTTCCATGGGTGGCTATGTCGCGTTCGAGATCATGCGGCAGGCGCCCGAGCGCGTGACGCATCTGGCGCTGCTCGATACCTCGGCTCGACCAGATACCGAGGAGCGCCGCGAAACCCGTCGCAAGGGTATCGAGATGATCGGGCAGGGCAAGTTCATCGGCGTGTCGCGCGGGTTGCTGGGCCAGCTGGTGGCGCGGCATCACCTGGGTACGCCGCTTGCCGAAGAGGTGCAGGCCATGTCCGAGCGCGTGGGGCAGGAGGCCTATATCCGCCAGCAGGTGGCGATCATGAACCGGGTGGATTCCCGGCCGACGCTGGCGCAGATCAAGGTGCCCACGCTGGTCGGCGTGGGTGAACTCG
>DATJLC010000062.1:0-4733 GCA_035490755.1 Sphingobium sp.
CTTCTACGAGAAGGAATATTGAGGGGACCGCCGGCCGCTTCGGGCCATGCGCGGCCTTTTTCACCCGGCGGGCGATAAAGCCGGGCGTGTTTGAAAGATTTTAACCAGGACGTGCATAGGATCGGGGCACGAAGCAGATGAAACTGGAAAGATCCCGATGACCTCCATCAAGACGGCCGGCTTTGCCGGCGACACGCTCGAAATCATCGCATTCCGCCTGCATGAGCAGGAATTCTGCGTGAAGACGACCACGATCCGCGAAATCCGCGGCTGGGCGCCGTCCACGCCGATCCCGCATTCCCCGCCCGACGTCATCGGCGTGATGAACCTGCGCGGCACGGTGATCCCGATCATCGACCTTGCCCACAAGCTCGGCATGAAGAGCACCGAGGCGAACGAGCGCAGCGCCATCGTGGTCGCCGAAGTGCACAACATGGTCGTCGGCCTCGTCGTCGACCGCGTCTCCGACATCCTCACCATCCGCAGCGAGCAGATCCAGCCGGTGCCGGAGGTGACGACCTCCTTCGACAAGGCCTATGCGGAAGGCATCATCGCCCATGAGAACGGCATGATCTGCTTCCTGAACCTGGCGCGCATGTTCAAGGAGCGCGACATGGAAGACATGGCGGCCTGATCGGCCCGACATATCGCTGCGAAACAGGGACCGCCGTACGATTGTACGGCGGTTTTTTATTGCCGATTTTTTGTGCAACTTTTACGTTAATTTTTGAGAGATGGGTTGATGCTCGCTTGACGTTACGTAAGCGGCATATCCGATGCCCCTCTGTAAGTCATTGTTATTTCAAAGATATAAAATGTTGTCATCTGATTTTCATCAGTTCTTAAGCTTGATATGCCAGTTTTGATTGTAGACGCGCATCTCGTCGCTCCGGCATGAAGCCTCTCGCGAAGATTGTTTTCACCATTGCCAGCCTGCGGCGTCGAGGCGCCGTGCCTGAGCGCCAACACACGACGGCCATAGCCCGTACCACCCCGATGGAGGCTGTGGTTGTCGCACAGAGGGACAGGTCATGTTTTCATTCTCAAAATCCATGGATGCAGGCCATATCTTCGACGCGCTGTCGCGTTCGCAGGCCGTGATCCAGTTCGATCTCACCGGTGCGATCCTCACCGCCAACGAGAATTTCTGCCGGGTGCTTGGCTATGAGCTGAAGGATATCGTCGGCAAGCATCACCGGATATTCTGCGATGCCGCCTTCACGGCGAGCGAGGAGTACCGTCAGTTCTGGGCGCGCCTGGCGCGGGGGGAATACGATTCGAACAGCTACAAGCGCTTGCGCAAGGACGGTGGCGAAGTCTGGATCCAGGCCACCTACAATCCAGTCTTCCGCGGTGGAAAGCCCTACAAGGTCGTCAAATTCGCCACGGACATCACCGAGGCGAAGAAGCGGGCGGCGGAGGATGCGAGCAAGCTCGACGCGATCTCCCGCTCGCAGGCCGTGATCGAGCTCACGCCGACCGGCGAGATCCTGACTGCCAACGAGAATTTCTGCGCGGCGCTCGGCTACGATCTCTCCGAGATCCGCGGCAAGCACCACCGCCTGTTCTGCGATCAGGCCTACGCGCAGAGCGCGGCCTATGCGGATTTCTGGAAAAGCCTTGCCGAAGGCCGTTTCATCTCCAACGAGTTCGTGCGCTACGGCAAGGGCGGGCGCGAGATCTGGATCCAGGCGGCCTACAATCCCATCCTCGACCTTTCCGGCCGGGTCTACAAGGTGGTCAAGTTCGCGACCGATGTGACCGAGCGCATGTCGGCGATCAACGCGCTCGGCGCCGGGCTGAAGGCGCTGGCCGGCGGCGACCTGACGCAGAACCTCGCCACGGCCTTCGTGCCGTCGATGGAGACGGTGCGCAAGGACTTCAACGAAGCGGTCGCCGGCCTGCACGACGCGATGCGCACGGTCGAGACCAATGCCAATGCGATCGCGTCGGGCGCGCAGCAGATCCGCTCGGCGGCGGACGACCTTGCCAAGCGCACGGAGCAGCAGGCAGCCTCCGTTGAGGAGACCGCGGCCGCCCTCGACGAGATCACCACCACGGTCGGCGATTCGAGCCGCCGGGCCGACGAGGCCGGCACGCTGGTCGGCAAGACCCGGGCGGGCGCGGAAAAATCCGGCGCGGTGGTCAAGAAGGCGATCGACGCAATGGGGCAGATCGAGCAGTCTTCCCGCGAGATTTCCAATATCCTTGGCGTCATCGACGATATCGCCTTCCAGACCAACCTCCTGGCGCTCAATGCCGGCGTCGAGGCGGCGCGGGCGGGCGAGGCCGGCAAGGGCTTCGCCGTCGTGGCGCAGGAGGTGCGCGAATTGGCGCAGCGTTCGGCAAGCGCCGCCAAGGACATCAAGGCACTGATCACCACGTCGGGCGAACAGGTCAAGAGCGGCGTGGCGCTGGTCGACGAGACCGGGCGGGCCCTCAGGGAAATCCTCGGGCAGGTGCAGGAGGTGCACACCAACGTGGCGGCGATCGTCGAGGCCTCGCGCGAGCAGTCGACGGGGCTTCGCGAGATCAACCAGGCGGTCAACGCGATGGACCAGGCGACGCAGCAGAATGCGGCCATGGTGGAGGAGAGCACGGCGGCAAGCCATGCCATGGCGCGCGAGGCCGATGCCCTGCACGCCCTCATCCGCCGGTTCCAGCTTGCCGGCGATGCCGCCCAACCGGTCCGCCAGACGCCGTCGCCCGCCCCTGCGTCGCAGCTTCACGCCATGGCGCGGACGATGCGCGTGCCCCGCGCCGCCGCGGCGCAGGCCGCGGAGAGCTGGGAAGAATTCTGAGCCTGCCCGCACCATGGGAAACGGCCGGCATTGCTGCCGGCCGTTCGTATTCGGGGTTCGGTCAGGGCGCCGGGGGTGCGCTCGGCCGGGCCGCGGGCGGGATCTCGGCCGGGGGCGGCCGGTGGATCATCGGCACCGCCTCGAGGACGAGAGGATCGAGGCCCGCGCCGCCGTGGTTGTCGACGATGTCGAAGAACTGCCGGCGCATGCGCGGTTCCCAGAACTTGTTGATATGGGTCGCCACGCCGCTCGCCGCCCCGCTCTTCGGCTGCGAGTGAAAGAAGGTAGCGATCTGGTTTGCCATCCTGACGAGCTTGTTGCCTTCCGACATTCCTGTCTCCTAACCGTTGCCGATCCGGCGTTCCGTGGCGGACACGATGCGTTCCGCGCCGGTGAAAATCTCGAATTCCTCGCCGCGCACCAGCGCGATCAGCGTCATGCCGGCCTCCTCGGCGGTGCGGATGGCAAGCGCCGTCGGCGCTGAAATGGCGATGATGAAGGGACTGCCGATGATCGCCGTCTTCTGCACCATCTCGACGGAAACGCGGCTCGTCACGACGACGGCGCCGGCGTCGCCCGCATGCCCCGCCCGCCGCGCGGCGCCGACGAGCTTGTCGAGTGCATTGTGCCGGCCGACATCCTCCCGCACGGCGATGAGGCCTTGGCCCGGGACATAGAACCCGGCGCCGTGCACGGCGCGCGTCACCCTGTGCAGCGGTTGCTGGCCGTTCAGCAGGCGCACCGCCTCCACCACGTCGTCTGCAGCGAGCGTGAGCGAGGATGCGCGCACCGAAGGCGTCACCCGCACGGCCTGCTCGATCGATTCGATGCCGCACAGGCCGCAGCCGACCGGGCCGGCCATGTGGCGGCGGCGGGCGGTCAGCGCGTCGTTCTGCGCGTCCATCAGCCGGATCTGCACGTCGATGCCCTTGTCCTCGGCCAGGACCTCGATGGCCTCGATCTCGCCGGGCCCGGTGACGATGCCTTCCGTCAGGCTGAAGCCGACCGCGAAATCCTCGAGGTCGGCGGGCGTCGCCATCATCACTGCATGGGTGGAGCCGGCATAGGAAAAGGCGACCGGGGTTTCCTCCGGCACGAAGCGCTCACCCTCCGCCAGCCGCCCGTTGCGGCGGGCGATCTCGGCGACCTTGGTCGTGGTGGAAAAATCCGGCACGCCTCTATCCTACCTATTCCGCCGCCTCCAGCTTGCCCGTGATCCGGCGCGAACGGCGGGCCAGTTCGTCATATTCGACCTGCCAGTCGGACGGGCCGTTCGACGGGGTGATCTGCACGGCGGTCACCTTATACTCCGGGCAGTTCGTCGCCCAGTCGGAGAAATCGGTGGTGATGACGTTGGCCTGCGTCGTCGGGTGGTGGAAGGTCGTGTAGACGACGCCCGGCGCGACGCGGTCGGTAACGAGGGCGCGCAGCGTCGTCTCGCCGGCGCGGCTGGCAAGGCGCACCCAGTCGCCGTCGCGGATGCCGCGGTTCTCCGCGTCGTGCGGGTGGATTTCCAGCCTGTCCTCCGCGTGCCAGGCGACATTGCCGGTGCGCCGCGTCTGGGCGCCGACATTGTACTGGCTGAGGATGCGGCCGGTGGTCAAGAGCAGCGGGAAGCGCGGGCCGGTCTTCTCGTCCGTCGCGACATATTCCGTGCGGATGAACTTGCCCTTGCCGCGCACGAAGCCGTTGACGTGCATGATCGGCGAACCCTGCGGATTCTTCTCGTTGCAGGGCCACTGCACCGAGCCGTTCTTCTCCAGGTAGTCGTAGGAGACGAGGGCGAAGCTCGGCGTCGTCGCGGCGATTTCGTCCATGATCTCGGAGGGGTGGCTGTAATTCCAGGCAAGGCCCATGGCCCTCGCGAGGTTCTGGGTGACCTCCCAGTCCGCATAGCCGTTCTTCGGCGTCATGACCTTGCGGACGCGGTTG
>DATJLC010000063.1:0-7641 GCA_035490755.1 Sphingobium sp.
CCACGCGCCGCCGCGACCAGGGCTTTTCCGCCGTCAAGATGAACGCCACGGCGGAGTTCGACTTCCTCGCCGCGCCCTGGCTGCTCGACGAGGTTGTCGAGCGGGTGCGCGCGGTGCAGGCCCAGGGGATGGACGTGGGACTCGACTTCCACGGCCGTGTCCACAAGCCGATGGCCAAGCAACTCGCCAGGCGCCTGGAACCGCTCGGCCTGCTGTTCATCGAGGAACCTTTGCTGTCCGAGCATCCGGAGGGAATCCTCCAGATAAGCCAGTTGGTCAGCACGCCCGTGGCGCTGGGCGAGCGCCTCTATTCCCGCTGGGACTTCAAGGCGTTCCTGGCGTCGGGCGCGGTCGACATCATCCAGCCGGACCTCAGCCACGCCGGCGGTCTCAGCGAATGCCGCCGGATCGCCGCCATGGCGGAAGCCTATGATGTGGCGGTGGCGCCGCATTGCCCGCTGGGGCCGCTGGCGCTCGGCGCCTGCCTGCAGCTGGCGGGCTGCACGCCCAATGTGGTGCTGCAGGAGATGTCGCTCGGCATCCATTATAATGTCGGCCATGACCTCTTGAGCTTTGTCACCAATCCGGAGGTGCTGACACCCGTGGACGGTTTCCTGCCGATCCCGCAGGGGCCGGGCCTGGGCGTCGAAATTGACGAGGTGGGGGTGCGTGAGGCGCACGAACAGCGCCACCGCTGGCGCAACCCCATCTGGCGCCATGCCGACGGCGCCTTCGCAGAGTGGTGAGCCGGCCGGTCTTTCGAATCGCAATCATGAAAAATGCGTGAACGGACACCGATCCGTCCTATCCGGGGCACGGCCCGTCGCTGAACCTGATAACCTATATTAATCAGTGGCTTGGCTGCGGTTTCGAATGGAACATTTGCCGCATTGTCGCCGTTATCTCTGTTGTATCCCAAAAGGCAGAGCGTCATGAAGAAGATCACTCCCGTAACGTCCTCAGCTCTGGTGAAGAGTGAGGGCGGAGGGATAGAAGATCTTCTTGTCTGCTTCAGTCATCTTCGATGGAACTTCGTGTTCCAACGGCCCCAACATTTGATGAGCCGTTTCGCCCGGCAGTTTCGAACTATATTTTGGGAAGAGCCACATTATGCCCCCGACATCAGGACTCCGGGGCTGGACATTCATGTCTGTGCCGCCACCGGCGTCCAGGTCGCCCGGCCGATGCTTCCCGCCGGCCTCGACCGCGAGGCCGAGCTTGCGGTGCTCCGACGCCTGCTCGACGGTCTGCTCGACGGCCGCGACGGCAGGCTGGTGCGCTGGTACTATACGCCGATGATGCTCCCTTTTTCGGAGCATGTGCCGGCCGATTGCGTCGTCTATGACTGCATGGACGAGCTTGCCAATTTCAAGGGCGCGCCGCCGGAGCTGATCCCGAACGAGCAGCGCCTGCTTGCCCAGGCCAATCTGGTGTTCACCGGCGGCTACAGCCTCTACGAGGCCAAGCGCGACCGCCACCCTAACATCCATCCCTTTCCCTCCAGCGTGGACGTGACGCATTTCGGCACGGCGCGCAAGCGGGGCGCCGAGCCGGCGGACCAGGCCGCGCTGCCCCATCCGCGCCTTGGCTTCTATGGCGTCATCGACGAGCGCATGGACCTCGATCTTCTCGCCCGACTCGCCGACGCGCGGCCGCAATGGTCGATTGTGATGGTCGGGCCGGTCGTGAAGATCAGCGAGGAGGACCTGCCCCGCCGGCCCAACCTCCATTATCTCGGTAACAAGGACTATGCCGCGCTGCCCGATTATCTGCGCGGCTGGGACGTGGCGCTGATGCCCTTTGCGATCAACGCGGCGACCCGCTTCATCAGCCCCACCAAGACGCCGGAATATCTGGCGGCGGGGCGGCCGGTGGTGTCGACGCCGATCACCGATGTCGTGCGCCATTATGGCGCGCTCGACGCGGTGAAGATCGCGGACACGCCGGAGGCGTTCGTCAGCGCCTGCGACGCCGCCCTCGCTCTCGCGCGGACCTCCGGGTGGCGCCGGCCGGTCGATGCGGTGCTTGCCAGCATTTCCTGGGACCGCACCTTCTGCCAGATGGCGGACCTCGTCGATGACGTGGTCACGGGCGCCGGGCAGGACAACAGGGTCGGCGCCCCTGCACTGTGGCCAGCCGATCGCCCCCGCCAATATGACGTGATGGTGGTGGGTGCGGGATTTGCGGGCGCGGTCATGGCGGAGCGGCTGGCCGAGGGATCGGGCAAGCGCGTTCTCGTTGTCGATCGGCGGCCCCATGTCGCCGGCAACGCCTATGACCGTCAGGACGATGCCGGCATCCTCATCCACCAATATGGCCCGCATATCTTCCACACCAACAGTCAGGAGATCGTCGACTATCTCTCCCGCTTCACCACGTGGCGCCCCTATGAGCATCGTGTGCTGGCCGATGTCGATGGCAAGCGGGTGCCGATCCCCATCAACCGCACCACCTTGAACGTGCTTTACGGCCTCGATCTGCGGACGGACGAGGAGGCGGCCGCCTTTCTCGCCGCGCGGGCCGAACCGGTCGAGATCGTCCGCACCTCCGCCGATGTCGTAATCTCCGCCGTGGGGCGGGATCTCTACGAGACCTTCTTCCAGGGCTATACCCGCAAGCAATGGGGCATGGACCCGTCGCAGCTCGACAAGTCCGTCACCGCGCGCGTACCCACCCGCACGAACACCGATGATCGCTATTTCACCGACAGCTTCCAGGCCATGCCGGCGGAGGGCTTCACGCGGATGTTCGAACGCATGCTGGACCATCCCAATATCGACCTGCTGCTGGGCGTCGATTATGCCGAGGCGCGGCAGGCCCATGTCCACAAGCATCTGGTCTTCACCGGGCCGATCGACGAGTATTTCGGCTATCGCTATGGCAAGCTGCCTTACCGTTCGCTGCGGTTCCAGCATGAGACGGTCGATCGGGAATGGTTCCAGCAAGTGGCCGTGGTCAACTATCCCGCCGAGTCGGTGCCCCATACCCGCGTCACCGAGTACAAGCATCTGACCGGCCAGAAGGCGGCGCGCACCAGCATCACCTACGAATATCCGACCGACATGGGCGATCCCTATTACCCGATCCCGCGCGACGAGAATCAGGCCCTCTACAAGCGCTATGAGGCGCTGGCGATCGCCCAGACCGACGTGACCTTCGTGGGCCGGCTTGCGACCTACCGCTACTATAACATGGATCAGGTGGTGGGGCAGGCGCTGGCCACCTATCGCAAGCGTTTCGTCCAGCCCGGCGCCAAGCAGGATGCCGCCGCCAGCCTCGTTCAGCCGGTACGCGCGGCCTAGGTTCAAGGCTGAAATCCTAGATCGTTGCGATTGCGTTCAATAAAAAATCAGACGAACAAGTAAGGTATTATCGTTTCGAAAATGAAAAGATGTAAAATCTTTTCATGAGATGGCTGCTTGTTAAAACACGATTAATCGACTTGTCATAGAATCTCCATCGTAATATTTAACGCGCCCAATCGGGCATGGCATGGTCCTTCGGGTGGAGCGGGTTTATGACAGAGCGGTGGACGCCGGAAGCGGCGCGGACGTGGTTTGACGCGCAGCCCTGGCTGGTGGGTTGCAATTTCACGCCTTCGACTGCGATCAACCAGTTGGAGATGTGGCAGGCCGGCACGTTCGACCTGTCCACGATCGACCGGGAACTTGCGCTGGCCGGATCGGTCGGCATGAACGCGGTCCGGGTCTATCTGCATGATCTGCTCTGGCTGGAGGATGCCGACGGCTTCCTCAAGCGCATCGACACCTTCCTCGGCCTTGCGGAGCGGCGTGATATCCGCACCATGCTGGTCCTGTTCGACTCCTGCTGGCATCCCGAGCCGGTGCTGGGCGCGCAGCCGCAGCCGCGTGATGGCGTGCACAATTCGGGATGGGTTCAGTCGCCGGGCATGCCGACCCTGATGAACGCCGAGGAGCATCACCGCCTGGAAGCCTATGTGAAGGGCGTCGTTTCGCAGTTCGCCCGCGACCAGCGCGTCCTCGCCTGGGACATCTGGAACGAGCCTGACAACGGCCCCGAAGTGGCGCTGTGCGACCCGGCCGGGCTCAAGGCGAAGGCGGACCTCGTGGTGCCGCTGCTTGTCGATGCCTTTGGCTGGACCCGTGAAATGGGCGCGGTCCAGCCGCTCACCAGCGGTATCTGGCTCGGCGACTGGTCCGCGCCCGATCTGCTCAGCCCGATCCAGCAGGCGCAGACCGGCAACAGCGACATCATCTCCTTCCACAATTACGGCGTCGCGGACGATTTCCTTCAGCGCGTCCGCTGGCTGAAGGCCATGGGCCGCCCGCTGCTGTGCACCGAGTTCATGGCGCGGCCGGCCGGCAGCACCTTCCAGACGATCCTGCCCGTCGCCAAAGAGGAACAGGTCGGCGCCTTCTGCTGGGGCCTCGTCAACGGCAAGACCCAGACCCATTTGCCCTGGGACAAGTGGCACAACCCCAATATCGATGGGCTCAAGGATGCCTGGTTCCACGACATCTTCGATGAGTCGCACCAGCCTCATGATCCTAGCGAGGTGGAGTTCCTCCGCCTGATCAGCGAGATCGACCGGCGCACGCGCGCGGCGGACGAGGGTTCCGATCTCAGCCGCGCGGCCTGAGCGCGTCACCGCCGCGGCAACGGCCTACTTCATCTTGTCGAGCAGGGTGATATGGTGCTTGACCACGGGCACGATCTTGCCTGCGGCGGCCTTCAGCGGGGCGACGCCACCCTCGCTGGCGTAGGTCGACTGCACGGACAGCGCTTCCTGATGGGCCGCCTTCTGCTGCTCGATATAGAGGCGATCCCGCTCGGCGCCCTCGGCAGCGCGAAGCGAGGCAAGGTCTGCGGTCTGCTTGCGGGTGAGTTCGGGCGCGGTGACCTTCAGCTTCGCCTCCCGCGCCGCCGCCGTCACCATTTCGGTGCTCTTCATGTGGTCGCGCACCATCATCTCGGCGAAGGCGGCGACCTCCGGATTACGTGAGGTCCGCATCAGCTGCGCCGACTGCCGCTCGAACAGGTCGGTGGCGCCTGCCTTGACAACATAAGCTTCGGCGGTCAGCGGCTGGGCGAGCGCGATCGCGGGCGCGCAGGCCAGCCCGAGCGCACCGAGGATGCTGATGAGGACCGGACGGCCGCGGCCGGGCACGCGGGCCTTGAAGATCGGATATTCTGCTGCCACTGTCTTTTCTCCATCGCATGAGTGGCGAGAAAATCTCGCGCCGGGCGCATGGTTCCCGGCGCCGGCGAGAATTTGCCCCGGCTCCTTTTTTGGTTTCGAGTCGCGATGGGAGAGCGATTCGGCCGGCTGGCTCGCACCGGAATCTCACGTCGGAGAAGGTGACGAATGCGATGAACCGCCCTGTGGCCGAGACTGATCCGGCCTGGAGGAAAAGAATCCCTCGGTCAGCGATTATGGTTAAAAAAAGTTTCTAAAATAGGGGTTTGCCATCTATGATACACTTGCCCCATAAGGCCGATATGTCTCCAAATGGAACATTTTTTTGATTCTGCCATTGATCTTCATCCAGTAGCAGGGGGCCGATCATGAGGACCTTTTCGTCGAGCGACAATCCGCACAGGTCAGATAATCCGGCAAAACCGGCGGGCGGTCCGGCAAAGCCAGTGAGGGGGCGGGGGCGCTCCCAGCTTCCCGACAAGCTCCTGTCAAACTGCTCCATCCTTGTCGTCGAGGACGAATATCTGCTTGCTGACGAGGTCGCGAAGGGCTTGAGGAGCTTTGGCGCGGATATTGTGGGGCCGTGCCCCAGCCAGCAGGCAGCCTATGATCTGGTCGACCATGCCGGTCATATCGACGGCGCCCTGCTCGACATCAATCTCCGGGGCGTTCAGGCGTTCGAACTGGCCGATTTTCTGCAGGCGCGGGGCATTCCAGTGGTGTTCGCGACCGGCTACGAGCCCGCCATTCTGCCGCCCCGGTTCGCATCGGTGCCGCGATGCGTCAAGCCGCTGCGCATGAACGCGATCGCACGCGCGCTCAAGCGCCGGATCAAGCGGAGCTGAGGCTGGCCGGCGCCAGGGCGGTTTCGATGGGCATGATGAACCGCCGGCATGTGCCATGCGCCCACGGGAATGTCTGGATCTCGCCGTGCACATCGTAGCTTAGCGCCTCGGCGAGCCATCCAAAGGCGCTGCTCTGGCTGTCCTCGTCGGTCCAATATTGTTTCCAGTCGATGATCAACGCGGCGCTGTTCACACCGGCGGAGGGCTCGATCTGCTGGTGCAGATGAACCAGCGTTCCGACCGATTCCGACAAGTCATGCCCGGCCGCCGCCAGCATCAGCTCGTGCGCGATCAGCGCCAGGGTATTGGCGGCCTGCGCCGAAATATACACGCTGTTGCCCTCGTACAGGATCGCATCGTCGCGCAGGCCCGCTGCCAGCGCCTCGTCGGCGAACATGCTGAACAGATCGACGCCGCTCACCGGATCAAAGAGCAGCAGCGACTGGACCCGGGCAAAGGCCGAGATGCGGCCATCCAGCAGCATTTCATAGCTTTCGATGCTGTCCGCCTCCGCGCCGGTCCGGTGGACAATCGACCGGATGACCGACAGGATGTTGCGAAGCTGGCGCTGCATCTCGCGTTCGCGATGCTTGTGATCGCTCGTCACCATGGCCAGTTCGGCGTGCAGCCGCTGGACGTCCGCTCTCAACGCAGCCACGGTATTGTTCACCTGCGCGTGATCAACCATGATATGTGCATTCACCCAGGGTGGGATGCAGATGGGCACCATCGAACATGACGAGATCTGCCAAGCGATTGAAGTCGAGTATGCGCAGTTCGCGGCTCTGAATGGTTACCAGCCCGCGCGCGCGCATGTCCTGCAAAGTGCGATTAACATGCACCGCCGTCAACCCGGTTGCTTCCGCAAGTTCCAACTGCGTAACCGGAAACTGGAACATGTCGTCTCGGGCCAGCCCGACGCACCGCAGCCGCACAAGCAATTCGCAGAACACATGCCCGATCCTCTCCAGCGCATTGCGCTGTCCGAGGTTGAGGACCCAGTGGCGCATGATGGCGTTGGTGACATGCCGATGGATCGCCATCGCCCGGCCCACCTTCGGGTGCTCGCGCAAGGACCCCTTCACCGGGTCAGCCAACGGCACGAAATCGCAATCGGTTATGGCCCCGATCGAATGGTCCAGCCTGATGCCGGGCATTTCGAAATTATACAGGTCGCCCGGCACCAGAAAGCCGATGATCTGGCGCCGGCCGTCGGTGAGCGTCATGTAGCGGCAGGCCCAGCCATTCTGGAGCAGCCCTGTGACCGGCGACGTTTCGCCCTGCCGCGCGATATCCGCTTTCGCTTCAACGCGCTTGACGGGACCGTTGCACAGCTTGTGGACAGCGTCCCGGTCTTCGGCGCTCATCTTGACGAAGCATGAGAGCCGTCGGCCGAGAATGTCCCCGTTGAATTGAGGTGCTCGTCGGTTGGCGCGTGCGGTCACTGTGCGAATGACAAATGTTCGTTGCCTGTTCGGTCAACGGCTTGCACAGTCGTCCGCGTCTGCATGACGACGCACGGACGCACCATTTGTGAGATATCCCCCATCCCCCAGATCTCCCCGGGTTGCCCGTTCCCCCGAAAGATAACCCCTTGACCAGCCTCTGTGAAGGCCC
>DATJLC010000064.1:0-2737 GCA_035490755.1 Sphingobium sp.
CACCCACGCCGCACCAGCACCACAAGCATGGTCCGGCGCAGGAGGAGCCAGCGCCGCCCAAGCCCCGCCCCAATGCGCTTACGGCCTCGGGCACCGCGCTGCTGCCAGCGGCGGAGGGCGGTCAGCATGACGGCCTCCACCTCATGGCGGGCGACTGGATGGTGATGGCGCACGGCTATCTGTGGGGCGTCGCGACCGACCAGGGCGGCCCGCGCGGCGACGACATGGCTTTCGTCCAGTCGATGGGCATGGTCACCGCCGGCCGCCCGCTCGGTGATGGCGCGCGGATCGAGCTCAAGACCATGTTCAGCCTCGAACCGCTGATGGGCCGCCGCGGCTACCCCAACCTGCTCGCCACCGGCGAGACCGCGTTCGGACAGGCGCTGGTCGACCGCCAGCACCCGCACGACCTGTTCATGGAGCTCGCCGCGCGAGTCGAGGTCGATGTCGCCGACGGCGCCACCGCCTTCCTCTATGGCGGGCCGGTGGGCGAGCCCGCGCTGGGGCCGCCCGCCTTCATGCACCGCCGCTCGGCGCGCTATCAGCCGATGTCGCCGATCACGCACCATTGGTTCGACAGCACGCACATCACCTATGGCGTGGCGACCGCCGGGGTGCGGACGCGCGCCTTCCAGCTCGAAGGATCGCTGTTCACCGGGCGCGAGCCCGACGAGGAACGCTGGGGAATCGACACCCCCAAATTCGATTCGTGGAGCGTGCGCGGCACCCTCACCCCCTCGCCCAACTGGGCGATGCAGCTGAGCCATGGCCGCCTCAAGGAGCCCGAGGCGCTTCACGGCGGGGACGAGGCGCGAACCACCGCCAGCATCCACTATGCGCGGGGCGGGCTGTCGGCCACGCTCGCCTTCTCGGCCAAGAACCGCATTCCCGGCGACACCCTCACCGCCTGGCTGGCCGAGGCGAATTGGGACATCGATCCGCGCCATTCGCTGTTCGGGCGGATCGAGGTGGCCGAAAATAGCGAGCTGTTCCCCGACCATAGCCATCCGCTGCACGACCGGGCGTTCCGCGTCGCGCGGTTCGAGGGCGGCTATGCCTATCGCATCCCGCTGGCGAAATCGGTGAGCCTTGCGCTGGGGGGCACGGTGGCGGCCTATGCCATGCCCGACGCGCTCGATCCCTATTACGGCAGGTCGCCGGTGAGCGTGACCGGCTTCGCCAAGCTGTCGCTCGGCGGTTAGCCTTCACCTTGTAACGCCATCGGGCTAGGCCGCCGCCATGCATTGGATCCGATCCATGGCGGCGGCCGCAATCGCGGCGTTGCTCTCCGCCTGCGCCACGCAGCCCGCAACCGCTCCGGCGTCGCCAACTCCGGTTGTCGAGGCCCGCGCACCGGTGACGATCCTGATCGGGATCGACGGGTTTCGCGCCGACTATCTCGACCGCGGCGTCACGCCGGTGCTGTCGCGGCTGGCGGCGGAGGGCGCGCAAGGAGCGATGCGGCCGTCCTTCCCGGTCAAGACCTTCCCCAACTTCTACACGCTCGTCACCGGCTTGCGGCCTGATCGCCACGGCATCGTCGCCAACCGGTTCGAGGATCCGGCGCATCCCGGCGAGCGCTTCACCCAGGCCTCGCAGCAATCCTGGTGGTGGGACCAGGCGGAGCCCATTTGGGTCGCGGCCGAGCGCGCCGGCATCCGCACCGCGATCCTCTATTGGCCCGGGGCGAATGTGGCAGTGCGCGGCGTTCGTCCGTCCGACTGGCACCAGTTCAACATGGCGGTGACCGGGCGACAGCGCGTGGACGCGGTGATCGACTGGCTGCGCCGGCCGGCGGCGACGCGGCCGCGGCTGATCGGCGTCTATTTCGACACGATCGACACCGCCGGGCACAAGCTGGGTCCAGGCGCTAAGGCGCTCGATGCGCCGCTGGCGGAGATCGACGCGCTGATCGGACGGCTCGAGGCCGAGCTCGCCGCGCTGGGCCAACCGGCCAATCTCGTCATCGTCGCCGACCATGGCATGGGCGCATCGAGCCCGTCGCGCCAGATCCGGCTCGACCACATCGCCCGCGCAGAGGATTATCGCGTGATCGAGCAAGGCCCCTATGCCGCGCTGGAGCCGATGCCGGGCCGCGACGCGCAACTCGCGGCGGCGTTGCTCAGGCCGCATCCGCATATGCAATGCTGGCGCCGGGGCGGGATCCCCGCCCGGCTCCATTATGGCGCGAACCCGCGCACGCCATCGTTCGTCTGCCTGCCCGAGCGCGGCTGGATGATCGCGTCCAGTCCGCCCGCGGCCGATGCCGGCAAGGGCGAGCATGGCTGGGACCCTGACGCGCCGGAGATGCGCGCGCTGTTCCTCGCGCATGGTCCGCAGATCGCGCGGCGCGGTGCGCTACCGCCGTTCGACAATGTCGACGTCTATCCGCTGCTGCGGCGCCTCATCGGCCTGCCGCCCGCACACGGCATCGACGGCAGCGCCGCCACGCTGGCGCCATAGGGGCTTGCATCAAATTGGTTTCCGATCGAAACTCATCGCATGAAGTACTTCGAGGACCTGACGGTCGGCGACAAGGCGAGCTTCGGCTCCTATGAGGTCACGCGCGAGGAGGTTTTGGCGTTCGCCGGGAAGTATGACCCGCAGCCCTTCCACCTCTCCGACGAAGCTGCGGCGAAGACTCATTTCGGGCGGATGTCGGCAAGCGGCTGGCACACCTGCGCAATGACCATGGCGATGTTCGTCGAGCATATGAAGGCCAACCCCTCAGCCAGCC
>DATJLC010000065.1:0-21501 GCA_035490755.1 Sphingobium sp.
GGCTGGGTCAGCCTGGCCATGGCGATCCTGATCGGCATTCTGATCTGGAAGAAGGTGCCTGCCGCGATCGGCGGCATTCTCGACAAGCAGATCGCAGAAATCCGCGGCCAGCTCGAGGAGGCTTCCAAGCTTCGCAAGGAAGCCGAGGCGCTCAAGGCCGAGTATGAGGCCAAGATCGCATCTGCTGCCAAGGATGCCGACGCCCTTCGTGCCCGCGCTCAGGAAGATGCCGCGCAGGTCGTCGAGGACGCCAAGACCCACGCTGCCGAGCTTATCGCTCGCCGGCAGAAGATGGCGGAGGACAAGATTGCATCGGCCGAACGCGCAGCGATCGCCGACATCCGTGCCCAGACGGTCCGTGCCGCCACGGCGGCGGCGGCGGCTCTGATCGGCCAGAAGCATGATGCCAAGGCCGACGCCGCGATGGTCGACGAAGCGATCAAGCAACTGAACTCCACGCATTAAGGCGCAACAAAGCGCTGGAATAGAAAGACCGGGCTGGGCATTCCAGTCCGGTCTTTCTACATGAGCAGCATGTCGGAACGCAGCTCACCGGATCGGTTCAACGAGGCGCAGGCGGTCTATGCCGTGCGTGGCGCCGATGCACCCGATCTCGAGGCAGGGGTGGCGGCGATCCGGACTGCGCTCGAGACCCTGCCGGTCCGCCCTGGCGTCTATCGCATGCAGGATGCGCGCGGCGACGTGCTCTATGTCGGCAAGGCACGGGCGCTGCGCAATCGGGTGAGCGCCTATGTCCAGGTCGACCGCCTGCCGAACCGGCTGCGTCGCATGGTGTCGCAGACCCGGTCGATGACGATTGTCACGACAGGCAGCGAGGCCGAGGCGCTGCTGCTGGAGGCGCAACTCATCAAGCGCTTTCGTCCGCCCTACAATGTGCTGCTGCGCGACGACAAGAGCTTCCCCTTCATCCTGCTGCGCGAGGACCACGACTTTCCGCGCATTCAGAAGCATCGCGGCGCGCAAAAGATCAAGGGGCGCTATTATGGCCCGTTCGCCAGCGCCGGATCGGTGACGCGCACCATCAACGCGTTGCAGAAGCTATTCCTGCTCCGGAGTTGCACCGACAGCTTCTTTGCCAACCGTTCCCGGCCCTGTCTGCTCTATCAGATCAAACGCTGTTCGGCCCCCTGCGTCGGACGGATAGACGCGGCTGCCTATGCGGAGTTGGTCGCCGACGCGCAGGAGTTTCTAGGCGGCAAGTCAACGCGCGTGCAGGCGAAGCTTGGGGCGGCGATGCAGGCTGCGTCCGATGCGATGGATTTCGAAATGGCCGCCGTCTATCGCGACCGGCTGAAGGCGCTCACCTTCATCCAGGGCAGCCAGGCGGTGAATGCGGAGGGGCTGGGCGATGCCGACATCTTCGCGCTGGCGGCGAGGAATGGGGGCACCTGCATCCAGGCCTTCTTCATTCGCGGCGGGCAGAACTGGGGGCATCGCAGCTTCTTCCCGGTCCACACCGCCGAGGTGGGTGAGGATGAGGTGCTCGCCCAGTTCATGGCGCAATTCTATGAGGAGGTGCCGCCGGCCCGGCTAATCCTGTGCGATCGCGAGCCCGCAGATTGCACGTTGCTATGCGAGGCGCTCGGCGAGCGGATCGGGCGCAAGGTCCGGATCGAGGTGCCTCAGCGCGGCGAGCGCATGAAGCTGATCCGCCAGGCTCAGCGCAACGCAACAGAGGCGCTCGAACGGCGGCAGGCGGAAAGCTCCGCCCAGGGCAAGGTGCTGGCCGATCTGGCCGATCTGTTCGGCCTGGACGGCCCGCCCGATCGCATCGAAACCTATGACAACAGCCATATCCAGGGCAGCCATGCGCTCGGCGCGATGATCGTGGCCGGGCCGGAGGGCTTTCGCAAAAACGCCTATCGCAAGTTCAACATCAAGCGCGCGGAAACCATGCCGGGCGACGATTTCGCGATGATGCGCGAGGTGTTCGAACGGCGCTTTGCCCACGCCCGGGATGAGGATCCGGATCGCGACAGCGGCGAGTGGCCGGACCTCGTGCTGATCGACGGCGGCAGGGGCCAGCTCAATGCCGCCCGCCGCGTGCTGGAAGACATGGGCATAGAGGATGTCTGCATGGTCGGCGTCGCCAAGGGTCCGCATCATGGGCGGGAGGGGCGCGAGGTCTTTCACCTGATGGATGGCCGGGAGATCACGTTGCCGCCAAACCACCCCGTGCTGTTCTACCTCCAGCGCCTGCGCGACGAGGCCCATCGTTTCGCCATCGGCGCCCACCGGCAGAAGCGGAGCAAGGCGATCGGCGTCAGCTCGCTCGACGAGGTGCCCGGCATTGGCCCGGCGCGCAAGCGTGCCCTCCTGATGCATTTCGGCACAGCCAAGGCGGTCCGCAACGCCAGCCTGGAGGACCTGGCCCGCGCGCCCGGCGTGTCCCAGGCCGTTGCGCAGACGGTCTATGATTATTTCCATGGCTGATCGGGTCGGCGAAGCATATTGCGGTAAGACAGGCCAGTGACCCACTTCACCACCACCGCGATCGTCTGCGCCATCCGCCACCATGGCGAGCATGGCACGATTGCACGGCTGCTGACGCCGGAGGACGGCCTTGTGGCTGGCTATGTCCGGGGCGGGCGTTCCACCCGTATGCGACCCGTCCTCATCCCTGGCAATGTCGTGCAGGCGGAGTTTCGCGCACGGACATCGGCGCAATTGGCCAGCCTGACGGTGGAGCTGGCCCATAGCCGCGCGCCCCTGCTTGCCGAGCCGCTGCCCGCCACCGCGATCGAATGGGCTTGCGGCCTGACCGCCGCGACCCTGCCCGAGGAGCAGCCCTTTCCCGCCCTGCACGACGCCCTTGCCGCGCTGCTGGACGCGATCGAGGCGGCACCCGCCGCGCGCGGTTGGGCGGTGGCACTGGTTCACTTCGAGCGGCTGGCCCTTGCCGAACTCGGCTTCGGCCTCGATCTTGGCGCGTGCGCGGTGACGGGGCACAATGACCATCTGGCCTATGTCAGTCCCGCCACCGGGCGCGCGGTGAGTCGCGCTGGCGCTGTGGGTTATGAGCCGCGCCTGCTGCGGCTGCCCGCCTTTCTGGTCCATGGTGGCGAGCCCGGCTGGAACGACATCCTCGACGGACTTGCCCTCACCGGCCATTTCATCGTGCGCAACCTGTTCGCCGATCGCCGCCCCGATGTGCTGGCGGCACGCGATCGCCTTGTCGAACGGCTGAAAAGAGCCATTGCCTAAGGGCCAATGCGGCCATATGCGTGCGCGCCTGTCAAAATTGATGAAAGCGGAAATGACATGCTGGTAGCGGTGCTGGCCGGAGACGGGATCGGTCCTGAAGTGGTCGCGGAGGCGCGCCGGGTACTGGATGCGCTGGCGATCCCCGGCCTTGCCTTTGAAGAGGGACTGGTCGGCGGCGCCGCGTACAAGGCGAGCGGGCATCCCTTGCCGCCGGCGACGCTTGATCTCGCCAAGCGGGCCGACGCGATCCTGTTCGGCGCGGTTGGTGATTTCGACTGCGACAAGCTTGAACGCCATTTGCGGCCCGAGCAGGCGATCCTTGGTTTGCGCAAGGAACTAGTGCTGTTCTCGAACCTGCGCCCGGCAAAGCTCTTCCCCGAGTTGGCCGATGCCTCGACTCTGCGGCCGGAAGTGGCGCGGGAGATCGACCTCCTCATCGTGCGCGAGCTCAACGGCGACGTCTATTTCGGCGAGAAGGGCATGCGCACCACCGCCGACGGCCTGCGCGAGGGCTATGACATCATGTCCTATAACGAGGCCGAGGTGCGGCGTATCGCCCATAGCGGTTTCCAGGCGGCACGGGCGCGCCGCTCGAAGTTGTGCTCGGTGGACAAGGCCAATGTGCTGGAGACGAGCCAGCTCTGGCGCGACGTGGTCATCGAGGTGGCCAAGGACTATCCGGACGTGGAACTCAGCCATCTCTATGTCGACAATGCCGCCATGCAGTTGGTCCGCAATCCCGGGCAATTCGATGTCATCGTCACCGGCAATCTGTTCGGTGACATCCTATCGGATCAGGCCAGCATGTGCGTCGGCTCGATCGGGCTTCTGGCGTCGGCCTCGCTCGATGCGAACAACAAGGGGTTGTACGAGCCCATTCACGGTTCAGCCCCGGACATCGCCGGACAGGGCAAGGCCAATCCGCTGGCAACGATCCTCTCCGCCGCGATGATGCTGCGCTTCTCCCTTGGCCGGCCCGCCGAGGCCGATCGGATCGAGGCCGCCGTGGCCAGAGCGCTCGCGGGCGGCGCGCGCAGCGGCGATCTGGGCGGGACCCTCTCTACGCGAGAGATGGGCGACGCCGTGCTGGCGGCGCTGTAAGGAACAGGCATATGAAACGCACCACCGGAACAGACCGCACCGTCACCTCCAAATGGCGCCCGGCAACCCAGGCGATCCGCGGCGGTACCTGGCGCAGCGAGCATGGCGAGACATCGGAGGCGCTGTTCCTGACGTCGGGCTATTGTTACGACAATGCCGAGACGGTTGCCGCGCGCTTCGCGGGTGACGAGGAGGGCATGACCTATTCGCGCCTCCAGAATCCGACTGTCGCGATGCTGGAGGAACGGATCGCGCTGATGGAAGGCGCGGAGGCGTGCCGCGCCCAGGCGACCGGCATGGCAGCGATGACGACGGCGCTGCTCTGTCAGCTCAGCCAGGGCGATCATGTCGTCGCGGCCAAGGCTGCCTTTGGCTCCTGCCGTTGGCTGACCGACAATCTGCTGCCCCGGTTCGGCATAGAGACGACGACAATCGACAGCCGCGACAATGATGCCTGGCAGCGGGCGATCCGTCCGAACACCAAGGTGTTTTTCTTCGAAACCCCGGCCAATCCGACGATGGACATCGTCGACATGGCCTATGTCTGCGGCCTGGCGAAGGTGCATGGTATCACGACAGTCGTCGACAATGCCTTTGCGACCTCAGTGCTGCAGCGGCCAATGGACTTCGGGGCTGATGTCGTTGCTTATTCCGCGACCAAGCTGATGGACGGGCAGGGCAGGGTGCTGGCCGGCGCGGTGTGCGGTTCGGCGCAGTGGATCAATGATGTCCTGCTGCCCTTCCAGCGAAATACCGGCCCCAATTGCGCGCCCTTCAACGCCTGGGTCGTGCTCAAGGGGCTGGAGACGCTGGAGATGCGCGCGCTCAGGCAGTCCGAGAATGCGCTGGCGGTCGGCAAGTTTGTGGAGGGGCGGGTGCCGCGCATCCTGCATCCCGGCCTGCCGAGTCATCCGCAGCATGAGCTTGCCATGCGTCAGATGAAGGCCTGCGGTCCGATTTTTTCCTTCATCCTCGACGGTGGGCGGGAGCAGGCGATGGCCTTGCTCAACGCGCTGCGGCTCGTCGACATCTCCAACAATATCGGCGACAGCCGCAGCTTGATGACGCACCCCGCCTCGACCACCCATCATGGCGTGGGGCCGGAAACCCGCGCCGACATGGGCGTGGAGGAGGGCATGCTGCGCATCAATATCGGCCTCGAGGATCCGCAGGACATCATCGACGATCTGGATCAGGCATTGACGTCGGTCGGGCTTTAGGGGATTCTTGTGCGCAAGTCCGCCGCAAGGAACCCCGGACGCGAGTACCGAGCCAAGTCGAGATGAAAGCCTTCTTCCCCTATGCCGCAACGACGCGCGAGATCACGGTGCGCGTTGCGGTGTCGTTCCTGCCGGAACAGTCGGAGCCGGACCGGGGGCGCTGGTTCTGGGCCTATCACATCCGCATCGAGAACGGGCAGGAGCATCCGGTGCAGCTGCTGACCCGGTGCTGGCACATCACCGACGGCCGCGGCGGCGTGCATACGGTCGAAGGCGAAGGCGTGGTGGGCGAGCAGCCCGTCATCAGGCCCGGCCAGTCGCATGATTATGTCTCCGGCTGCCCGCTCGCGACGCCAACCGGTGCCATGCGCGGCAGCTTTCAGATGCTGGGCGCCGACGGCCGCCTGTTCGACGTCGAGATTCCGCGCTTTGGTTTGATCGGGCCGGCAGTTTCGGAATGAAGCGCACCCATTTGCCGCTCAATGGCCTGCGCGTCTTCGACGCGGCGGCACGGCACCTTTCCTTCACCCGCGCCGCTGATGAGCTGGCGGTGACGCCTGCGGCTGTCGGGCAGCAGATCCGCGCCCTTGAGGATCTGCTGGGTGTGGTCCTTTTCCGGCGCACGCCCAAGGGCCTGGAGTTGACACCGGAGGCCGAAGCAGGACTCACTGCGCTCAGGTCCGGCTTCCTTGAGTTCGAAGAGAGCGTTCGTGCCATGCAGGCCGGGCAATCATCCCGCCACCTCACGATCGCCGCGCCGCGCGACCTTACCGAAAAATGGCTCAACAGTCAGCTTGTCGGCTATATGGCCGGCCATCCCGACCTGACGCTGGTGCTAGTGGCAGCGGATGGCATTCCTGACTTCTCCGAATCCAACCTCGACCTGGCCATTGCACTTGCTGATGGCCCCGGACCGAATGAGGGCGTGGCAATCGGCCCGGCGGAATTCGTGACGGTCGTGGCGCCGGATGGAAATCATGGGTCCGTCATCGTCTGGCCAGGCGCCCCCGACCAGGATGGCACGACTGCCGCCATGCGGGTATCCGATGCTGGTCTTGCACTGGAGGCCGCGGCAAGCGGCTTCGGTAGCGCGTGCGTGCCTGCATTGCTCGCCGCATCAGATCTTGCCGCGGGGCGTGTGGTGGCGGTGGGTAATGGCCAGGCTTCACCACTCAGCTATTGGCTGATCGCTCCGCTGCCCCAATGGCGCCAGAAGAAAGTGCGCGCGCTCGTCGAGGCATTGGCCAGCCCGGCCTGAATCCCTGCTACCCTCAGGCTCGCCATCTCCCGGTTTCCATCCAGATCAGAAGCGGTCGCATAGGCGCGATCCAGATGATGCCGCTCACGATATAGACAGCCGCCTGCACCCAGCCCGGCAATGCGCCGATCCAGGACGACGCGCTGGCGATCAACACGGCCCAGATTGCGATGATCAGCAGTATGAGCAGCATACCGGCGGGTTTGCGCCAGCTGGGATCGGGGGTCATGCCTGTTTCTTATCCTTCATAAAAGGCCGCCTCGGTGACGACGAGGTCCAGCGGCAGATCAAATGGTTCTGTCGGCACCTGCTCCACCATCTGAACCGACCAGGCAAGCCCGATGCGCAGCGCGTCGGGGCAGGCTGCGAAGGCACGGTCGTAGAATCCGCCTCCCTGGCCCAGCCGGTTCAGCGCCAGATCGAACCCGACGACCGGTGCGATAATGACATCGGGCGTGACCACGGGCGCGTCCGGGTCAGGCTGGAGCGTGCGAAACGCGCCGGGATGAAGCAGCCGGTCAGGATGCCAGGAAGCGAAGACCATGGTGCGCGCATCCGCCGCAATTCTGGGCAAGGCTAAGGCATAGCCCGACCGGTCGAGCTGCTCGGCGATGGCACGGGTGGGCGCCTCGTCACCAATTGCGTGATAGAGCGCGACAGTACCGTTTACAGGCAGTTTGCGCAGCACCGGCGCGGGCAGGACATGAAAGGCGAGGGCATGCGCCGACGGCGGAAGCGCTTCCACAAAGCGTGCGCGGCGATCACGCAGGATGCGGCGCAGCGCCTGCTTCGAGATTCCCGACGAACCTCCACCGTTCAGCGTGTCCATGTCTGGCTGGCTCCTGAACAATGTGTTCCAGAGAAAGGGGGTGACGGGACCGCCATGGCCGTTTGCCGGAAAATCCACTGACGCCTCAACGTCAGGTGGGAACCATGTAACGCAGGCCGGAGCCTGGCCAGGGACAGCCCCCTTGGATGTGATATCGCCTCAGGGATGTTCGCATGAGCGCGCACCGGGCAGTACCCGTCGCCCGTCAATCTAGGGGGCGCTAGCCTCCGCCGCAAGCCCCTGGCCGATGGTTTCGAGCCGTTCGGCCAGCGATTCGAGCACCGCCAGTACGGCAGGATCGTCGGACAGTGGCACGACATTGCGGACCGCTGTCTGTGCATCGGACAGATCGTCGGCGAGGAGCAGGCCGGCGAACAACAACTGACGCACTTCCGTCAGTCCCGGGCTCGATTGCTTGACCTTGTCGACGCGCTCCGCAATCATCCGGGCGAGTAAATGCAGGCGCGCCTCATCGCCGTCGCGGCAATGAACCGCATATTGGCGTCCCGCGATGGTGAGTTGCACTTCAGCCATTGCGTTGCGCCTTCTGCAGGTCATCGATCAGGGCATCGAGCGAGCGAAGCGCTGCGACCGCTTTGTCGTGCGAAAATGGATCGACAAGCGCGAGGTCGCCCTGCACCGGCGCCGCGGGCTGTCCAGCGCGCAGCCGTTCGGCCTCTGCCGCATGGGCATCGGCGCGCCTGGAGGCCTCCGCGAGCGCCTGCGCCTGTTCGCGGGAGCGGTTGCGTACCCTTTCGACGGTCGTTTCCAGGCGGCTGATTGCGCGCTCGATCCTGCCGATTGCCTGAATCATGCGGTCACTCGTCATGACCGGTCCATATCACGCGATAGCGCCAATGCAAAAGGCAAGGACGGAGGTGGAGTAAAGAGCAAGGTGCGAGGCGCAAGGTTGACGCTGCGGCCTTCTGGGGACAAACGGAGCGCGCGCGAATCAACCCCCGGGACCGTGGGGCGGATCATATCGGCTTTCGATCAATTTCAAGCGATGTTGGGGTCAAGTAAAAGCAATGGCACTTTCCGATCAAGCCCTGTCATCCGCCATTCGCGTCCTTACCATGGATGCCGTACAGGCCGCCAACAGTGGGCATCCCGGCATGCCCATGGGTATGGCAGACGTTGCGACGGTGCTTTTTCGCGACATACTGAAATATGATCCCTCGGCGCCGGACTGGGCTGACCGCGACCGCTTCATTCTGTCAGCCGGACATGGCTCGATGCTCATTTACGCGCTGCTGCACCTGACCGGCTATCAGCGTCCCACGATGGATGACATCCGTAATTTCCGTCAGCTAGGCAGCCCGTGCGCCGGCCACCCGGAAAATTTTGAACTGCCTGGCGTCGAGGTGACGAGCGGCCCATTGGGGCAGGGTCTTGCCATGGCGGTTGGCATGGCCATTGCCGAGCGCCATCTCAACGCGACCTTCGGCGGCGACCTGGTGGATCACCGGACATGGGTGATCGCCGGCGACGGTTGCCTGATGGAGGGGATCAATCACGAGGCGATCGGGCTGGCGGGCCATCTCGGCCTCGGCGGGCTCAATGTGCTGTGGGACGACAACCGGATCACCATCGACGGCGACACCGATCTTTCCACCAGCGAGGACGTAATGGCTCGCTATGCCGCGACCGGGTGGCATGTGACCGCCTGCGACGGCCATGACTTCGCAGACATCAGGCGCGCGATCGACGAGGCGCTGACTGACGACCGGCCATCCCTCATCGCCTGCCGCACTGTCATCGGCAAGGGCGCGCCCAACAAGCAGGGCAGCCATAATGTCCACGGATCGCCGCTCGGCGCCGATGAAGTGGCCGCGACCCGCGCTGCGCTTGGCTGGGATCTGCCGCCCTTCGAACTGCCTGACGATGTGCTGGCAGCCTGGCGCGGTTTCGGCGAGCGCGGTGCCAAAGCCCATGCGGCCTGGGCGGACAGGCTCGCCGCGAATGGGCAGGCCGCCGAGTTCAAGCGCCGCATGGCCGGAGACCTGCCGCAGGGCGACGAGGCGGCCAAGGCCTTTCAGGCGATGCTGACCAACCCGCAGAAGGTTGCTACCCGCAAGGCGAGCGAGATCGCGCTTGAGGTGCTGACTCCGCTCATCCCGGAAATGGTTGGCGGCTCGGCTGATCTCACCGGCTCCAACAATACCAAGACCAAGGCGACGACGCCGCTGACCCGCGACGATTATGCCGGACGCTATGTCTATTACGGCATCCGTGAATTCGGCATGGCGGCCGCGATGAACGGCATGGCGCTGCATGGCGGGGTCATCCCCTATGGCGGCACCTTCCTGGTCTTCTCCGACTATTGCCGCAACGCGATCCGCATGTCCGCGCTCCAGCGCGCACGGGTCATTTATGTGCTGACCCATGACAGCATCGGTCTCGGCGAGGACGGGCCCACCCACCAGCCTGTCGAGCATGTCATGTCGCTGCGGATGATCCCCAATCTGGAGGTCTTCCGTCCGTGCGACATCATCGAGACAGCCGAATGCTGGAATCTGGCGCTGCAGAATCGCGAGACGCCGTCAGTGCTTGCTCTCACTCGCCAAAATCTGCCGCAGCTGCGCGATAGCGGCGAGATGCTAAGCGCGCGGGGCGCCTATCGGTTGAGGGCGGCCGTGGCCAAGCGCAAGGTGGTGATCGTCGCCACCGGCTCGGAGGTCGAGATCGCGGTAAACGTGCGTGACATGCTGGAAGCGGCCGGTATTGGCACCGATGTCGTATCCATGCCTTCATGGTCGCGCTTCACCGCACAGGACGCCGCCTATCGCGACGATCTGCTGCCCCACGACGTGCTGCGCGTCTCGATCGAGGCAGGAATCACCTTCGGGTGGGAAGCCATCACCGGCATTGCGGGTTTACGCTTTGGCATCGACAGCTTCGGCGCCTCGGCTCCGGCCGAGAAGCTCTACGACCATTTCGGCCTCACGGCCGCGAAGATAGCGCCGCAAATCCTTGCCGCGCTGGGACACCACTAAGGAGGTACACATCCGATGGCAGTCAAGGTTGCAATCAATGGATTCGGTCGCATCGGCCGTCTGGTCGCGCGCGCGATTCTGGAGCGCACCGATCATGATCTGGAGCTCGTTGCAATCAACGATCTGGCCGACGCCAACGCGAATGCGCTCCTGTTCAAGCGCGACAGCGTCCATGGGCCGTTCCCCGGTTCGGTCGAGGTCGACGGTTCGGCGATCATCGTCAACGGCAAGCGCATTGCGGTGACGGCGGAGCGTGATCCGGGCAAGCTGCCCCATGCGGAAATGGGCGTCCAGATCGCGCTCGAATGCACCGGTTTCTTCACCGACCGCGAAAGCGCGGGCAAGCACCTCGATGCGGGCGCGAAGCGTGTCGTCATCTCGGCACCCGCCAAGGGCGTCGACAAGACCGTGGTCTATGGCGTCAATCATGAGACGGTGACCGCCGACGATATCGTCATCTCCAACGCAAGCTGTACCACCAACTGCCTTGCGCCGATGGCAAAGGTGCTGAACGACACCGTCGGTATCGAGCGCGGCCTGATGACCACGGTCCACAGCTACACCAACGACCAGAAGATCCTCGACCAGATCCACAGCGATATGCGCCGCGCGCGTGCTGCTGCGATGTCGATGATCCCGACCACCACCGGTGCAGCCCGCGCCGTGGGCGAGGTGCTGCCGGAGCTCAAGGGCAAGCTGGACGGATCCGCGATCCGCGTGCCGACCCCCAATGTCTCTGTGGTCGACCTCACCTTCACGCCCAAGCGCGACACCACCCGGGAAGAGGTCAATGCCCTCCTCAAGGCGGCGTCGGAAAGCGGCCCGCTCAAGGGCGTGCTTGCCTATAGCGATGAGCCGCTGGTTTCGATCGACTATAACCACTGCCCGGCCAGCTCGACCATCGACAGCCTCGAGACGGCGGTGATCGACGGCAAGCTCGTGCGCGTGCTGAGCTGGTACGACAATGAATGGGGCTTCTCCAACCGCATGGTCGACACGACCGGCGTGGTGGCCGGGCTTCTCTGAAAACCATGATCCGTTTGGCCTGAGCGGAACGAAGTCACCTTCGTCTCCGCTCAGGTTTGTTTGCAGTTAGGTCGCGTGCATGAAACCCTTCAAGACCCTAGACGACATGGGCGACATCGCCGGCAAGACCGTGCTGGTGCGCGAAGATTTGAACGTGCCGATGCAGGACGGCTCGGTTAGCGATGACACTCGCCTGCGCGCGGCCGCGCCGACCCTGCTCGAACTTGCTGATCGCGGTGCCAAGGTTTGTGTCCTCGCTCATTTCGGGCGGCCCAAGGGGCAGAAGTCGCCGGAATTGTCGCTCTCGCTGGTCAGCCAGGCACTGGCGCGAGTGCTGGGGCGGCAGGTCCAGTTCATTCCCGATTGCACCGGGCAGGCCGCGATCGACGGGGTTGCGGTGATGCGGGGCGGCGACATCGCCATCCTCGAAAACACCCGCTTCCACACCGGCGAGGAGAAGAACGACCCGGCACTTGTGGACGCCATGGCGGCGGTCGGAGACCTTTATGTGAACGACGCCTTCTCCGCCGCGCACCGCGCCCATGCCTCGACCGAGGGGCTGGCGCACAAGCTGCCGGCCTTTGCCGGGCGCAGCATGGAAAAGGAGCTGGACGCTCTGCAGGCGGCACTGGGCTCGCCGGTCAAGCCGGTCGCGGCAGTGGTCGGTGGTGCGAAGGTCTCGACCAAGCTCGACGTGCTCAACAACCTTGTCGCCAAGGTCGATCATCTCATTATTGGCGGCGGCATGGCCAACACCTTCCTGGCTGCGCGCGGGATCAATGTTGGCAAGTCGCTGTGCGAGCATGACCTTGCCGATACCGCACGCGCGATCCTGGATGCAGCAGATCGCGCCGGATGCATCATTCACCTGCCTTATGATGTCGTCGTCGCGAAGGAATTCGCGGCCAATCCGCCAAGCCTGCGGACGTGCAACGTCCATGAGGTCGCGGCCGACGAAATGATCCTCGATGTCGGTCCCGCCGCCGTCGAGGCGCTGGCGGATGCGCTCAAGACTTGCCGGACTTTGGTCTGGAATGGTCCGCTCGGCGCGTTCGAAATCCCGCCTTTCGATGCGGCGACAGTCAGCCTCGCCCGCACCGCGGCGGCCCTGACCCGGGAGGGTGCCCTTGTGTCGGTGGCGGGTGGCGGCGACACCGTTGCCGCGCTCAACCAGGCCGGGGTTTCTGACGACTTCACCTTCATCTCGACGGCGGGCGGCGCCTTCCTCGAATGGATGGAGGGCAAGGAATTGCCCGGCGTGAAGGCGCTGATGGCCTAATCGAAAGCCGGGTGCGCATCGTGGTTATGACGGTTGAGAGAGTGGCAGGAACGCGCTAGGCGCCTTCTCAATCTTTCGCACCGCAGCAGCAGTCAGCAACAGGATTATGGAGACCGATCACAATGACCAGCCTTGATATGCGCAAGAAAATCGCCGACGGCGCCGGCTTCATCGCCGCGCTCGATCAGAGCGGCGGCTCCACGCCCAAGGCGCTGAAGGGCTATGGCATCGAGGAAGGTGCCTGGACCGGCGATGAGGAGATGTTCGGCCTCATCCACCAGATGCGTTCTCGCATCATTACCGCGCCCTGCTTTACGGGCGACAAGGTGATCGGCGCCATCCTGTTCGAGCGCACCATGGATGGCGAGATCGGCGGCAAGTCTGTTCCTGCCGTGCTGATCGAGCGCGGGGTGGTGCCGTTCATCAAGATCGACAAGGGTCTGGAGGACGAGGCAAACGGCGTGCAGCTGATGAAGCCGATGCCGAAGCTGGATGCCTTGCTCTCCCGCGCCAAAGGGCTCAGCGTGTTCGGCACCAAGGAACGTTCGGTCATCAACCTTGCCAATCGCGAGGGCATCGCCGCTATCGTCGAGCAGCAGTTCGAGGTGGCGAAGCAGGTGCTTGCCCACGGCCTCGTCCCGATCATCGAGCCGGAGGTGAACATCAAGAGCCCCGAGCGCGCCGATGCGGATCAGATCCTGCTCGAGGAAACGCTCAAGGCGCTCGATGCGCTGCCCGGCGACGACAAGGTGATGCTCAAGCTAAGCATCCCCGCCAAGGCCGGCCTGTTCGATCCGCTCGTCAACCATCCGCGCGTGCTGCGCGTTGTCGCCCTGTCGGGGGGCTTCAAGCGCCCCGAGGCCTGCACTGAGCTGGCGAAGAATCGTGGCATGATCGCGAGCTTCAGCCGCGCGCTGCTGGAGGATTTGCGCCACCAGATGTCCGATGCCGAATTCGACGGCTCCTTGCGCTCCGCCATCGACGAGATTCATGCCGCATCAACCGTAAAGGCGGTTGCCGCAGTCTGAAACCTGCTACTTGTATACAAAGGGGGCCGGGCAGCTTGTCCGGTCCCTTTTGTTTTGGAACGCCGGGGGTTATGACCCGCGGGACTCGGATATTTGGAGAGCAGCCATGACAAGCATTCAGGAAATCCCGCTCAAAACCCTTCGCGGCGCGCCTACCTCGCTCGCCGACTATGCCGGCAAGGTGCTGCTGGTCGTCAATGTCGCCTCCAAATGCGGCCTGACCCCGCAGTACGAAGCGCTGGAGAAGCTCTACAAGACCTATCAGGATCGCGGCCTTGTGGTTCTCGGTTTTCCCGCCAATGACTTCGGCGCGCAGGAGCCGGGCACCCATGAGGAGATCGAAACCTTCTGCACCACCAACTTCGGCGTCGATTTCCCGATGTTCGAGAAGGTCGTGGCCACCGGCCCGGACAAGCACCCGCTCTATGCTGCGCTCACCAGCGCCATGCCGACCAAATCGGGCAATGATCCCGAGGTCTTCCGCGAGCGGCTGCGCGGCCATGGCATGACGCCGACCCAGGATCCGGAAGTTCTCTGGAATTTCGAGAAGTTTGTGGTCGACCGCTCGGGCAATGTCGTCGCCCGCTTCGATCCGACGACGACGCCGGACGATCCCGCTCTGGTCGCCGCCATCGAGAAGGCGCTCGGCTGAGTCCGTTCAATGGACGAACTCGAACCGCTCGATCCCGGCTTTGCGGACCGCTTTGAGCGGGATGAGCGGCGTCCGGCCTGCCAGCTTTATCTGATCTCGCCGCCGCAGGTCGACACCGCGTTCGTCGATATGCTGCGTGCGGCGTTCGACGGCGGTGCGGTGGCTGCGTTCCAGCTTCGCCTCAAGGGGCTGGACGACCACGCCATCGCCCGCGCCGCGGAGTCGTTGCAGCGGCTTTGCGCGGAGCGGGACGTCGCCTTCATCGTCAACGACAGCATCGCCCTTGCCAAGCGGCTGGGCGCGGATGGCGTGCATCTGGGGCAGGGGGATGGCGACCCCAGGGAGGCACGTCAGATATTGGGGCCGGCGGCGCAGATCGGCGTCACCTGCCACGACAGCCGCCACCTGGCCATGGAAGCAGGCGAGGCGGGGGCCGACTATGTCGCATTTGGCGCCTTCTATCCCACGGCGACGAAGGAAACCTCACACCGGCCCGATCCGTCGATCCTGAGCTGGTGGACGACCCTGTTCGAGCTGCCCTGCGTCGCGATCGGCGGCATCACGGCGGCCAATGCCGCGCCTCTCGTCAAGGCGGGCGCGGATTTCCTGGCGGTCAGCAGTGCGGTTTGGACCCATCCCGAGGGACCGCGGGCGGGGGTTGCTGCCTTCGCCGAGGTGCTCGCTTAGGCCCCCTTGCCCTTCGGCGCGCCAGCCGCTAGAGCGCGGCCCGGCTCTTTCCACCTTTTGAAACAGGCAGGCGCGCGATGAAGATCAGCGGCGTGGACATTCGTCCCGGCAACAATATCGAATATGAGGGCGGCCTGTGGCGCGCCGTCAAGATCCAGCACACCCAGCCGGGCAAGGGCGGCGCCTATATGCAGGTGGAGCTGAAGAACCTCATCGACGGCCGCAAGAACAACGTCCGTTTCCGCTCCGCCGAGACGGTCGAGCGCATCCGGCTCGACACCAAGGATTTCCAATATCTCTATGCCGAGGGCGATATGCTCGTCTTCATGGACAAGGAGAATTACGAGCAGATCAACCTGCCGACCGACCTGGTTGGCGATGCTGCCGCCTTCCTGCAGGACGGCATGGACGTGACCCTCGAAATGTATGAGGAGCGCCCCATTTCCGTCGCGCTGCCCGAACAGGTCGAGGCGACCGTGGTCGAGGCCGATGCCGTGGTGAAGGGCCAGACGGCGTCCGCTTCCTACAAGCCCGCGATCCTCGACAATGGCGTGCGCGTCATGGTTCCGCCGCACATCACGACGGGCACCCGCATCATCGTCGACGTCTATGAACGCGAATATGTGAAGCGCGCGGACTGATAAAAGAGAATAACCCCTCCCTCGGGAGGGGGGAGTTTTGTCGATGGTATCCCACTCCGGCCTTTTAACCGTTATCGAACGCGCCGCGCGCAAGACCGCGCCGCGCCTGCGCCGCGACTTCGGCGAGGTCGAGCATCTGCAGGTCAGCCGCAAAGGGCCGGCGGATTTCGTCAGCCTCGCCGACAAGCGTGCCGAGGAAACCCTGGTCGAAGAGCTGGGCAAGGCGCGACCCGGCTGGGGCTTTCTGCTGGAGGAAGGCGGCGAGATAGCGGGTGATCCGACCAAGCCGCGCTGGGTCATCGATCCGCTCGACGGGACGACCAACTTCATCCATGGCATTCCCCATTTCGCCATCTCGATCGCGGTTCAGGAGCCGCGCCTGGACGGCAAGGGCTGGGGCGAGATCACGACCGCGCTCATCTATCAACCGATCACCGATGAGAGCTATTGGGCGGAGAAGAATCGCGGTGCCTGGCTGCACGACCGCCGCCTGCGCGTTTCGGCCCGTCGCGACCTGACCGAAGCGCTGATCGCGACTGGCATCCCCTTCCACGGCCATGGCGACATGGCGCAATGGACCCGTATCTTCGGCGCCGTCGCGCCCTCGGTCGCGGGCATTCGACGGTTCGGTTCGGCGGCGCTGGATCTCGCCCATGTGGCGGCGGGCCGCTATGACGGTTTCTGGGAAAGCGGCCTCAAGCCGTGGGATGTCGCGGCCGGGCTGCTGCTGGTGCGGGAGGCGGGCGGTTTTGTCACGGATTTCCGGGGTGGGGATCAGCCCATCGAGCGCTCGGAGGTCATTGCTGGCAATGACGCCATACATTCCAAGCTGCACAGGCTGGTGGCTGGCGCGTTGCGCTAAGGGCGGGTTAGCAGCCGGGGCCGGATGCATGATTGCCCGGCGTAAACTTTCTGCACCTTTGGCGTTGTTGGAGGTCTTGCTTCGCAAGTGCGGCAGTCCTAAAGCCGCCCGGTTAGCAAAGACTGCATGTGGGGACGCCTTGCCAGACCTGTCGCAATATCTGCCGATCCTCCTGTTTCTGGTGATCGCTCTGCTTCTGTCGAGTGCCTTTGTCTTTCTGCCGATGGCAGTGGGGCGCCTGACAGGAGCACACAAGCCGGATCCGGAGAAGCTGAGCGAATATGAATGCGGCTTTCCCGCGTTCGAGGATCCGCGCAGCCAGTTCGACGTGCGCTTCTATCTCATTGCGATCCTGTTCATCATTTTCGATCTTGAGGCGGCCTATCTCTTCCCCTGGGCTGTCAGCCTGGGCGAGATCGGCTGGGCGGGCTGGCTGACGATGATGATCTTCATCTTCGAGCTGGTGCTTGGCCTTGTCTATGCCTGGAAGAAGGGAGCACTCGATTGGGAGTAGAGCTTGAGCGCGCTGTGCCCCTGCCAGGGACGCAGCCGGATACGGCATTTTTCAACGCGCTTACCGGCGAGGTCAACGACAAGGGATTTCTTGTCACCTCGACGGAGGAGCTATTCCAGTGGGCGCGCACCGGCTCGCTCTGGTGGATGACCTTTGGGCTCGCCTGTTGCGCGGTGGAGATGATCCACGTCAACATGCCGCGCTATGACATGGAGCGGTTCGGTGTCGCGCCGCGCGCGTCCCCGCGCCAGAGCGACGTGATGATCGTCGCCGGCACGCTGTGCAACAAGATGGCGCCGGCGCTCCGCAAGGTCTACGACCAGATGTCGGAGCCCAAATATGTGATTTCGATGGGCAGCTGCGCCAATGGCGGCGGCTACTATCACTATAGCTACAGTGTCGTGCGCGGTTGTGACCGGATCGTGCCGGTGGACATTTATGTGCCGGGCTGCCCGCCGACCGCCGAGGCCCTGCTTTATGGCGTGATGCAGCTTCAGCGGAAGATTCGCCGGGTGGGGACGATCGAGCGATGAGAAGCGTTCACTCTGCTCCGCGCATCGAGCCTGTCGTCGGGCTTGCCGACGCGCTGCGCGCCGCGCTTGGCGCCGATGTGGTCGAGATCGTCGAGGCGAATGACGAGCTTTCCGTGACGGTCACGCGCGGGTCCATCGCCGCCGTCATGGCGGTGCTCCGTGACCGCTTCGACTATCAGCAGCTTATGGAAATCGCCGGCGTGGATTATCCCGACCGGGCGGAGCGGTTCGAGGTCTGCTATCATCTGTTGAGCCTCACGCGGAACCACCGTCTGCGCGTCAAGGTGACCACCGACGAGGACAATGCCGTCCCCACCGTCACCACCATCTGGCCCGTCGCCGGATGGCTGGAGCGTGAGGTGTTCGACATGTACGGCGTACTTTTCGCCGGCAATACGGACCTGCGCCGCATCCTGACCGACTATGGCTTCAAGGGCCATCCGCAGCGCAAGGACTTCCCGCTGACCGGCTATGTCGAGATGCGCTATTCCGAGGAAGCCAAGCGCGTCGTCTATGAGCCGGTCCAGCTTCGGCAGGATTTCCGTGCCTTCGACTTTATGAGCCCTTGGGAGGGCGCGAGATACGTCCTTCCCGGCGACGAAAAGGCGCATGGACAGGCGCCGGGCGCGCCCACGCCGACCGCCGCACCACCGCCACCACCTGCGCCACCGCCGGCACCGCCGCCGCCCACGCCCAAGACGACCGACAAGCCGGAGCAGACCGGCGCCGGCGAACCCGCCAATGCGGAGGCCGCCAAGCCATCGCCCGCCCGGAAGCCGCGCGTTCCCAAGGCTGCCGCACCGAAAGCCGATGCGACACCCACAAAGTCAAAGACGACCCGCGCCCGCAAGCCCAAGGCGCTGGGCACGGACTCAGGAGGTGACGCCTGATGTCGACCTATATTGACGAACTTAATCATGTGACCGACCGCGCCGACCCCACTCTGGGCGACACGGAGATCCAGAACTACACGATCAATTTCGGTCCCCAGCATCCGGCCGCGCACGGCGTTCTGCGCCTGGTCATGGAGCTGGACGGCGAGATCGTGGAGCGCTGCGATCCGCATGTCGGTCTGCTCCATCGCGGCACCGAAAAGCTGATCGAGTACAAGACCTATCTGCAGGCGCTGCCCTATTTCGATCGGCTGGACTATTGCTCGCCGATGGGGATGGAGCACAGCTATGTGCTGGCGATCGAGAAGCTCCTGAACCTCGAAGTGCCGCTGCGCGCGCAATATCTGCGCGTCTTCTTCGCCGAGCTGACCCGCATCAAGAACCACATGCTGAACCTGGGCAGCCATGTGATGGACGTGGGCGCCATGACGCCCAATCTGTGGCTGTTCGAGCTGCGCGAAGACTGCATGAACTTCTATGAGCGCGCTTCCGGCGCGCGCATGCACGCGGCCTATTTCCGGCCGGGCGGCGTCCACCAGGACGTGCCGCTGAAGCTGCTGACCGACATCGCCGACTGGCTGGACACGCGCCTGCCGCGCCTGTTCGAGGATGCGATCAGCCTGGTGGCCGACAACCGCATCTTCAAGCAGCGCAATGTCGACATCGCCGTCGTCTCCAAGGAGGACGCGCTGAAATGGGGCTTCTCCGGCCCGATGATCCGGGGCAGCGGCATTCCATGGGACATCCGCAAGAGCCAGCCCTATGACGTCTATGACCGCATGCAGTTCGACGTGCCGGTCGGCACCAATTTCGACTGCTATGACCGCTTCATGGTCCGGGTCGAGGAGGTGCGCCAGTCCGCGCGCATCATGAAGCAGTGCCTGAGCGAGATGCCCGAGGGTCCGGTCGCCAGCTTCGACCGCAAGGTGGTCCCGCCCAAGCGCGGCGAGATGAAGCAGTCGATGGAAGCGCTCATCCACCACTTCAAGCTCTACACCGAGGGCTTCCACGTCCCCGCCGGCGAGGTCTATGTCGCGACCGAAAGCCCAAAGGGCGAGTTCGGCGTCTATCTGGTCAGCGACGGGTCGAACAAACCCTATCGCTGTAAGATCCGTCCGACTGCTTTCAGCCATCTCCAAGCCATGGACTTCATGATGAAGGGCCACATGCTCGCGGATACCACGGCGGTGTTGGGCGCAATGGATATTGTGTTTGGGGAGTGTGACCGTTGAGTCAGGACCGCATCGCTACGGCGCAGGAGATGATCGCGCGTTATAACGCGCAGGACGCGGACGCCTATGTCGAGCTCATGACCGACGACGCCTGCGAGGCGAGCTATCGCGGCGCCGTTCTGCGCGAGGGCAAGGAAGGCGTGCGCTCCGGCCTCGCCAAGACCTTCGCCGATTATCCCGAGAATAACGCGCAGATCGTGAAGCAGTATGCGCTAGGCGAGACCGTCGTGTTTGAGGAATATGTGACCCGTGGACCGCGCAAGTCGGACGGATTTGTCGAGCCGCCCTTCACGGTTCTCGCAATCTATAGTTTCGAGGGCGACAAATGCTCTCGCGTGGAGTTCATTCGCTGATGGTTAGCGCCCCTCATCTCCACACCCACCCGTGTTCCTGCGGAAGCAGGAACCCAGGGCCGCAAGCGGTGCCGTCCTTCACTGGGCTCCTGCTTCCGCAGGAGCACGGAGCATATCATGGCTGACGCCCCCCACATCCCCGACGAAGCGGAGACCCGCGCGCGCTGGGGCGGTTTCGCCTTCACGGGCGAAAACGCCGCGCAGGCGAAGAAGGTGATCGCGCGCTATCCCGAGGGACGGCAGCAGTCGGCCGTTATGGCGCTGCTCGACCTCGCCCAGCGGCAGGTGGGGGCAGAGACCAATACCCAAGGCTGGCTGCCCGTGCCGGTGATCGAATATGTCGCCAGCCAGCTCGGCATGCCTTACATGCGCGCCTATGAGGTCGCGACCTTCTACACCATGTATAATCTCGCGCCGGTCGGCCGCTATCATGTGCAGGTCTGCGGCACGACGCCCTGCATGCTGCGCGGGTCGGACGATGTGTTCGCCGCCTGCAAGGCCAAGGGCCTGGCCAAGGGCGCGACCACTGCGGACGGCCTGTTCACCCTGACCGAGGTCGAGTGCCTGGGTGCCTGCGCCAATGCGCCAATGGTCCAGATCAACGACGATAATTTCGAGGACCTGACCTTTGACAGCATGGCGTCGATCCTTGACGACCTCGCGGCGGGCAAGCAGCCGAAAATCGGCCCGCAGGTCCCGCGGCAGACCAGCTGCCCCGAGGGCGGCCCGACCACGCTCAAGGAAATGGTGGCCGGCAACCATGATTATCGGGGGGAATGGTGATGTCTGATCTCATCGCGCCCCTCGCGGACAAGGACCGCATCTTCACCAACGTCTATGGCTTCCAGGATTGGGGCATAGACGCCGCCATGAAGCGCGGCGACTGGGACAATACCAAGAAGCTGCTCGAGATCGGCCAGGACGAGATCATCGAGCAGATCAAGGCATCCGGCCTGCGCGGGCGGGGCGGGGCGGGCTTCCCGACCGGCATGAAGTGGAGCTTCATGCCCAAGGAGCCCAAGCCCGGCAAACCCAGCTTCCTTGTCATCAACGCTGACGAGTCCGAACCCGGCAGCTGCAAGGACCGCGAGATCATCCGCCACGATCCGCACAAGCTCATCGAAGGCGCGCTGATCGCGGGCTTCGCGATGCGCGCACGCGCCGCCTATATC
>DATJLC010000066.1:0-20112 GCA_035490755.1 Sphingobium sp.
GAGCCATGGCGCGACGCGGTCATGCAGCAGCTTCCCGCCCGGATGAAGCGCATGCGGCTCGCGAAATCCTAGATGCGTCGACGCTACATCCAGGTTGTTCAAATTTTTATTGCAAACAGCTCTCAATAGCGTATTTGTCTCCTCACACAGGAGATTCGCATGGTCGTTTGCATCTGCAACGTGATCCGGGAAAAGGAAATCCGCGAGGCTGCCCGTCTGGGCATAGCCGACGTCGAAGCGATCTATGCGCGACTGGGTCATGAGCCAAATTGTTGTCAATGCTTCCCATTCGCAGAAGAAATCATCCAGGAAGAGCTTGGCGTCGCCGCCTGAACGAGCGGATTTCCTTCGCTTTTTGATTGGCTTGCTCATCCCCGGCCGCTAGACTACGCCTCTTTCTAAGGGAGGCGGTCATGCAGGGCGATGCTCGGGTTATTGGGTATCTCAACGAGGCGCTCAAAAATGAGTTGACCGCGATCAACCAGTATTTCCTGCACTATCGCATGCTGAAGCACTGGGGCGTCTCGCGCCTCGCCAAATATGAATATGGCGAGTCCATCGACGAGATGAAGCATGCCGACCGCCTCGCCGACCGCATCTTCTTCCTGGACGGCCTGCCCAATTTCCAGGACCTTGGCCGGCTGCGCGTGGGTGAGAATGTCGAAGAGATATTGAAGGCCGACCTCGCGCTGGAAATGGACGCCATCCCTCAGCTCAAGGAAGCGATCGCCTATTGCGAGGAAGTGCGCGACTATGTGAGCCGCGATCTCTTCACCACCATACTCGAGAGCGAGGAGGAGCATGTCGACACGCTGGAACGCCAGTTCGACATGATCGAACGCATGGGCCTCCAGAATTATGTCCAGCTGCAATCCGAAGCTGAGGAGGATTAGGGGCTAGGACGCCTGCCAAGTGGCCATTGGAGGAAGATTGGTTTCACGCGGAGACGCGGAGATATAGTGCCTGCGGCAATGCCGCTATGCCTGGCCACCTTGCCGCATTCTGTGACGTACAATCCCCTACCGCGTCGCGCCCCACAGGCGACCGGCCTCGACATAGCCGCGCTGCCCCCGCACATCGAACCGGCACCAGCCATTTTCGCAATCCGACACGCGGCCCACCACACCGGGCTCGGCGCGATAGAGCGCGGGCGCGGAATCCGATGGCTGCTTGCGCATCACCGCGACCGCGCCGACCACGATCGCGGTCTGGTCATCTTTCAACAGGCGCACATGCATCCAGCCTCGGGTGCCGTCGGGATCCTCGATCTTGCGCCAGTTGGGATAGGTTTCGATGACCTTCACCGGCAGATCGCGGCGGCGATAGATCCAGTTCGCGGGATAATCCATGCTTGGCCCCACGCGCATGCGGGCCTCGTCCTTGGCGAGCGCGGCCCAATAGGGAACTTCCCTGCCGTGCTGCGCGGCCGCGGGAGCGCACAGCACCAAGGCCATGGCCAGGACCCCGCCGGCACCGAACGCTCGCCCCCTCGAACAACTCATCCCTCGCACGCCTCGTCTCATCGTCGGTCCCATGCCATTTCCGGCGCGCATCTTCAACCGGCGAGCGCGAGACTTTGTCCCAATTGGGCTTGACCTTTGGCGGGGCTTGAACGAAGCCGCTTCCATGCCCAGACGCGAGCGACCGGCCCATCCCCGCATCATCGTGACCCGGCGCCTGCCGGCCGCCGTCGAGCACCGCATGGCCGCCTTGTTCGACGTGGAATTCAACGTGACCGACACGCCGTTCAGCCGCGCCCAGATGCGCGAGGCGATGCAGAGCTGCGACGTGCTGGTCCCGACGATCACCGACGAGATCGACGCCGATCTTCTCGCGGAGGCTGGCAAGCGGCTGCAGCTCATCGCCAATTTCGGCAATGGCGTCGATCATATCGACCTGCACGCCGCCCGTGCGCACGACATCATCGTCACCAACACGCCCGGCGTCCTGACCGAGGACACGGCCGACATGACGATGGCGCTGATCCTCTCCGTGCCGCGCCGTCTGGCAGAGGGCGAGAAGCTGGTGCGATCGGGCGCCTGGGCGGGATGGAGCCCGTCGGCCATGCTCGGCCACCGCATCGGCGGCAAACAGCTCGGCATTGTCGGCATGGGCCGGATCGGGCAGGCCGTGGCGCGCCGGGCCGCCGCCTTTGGTCTGCGCATCGCCTATCATAACCGCCACCGCCTGCCCGCGCCGGTGGAGGCGGAAACCGGCGCGACCTGGTATGCCGAGCTCGACACGCTGCTTGCAGAGTCCGACATCATCTCGCTCCACTGCCCCCATACCGAGCAGACCGAGGGCATGATCGATGCGCGGCGGATCGCGCTGATGAAGTCCAGCGCCTATCTCATCAACACCTCGCGCGCGGACGTGACCAACGAGAACGCGCTCATCGGCGCTCTGGAACAGGGCCGGATCGCGGGCGCGGGCCTTGACGTCTACGCGCATGAGCCGGCCGTCGATCCCCGCCTCCTCGCTCTCGCCAATGTCGTGCTGCTGCCGCACATGGGCTCGGCCACTTTCGAAGGACGCGACGACACGGGCGCGCGCGTCATCACCAACATCAGGCTGTGGGTCGGCGGCGATCGTCCGCCCGATCAGGTGCTCGAGGGCTGGACCTAGCCTCCCGATTACAATGGATCGTCATGCTGAACTTGTTTCAGCATCCATGGTGGCGCCAGACGCGTCCCCACGCAGGGAGAAATGGACCCTGAAACAAGCTCAGGGTGACGACCTTTACGGGTTGTTGATCAGCGCCTTCGTCGCCTCGGCGGCGCTGCGATAAGCCTCCTGGCGTTGCGCGCTCCAGTAGAGCAGTTCGCCGATCGGGATCAGCGCACCGCTGACCGCGCAGATCACGAAACGCCCGGGCCGGACGACCTCATAATCGGCGGCGCGATAATGGAGGATCGCGACATCGGGCTGGTCAGGGGCGCGCATGGCCGTCAGTCCCCCGTCAGGATGCGGTCGACCAGCTGCCCCACCGTGGGCACGAAGCCGTTCGAATAGAACGGGTCGCGCTTGAACCGGTAGGCGCCGTGACCCGCAAAGATCAGATTATTGTCGACATCGCCGCCATGCACCGCCTCCTGCAACGTCTTCTGGATGCAGAAGCTGCGCGGGTCGGCGAGGCGGCCGGTGCTGTAGTCGTCATGGTCCTTCCAGGACGAGAAGCCGCAATGCGACAGGCAGCCCATGCAGTCGGCCTGATCCTTGCGGATCATCGCCTTTTCCTCGTCGGTGACGAAGACCAGCGTGTTGTCGGGCGTCTTGAGCGCGCTGGTATAGCCATGGCCGACCCATTCACGCGCGCGCAGCAGATCGCCGCGCGTCACCCAATAATTGCGCCCGCGGACGCCGACGTCGAGCTGATATGTATGATCCCCCGCTTGCTCCAGTGAGAAGGCGATCTGGCGTTCCGAGCGCGCCTCGAGGTTGCGCAGGAACGGGTTGCGGATCGCAGACGAATAGAAGCCCGTCGGCGAGAATTTGTGGAGAAGGATGTCGCCCTCGTCCAGCTTGGTCAACAGATCCTTCCACGCCTGCGGAATCGGGCTTTCCTGGGTCAGCAGCGGACGGGTGCCGAATTGAAAGGCGATCGATCCCAGCTCGGGATTGTCGATCCAGTCGTTCCAGTCGCGCAGATACCAGACGCCGCCGGCCATCACGATCGGCACATGGTCCGGAATGCCGCCCTCGCGCATGGTCTCGCGCAGCGCCTTGACGCGGGCATAAGGCGGTTCCGGCTTGGTCGGGTCCTCAGCGTTGGAGAGGCCGTTATGACCACCGGCCAGCCAGGGATCCTCATAGACCACCGCCGCCAGCCATTCAGCGGCCTTCGAATAAGCGCGCTTCCACAGGGCGCGGAAGGCGCGGCCGGAGCTGACGATCGGCAGATAGTTCACGCCGTGGGCGGCCGCGATCTCGCTCAGCTTGTAGGGCATGCCAGCGCCGCAGGTTACGCCCGAGATCATGCCCTTGGTCCGTTCGAGCACCCCCTGCAGCACGCGCTGGGCGCCGCCCATCTCCCACAGGATGTTGATGTTGATCGCGCCCCTGCCCCCGGCCAGTTCGAACGCGCGCCGCACCTGTTCTACGGCGCCGTCGATCGCATATTGGATCAGCTCCTCATGCCGCAGCGCCCGGGTGCGGCCGGTATAGATCTGCGGGATGGGATTGCCATTGGCGTCGTAGCTGTCGGCATTGACGGCGGAGACCGTCCCGATGCCGCCGGCCGCGGCCCATGCGCCGGAGCTGCGATGGTCGGAAACCGCGACCCCCTTGCCCCCCTCGACGAGTGGCCAGACCTCTCGGCCTCCATAAACGATCGGCTTCAAACCCTTGAACAAACGAATTTCCTCTGCACCACTTGACGCCGCCATGACGGCACCACTGCACCCCTGCATGGCAAGACAATGTGCGCCGATACGCCTAAATTCAGGCGCCGCCTAGACCCTGGAGTCAGCCTGTCAGGGCATCCGCCATCAGGGCCACGCTTCCCGCCACGCCTCCATATAGCGCCGCATGGCGGGAAATCATACCGTGTTCGTCAAGAGACGCGCCCGCGCTCACTTTCCCAGGCCCTTCGCCAGCGCCCGCTCCAGCAGCCTGTCGATCGCGGCCACCGATGCCGGCTCCGTCAGGGACGGCGCATGGCCGACGCGCGGCACCGTCACCAGCTCCACATCGGCCAAACGCGCCATCATCTCATGTGCGGTGGCTTCGGACAGCAAGTCCGAAAGCTGGCCGCGCAGGATCGTGACCGGACAGGTGCCGAGCGCATCGAGCGCTGGCCAGAGATCGACCCCGGCCTCCCCGCCGGGGACACGGAATGGCTCGGCGAGGCGCTGGTCATAATCAAGCACGACGCGGCCCTGACTGTTCAGCCGGAAAAGGCGCTTGGCGAAACTCAGCCAGTCTTCCAGACCATAGTCCGGAAAAATCGTCCCCTGGGTTTCGGCGAGCGCGCGGGCTGCATGGACCCAGGTCGGATGGACGCCGCCGGTGCCGACATTGCGCCGGATGCGCGCCAGCCCGGCTTCGTCGATGCGCGGACCGATGTCGTTCAACAGCGCGCCCGCGATGCGGCCATGGCCGGTTGATGCCAGCAGCATCAGCATCAGCCCGCCGAGCGAAGTGCCAATGCCGATGAAACGGTCCAACCCCAATTGGGCGATCAGCCGGTCGAGATCCTGGAGATAAACGAGCGGCACATAGGTCATCGGATCCTTGGCATAGGCACTTTCCCCGCGCCCGCGCAGTTCGACGCAGATCAGGCGCCAGTCACCCGCCAATCTCTCCGCTACCGCCTCGAAATCGCGGGCGTTGCGGGTCAGGCCGGGAATGCAGAGGATTGGCGGGCGGTCGTCCCGGCCCGGATAATCCCGAAAATGGAGGCGAAGATTGTCGCGGGACCACCAATATTTGTCTTCGTAACTCGCCACGCACGATCCTTTCAGCCCCGCCATTCCCATATCACGATATGGCCGACACACCGCAAGCCGGCAGTTTACGCCCACGTAACAGGATCGATGCTAGGGTCAGCCTTCCAACTTCAACGCTTTGGCACATTTGGTAAACGACGGTCATATCATCGCGATGGCATTAGTGAGTTCCCATGAACCGGCTACCGGCGTCCTCATCTGGCAGGGCGAGGACAGCGATATCGATGCCGAGATCGCCAGGATCGGTGCCGCCTGGCCGCAATGGGCGGCGCAGGCCTTCACCTACCGCATCGAGACGATGCGCCGCTTCGCCAATCTCGTCCGCGCGCGAGAGACGGAGATCAGCGACCTGATCGCGCGGGAGACCGGGCGGCCGATCTGGGACGCCAGGAACGAGACAGCCGCAATCATGGAGACGGTCGAGTATTCGGTCAGCGCCTATTCCCAGCGGACCGGCCAGAAGCGGCTGGAAGGCGCGATGGGGGCGCGGCAGGCTTTGCGGCACAAGCCGCATGGCGCGCTGGCGGCGATCTGTCCCCATGCCTCCCCGGCGCTGATCCCGGCCGGCCATATCATTCCCGCCCTGATCGCGGGCAATGGCGTCGCCTTCAAACCTTCGGAAAAGACGCCTGCGATCGGCATGCTCCTGGTCAGGCTGCTGCACGAGGCGGGCGTGCCCGAGGATATCGTGCGCTGCATTATCGGCGGTGCGGAAGCCGGGCGAGCGCTGACCGTGCATGACGGCGTGGCGGGCATATTGTTCACCGGCGCCGCGCAGACCGGCCTTGCCATCAACCGCGCGCTGGCGGACCGGCCGGACAAGCTCGCCGTGCTCGAGATGGGCGGCAACAATCCCATGGTACTGTGGGACGCGCCGGACATCGCATCCGTCGTGGCGCTGGTCATCCAGTCAAGCTTCCTGTCAACCGGGCAGCGATGCACCGCCGGCCGCCGGTTGATCGTCAAGGAAAGCCTTGCCGACATGGTGATCGAGGAGCTGCGCCGCATGACCGCCCGGCTCATCATCGACCACCCCCATGCCGACCCCGTGCCCTACATGGGACCGGTCATCGACATGAAGACCGCCGACGCCCTCACCGAGAGCTTTCTCTACCTGATGAGCAATGGCGGCCGCCCGATCACGCACATGCGGCGCCCGAAGGACAATGTGCCCTTCGTCACGCCGGGCATCATCGATGTGACGGCGATGGCGGCGCGGCCTGATACAGAGCTGTTCGGCCCGATCCTGCAAGTCGTCCGCGTCGCGGATTTCGACGCGGCCATCGCCGAGGCCAATAACAGCCGCTTTGGCCTGTGCGCCGCCTTGTTCGGCGGATCGCCGGAGCAATATGATCGGTTCTGGGCCAATGCCCGCGCCGGTGTCGTCAACTGGAACCGGCCGACCACCCATCCCCTGCCCGGCGCGCCAATGGGCGGCATCCGCCTGTCGGGCAATTACCGGCCCGGCGCCTTCTACGCCGCCGATCATTGCGCCTATCCGGTCGCCTCGGCCGAAATCGAGCAGGCCCGGACAACCATCGGCATAGGCCTGAAGCCGGATGAGATCGTCGCCGACCGCTAAGGCGAAAGTTATGCTAGGGTCCCGCCAAGCCATAATCACTTGGCCAATGGGCGTTCAGTCGCCATAGGGACCAGCATGACCAAAGCTGCCAACGTCACGACCGAAAACGGATCGACCGGCAAGGTCTATCTTGTCGGCGCGGGTCCGGGCGATCCGGAGCTGCTGACCGTGCGCGCCGCGCGCCTGATCGCGTCGGCCGAATTGATCGTGCATGACGGGCTGGTGGACGGTGCCATCATGGCGCTGGCCCCCGCCACGGCCGAGCGCATCTCCGTCGCCAAGCAGCGCAGCCGCCATTCCATGCCGCAGGACGCGATCAACGCCCTTCTTGTCGAGCAGGGACTGGCCGGACGCACCGTCGTTCGCCTGAAGGGCGGCGACCCCTTCGTGTTCGGACGCGGCGGCGAGGAACTGGAAGCCTGCCGGCAGGCGGGCGTTCCGGTCGAAGTGGTGCCGGGCATCAGCGCGGCGCTGGGCTGCGCGGCTGTGGCCAATCTGCCGCTCACCCACCGCGAGGTTGCGAGCGCAGTCAGCTTTGTCGCCGGTCAGTGCAAGGGCCTGACCGAGCAGAACTGGGCCGGCCTGGCTGGCAAGGGCCGCACGCTCGTCATCTATATGGGCGTGGCGACGGCGGAGGACATTGCCGACAAGCTGATGGCCGACGGCCTGTCGCCGGATACGCCGGTGGTGGTCCTGGAGAACGGAACCCGCCCGGCCCAGCGCGTTCTCCGCACGCTGCTCGCCGACCTTGGCGACATGGTCGCGCGCGAGGATGTCAAAAGCCCGGCGGTGATCGTGGTCGGCAGTGTCGCCGGCCTGGCCGATGCCGTCGATCGGCTGGGCGGCAGGGTGACGCATTTCGATGAAGTGAAAACCGTGCGGAAACAATCCGCGCCAGGGGGAGAAACCGAAGAATGATTATCGTGACGGGCAATGACCTCGCCACGGGCGACGTGATCTGGTGGACGGGATCGGGCTGGTCGCGCCATGTCGGTCAGGCTGTCGATGCCGGACATGAGGGCGAGGCGATCATCGAACGCGAGTCCGCGGCGCGCCGGGTCAACTCGGCCTATCTGGTCGAGGCGGAGCAGACCGCCAGCGGTCCCCTGCCCCACCACATCAAGGACCGCATCCGGGCCAGCGGCCCGACGGTGCGCGCCGACCTTGCGCTCAACACTGAAATTCCGATCGTAAAGGCCTGAAACCATGTATCTTTATGACCAATATGATCAGGCGATGGTCGATGCCCGTGTCGCCGACTTCCGCGACCAGACCCGCCGCCGCCTGGCCGGCGAGATCACCGAGGAGCAGTTCCGGCCGCTGCGGCTGATGAACGGCCTCTATCTCCAGCTGCACGCCTATATGCTGCGCGTCGCCATCCCCTATGGCACGCTGTCGTCGCGGCAGATGAAGATGCTGGGCCATATCGCGCGCAAATATGACCGCGACTACGGCCATTTCACCACCCGCCAGAACATCCAGTACAACTGGATCAAGCTGGAGGACGCGCCCGACATTCTCGCCGACCTGGCGAGCGTCGAGATGCATGCCATCCAGACCAGCGGCAACTGCATCCGCAACATCAGCTCCGACCAATATGCCGGCGTCGCCGCCGACGAGGTCGCGGACCCGCGCCCCTGGGCGGAGCTGCTGCGCCAGTGGTCGAGCTTCCACCCGGAGTTCAGCTATTTGCCGCGCAAGTTCAAGATCGCGGTGATCGCGTCGCCTGCTGATCGCGCGGCCATGCGCCTGCACGACATCGGCATCGAGCTGGTGAAGCGCGACGGCCAGGTGGGCGCGCGTGTCTTCGCGGGCGGCGGCATGGGCCGCACGCCGATGATCGCCCCTGAAATCAGGGACTTCGTCACGGAAGACGAGATCATTTCCTACGTCGAGGCCTGCCTGCGCGTCTACAATCGCTATGGCCGCCGCGACAACAAGTTCAAGGCGCGGATCAAGATCCTCGTCCATGAGCTTGGCGTCGACGAATATCGCCGCCAGGTCGAGGAAGAGTTCGCCCACATCAAGACCCTCGGCATCGATCCGCCGGCGGCCGAGCTCGACCGTATCCGCGCCTTCTTCGTCGATCCGCCGTTCGAGACGGGCCTTGGCGACGCGCTCGACCGCAGCGATCCCGACTTCGCGCTCTGGGTCGACCAGCAGGTCGCCGCGCACAAGCAGCCGGGCTATGCGATCGTCAACATCTCGCTGAAGCCGGTCGGCGGCATTCCGGGCGACGCCTCCTCGGCGCAGATCGACCTCATCGCCGATCTGGCCGAGCGCTACAGCTTCGACGAGCTGCGCGTGACCCACGCCCAGAACATCGTGCTGCCCTCGGTGAAGAAGTCGGACCTCTATGCCGTCTGGCAGCAGCTGCGCGAAGCGGGTCTGGCGGAGGCCAATCTGGACCTCATCACCGACATCATCGCCTGCCCCGGCCTTGATTATTGCAGCCTGGCCAATGCGCGGTCGATCCCGGTGGCGCAAAAGATCGCGGAGCGCTTTGCCGATCCGGCCAGGCAGCGCGAAATCGGCGAGCTGAAGCTCAAGATTTCCGGCTGCATCAACGCCTGCGGCCACCATCATGCCGGCCATATCGGCATCCTCGGCGTCGACCGGAAGGGCACGGAGAACTACCAGCTCCTGTTCGGCGGATCGGGCGCGGAGGATACCAGCCTCGGCACCATTGCCGGCCCCGGCTTTGACGAGGGCGGCGTGGTCGACGCCATCGAAAAGGCCACCAACCTCTATCTCGCGCAGCGCCAGCCCGGCGAGCGCTTTGTCGACACATATCGGCGCCTGGGCATGGCGCCGTTCAAGGAGGCCATTTATGGCTGATATTCTTTCATTTCGCGATGACGTGGCCAGCCAGGAACCGGCAGTGAGCGTCGATTCCTTCGCCGGGCAGAGCAACGCCACAGCCGTGCGCATCGAACCGGGCGAGGACGCGCGCCAGCTCCTGCCGCATCTGACGCGCCTGTCGCTGGTCGAGGTCAGCTTTCCGGTGTTCGGGGACGGGCGCGGCTATTCAGCCGCCCGCATCCTGCGCGAGGCGGGCTATACGGGCGAGCTGCGCGCCGTGGGTGACGTGCTGGTAGACCAGATCGCCTATATGCGCCGCTGCGGCTTCGACAGCTTCGCACCCGACATTCCGCTCGATCCCGAAGTGACCGAGGCTGCCCTCAGCCGCTATCCGGAGGTCTATCAGGCCGCGGCCGACGCGCGCCAGCCGATCTGGACGCTGCGCCATGGCTGACGCGGCCCGCAGCATCGACGTGATCGACGCCCGGCCCCGCTTTACCCAGGCGGATGCCGACGCGCTCAACGCGCGTTTCGAGGGCGTCGACACCGCGACGATGCTGAAGGTCCTGTTTTCCGAAAAGATGCTCGGCACGGTTGCCGTGGTGTCGTCCTTCGGCACCGAAAGCGCGGTGCTGCTCCACCTCGTGGCCCAGGCGGACCCCACGGTTCCGGTCATTTTCGTCGACACGCTCAAGATGTTTCCGGAAACGCTGGAATATCGGGAGACCTTGAGGGAGCGGCTCGGCTTCACGGACAGCCGGACGGTGACGCCGCTGCCGTCCGTGCTCGCGGAAAAGGACGCAACCGGCCTGCGCTGGTCATACGATCCGGACGGCTGCTGCGAGATCCGCAAGGTCGAGCCGCTGGCCCGCGCCAAGGAGGGCCTCGATAGCTGGATTTCCGGCCGCAAGGCGTTCCAGTCGCAGACCCGCGCCAACCTGCCGCGGTTCGAGGTGGAAGATGGCCGGCTCAAGCTCAATCCGCTGGGCGATTGGGACAAGGCGGCGCTGGACGCCTATTTCGAAGCGCACGACCTGCCCCGCCACCCGCTGGAAGCGCAGGGCTATCTCTCCGTCGGCTGCGAGCCCTGCACGTCCAAGGTGCTGCCGGGCGAGGACCCGCGCGCCGGGCGCTGGCGCGGCTGGGACAAGGTGGAGTGCGGCATCCATACCGCCTCTACCCCGGTCGGCGACCCGGACGATCCCGCCAACCAGCCGGTGTTCTGAGCCCTCAGGTCGAAAGATACCAGCGATCGGTCCCCTCGAGGCCGATCGCGGTCAACCGGCCGCTGGCATAGGCGCCGGTATCGATGCCGATGCGGTTGCGCTGCTCATCGACGAACTCGGTGATGTTGTGGCCGTGGACCACCATGCCCGGGTGCCGTTCCTCGCAGCGCAGGAATTCCTCGCGTATCCAATGGAGATCGCGCGGTCTCTGCTCTTCCATGGCGACGCCGGGCCTGATCCCCGCATGGACAAAAATATAGTCCCCTATGGTCAATTGGTGCGGCAGCGTGGCGATGAAGTGGCGATGGGCAGGTGGCACGCATTCCAGCATGCGGGCATGGAGCCGCTCGTCATCGTCGCCATCGACAAGTGACTCCTCGATACCGTAGCTGAGCAGCGTTTCCCGTCCACCGATGCGCGTGAAGAATTGCAGCGCACCCATGTCGCCGCACAACGCCATCTGAAACACCTCCTCATGATTGCCCATCAGACAGGTGAAGGCGGGCCACGCCTTGTTGAGGCGGATCACCAGATCGACGACGCCCGCCGAATGGGGGCCACGATCGACGAGGTCGCCCAGCAGCACGACCTGCAATTGATCGACCGCGCCGCGCAAGCGCGCATCCTCTATGACACGAGCCACAAGCTCGCGGAGGAGGTCCAACCGGCCGTGAATGTCGCCGATCGCATAGACCCGCATGTCCGGCCCCACCGAGGGCAGCCAATCGGATTCACCATCGTCAACAACGCGCCGAGACTTACGAAACAGCTTCAGCATAGCGCATCAGATGTCGGCATTTTCCGGCGAATGACAATGGCCGTAACATTTTTAAAACCACGCCATCCTAAAGCTTTGGCAGCGTCACGCCTTTCTGGCCCATATATTTGCCCGCCCGGTCGGCATAGCTCGTCTCGCAAGGCTCGTTGCCCTGGAGGAACAGGAACTGGCAGGCGCCTTCATTGGCATAGATGCGCGCGGGCAAGGGCGTGGTGTTGGAGAACTCCAGCGTCACATGCCCCTCCCAGCCCGGTTCGAGCGGGGTCACGTTGACGATGATGCCGCAGCGCGCATAGGTCGACTTGCCAAGGCAGATCACCAGCACGTCGCGCGGAATGCGGAAATATTCGACGGTGCGGGCCAACGCGAAGCTGTTGGGCGGGATGACGCACACGTCCGTCTTGCGGTCGACAAAACTGTTTGCCGCAAAATCCTTCGGATCGACGATCGTGCTGTCGACATTGGTGAAGATCTTGAACTCATCGGCGACGCGCGCGTCATAGCCGTAGGACGACAGACCGTAACTGATGCAGCCATCGCGCCGCTGGTTCTCGACAAAGGGCTCGATCATCCCCGTCTCGAGCGCCTGGCTGCGGATCCACCGGTCGGACATGATCGCCATATGCTGTTCGGTCCTTCTTTTGGTTACAGGCTGCCGGGGCCAAAGGCATGCGGCATGAGATCGGCGAGGGCATAGGTGACGATGCCGTCGTCCCCCTGCCCAGTAACCGGGGCGCAATAGATGGCGAGTGGCCGGCCGGCAATATGTTCTGCCTCGACCAGCAACTGCCGGCACCGTCCACACGGCGTTACGATGCTGTTGCTCGACGCGCTGATAGCGTCGCCCACGATCGCGATCGCCGTCGCTTGGCCGAGAAGCCCGTGCGCATTCGCCGTCGCGAGCGCAACCGCCTCCGCGCAGAGCGACAGCCCGAGACTGGCATTCTCGAAATTCGCGCCCGTGACGACCTGCCCATCTTCGGTCGCGATCGCCGCGCCCACGGCAAAACCGCTATAGGGCGCGTAGGCATTATGCCGCGCCGCCCGGGCAGCCTCGACCAGTGCGGCGGGTGCCATCGTCACGGCTTCACCACCGTCCAGCCGACCGTGCCCTCGACGCCCCTGACCCGGCGCCAGTCGTTGGCCGTCCACATCACCCAGGGATGGGCGGCGTAATCGGGCGTAAAGAGATTGGCGATCAGCCACACCGTCCGGTTGATGCCGCCGCTCACATCATAGACCTTGTCGAACGGCGCCGAAATTCGCAGCACCGCAGGCTTGCCGCTATGCGCCTCGATCTCGTTGAGAAAAGTGTTCAGTTCCGACAGCACGACGCCGCGATTCGGGCGGGCCGCGCAACCGGCATCGAAATCCAGTGCCACCACGGGCGGCAGCGCGGCATTGTCGCGGGGTACGCTTGCGATGAACAGCCGCGCCTGTTCGCTTGCCCGCCGGCACAGGCTGAAACGATGGATGGCGCCGTAACGCAGGCCGACATCGCGCGCGCCGGCCCAATTTGCCGCGAAGGCAGAATTGCGCTCGCCACCGCCGGCCGTTGCCTGAATATAGACAAAATCGGCGTCCCCCGAGCGGATCGTCAGCCAGTCAATTTCGCCATTGCCGGCGCTGACGGCGAACCCCTGGACGGGATAGCTGTCCCGCGACGGCGTCCAGCGCCCCGCCATCCACCACAGCGCCGCCGCGACGAACACCAGACACAGCAGTCCGCCCATCAGAAGCGGGAGCGGACGGATCCGCCTGCGCGTTGGTCCGCGCTGTGTCGTTGCGATCGCCATGCCTGCCATCATCCCTTGATGTGCAGAACGCAGATCAGCGTGAACAGCCGCCGCGCCGTGTCGAAATCGACCTCGATCTTGCCCTCGAGCCGTTCCTTGAGGAGTTCCGCCGCTTCGTTGTGGATGGCCCGGCGGGCCATGTCGACCGTCTCGATCTGCTGCGGCGTCGCCTGCCGGATCGCCTGGTAATAGCTGTCGCAAATTGCGAAATAATCCTTGATCGGGCGACGGAAACGGCCAAGTCCGAGGATGATGGCCTCCAGCGGGCTGTCGTCCTCGCGCCGGATCTCTATGGCAAGGCGGCCCTCCTCGACCCGGAGGAACACCTTATACGGCCCGTCATAGCCGTCGTCGTGCGCGCGCTGGGGGGCGAAATGATTGTCTTCCAAGATGTCGAAGATCGCGATCCGTCGCTCCTGTTCGACATCGGCATTGCGCCACAGGATCGTCTTGTCGTCGAGCGATATGTCGATGATGCGGGGATCGGCCATGTTCGTTCCGTTCCGTATCGTCGAGGCGGCCGGAGAACAAGGGCGCACCGCTGGCCATGCCTTCTCTTCAAGCAACATTGACTATGTGTTCGAAACTGTGCAGTTTCGAACAAGTGAGGAATCACGGTTGGCACATGACCCAGACAAGCGAGGGGATGGACGGAATGACGGGCAATCAGGACATCGGGGCTCTCCCGATCGAGCAGGAAGCGATCACCAAGGAGCTGCTGGAAAAGGCCCTTTGCGGCAGCTTTCCGGGTGTGAAGCTCGACAGCTTCCGGATCGAGGATGTCCACCACGGCTTCAGCACGGTGCTGCGCGTGCATCTGACGCCCGCCGCCGATTCCAGCGCCAGCGGCCTGCCGGCGTCGGTGATACTCAAGGGCGGATTCGAATCGCACACCCGCAACCGTGGCAAGGACTTCACCTATCTCTCGCTGGAGATGGAATTCCACGCATTCGAGATGCTGCCCGAACTCGGGCTCAACATGCCCAAGGTTTTCTCCAAATATCTCGACCGTGAGAATGCGCAGATGGTGATCCTGATGGAGGACCTCACCCTCGCCAAGGTCCGCTTCCAGCGCGGCCTCAGCCCGAATAATGCGCAGCAGGTGGCCCGCCGCCTCACCGCGCTTGCCGATCTTCATTCCCGGACCTGGGGCAGCCCTGAGCTCAAGGAAGGCGGCAAATATGGCGGCCTGCCCAAGAACGGCGCGACCATGTTCCTCGATTATCTTGATCACGCCAATTACGACCAGGGCGAGTGGGACAATTACATGTCCCGGCCGCGCGGCCAGGCCTGCCCGGTCAGGTTCCAGGACTATGACTGGCTGAAGCGCTATGTGAAGTACACGGCCGATATGTCCGACGGGCTGCCCAACTGCGTCATCCATGGCGACACCCATCTTGGCAATCTCTACGAAGAAGCCGACGGCACGCCGGGATTCTTCGACTCGCTCGCCCGCCAGGAGCCCGGCATATCGGAGGCAACCTATCACATCTGCAACGCGCTCGACCCGATCGAGCGTCGCAAGCACGAGCGCGACCTGGTCGCGCATTACCGCAGCGAACTGATCGCGCGCGGCATCAAGGTTCCGAGCCAGTGGGAAATGATGCACCAATATGCGGCGTTCCTTAGCCTGAACTATCTCACCTTCGCGGTGAACGAGAACCACTATCAGACCGAAGCGTTCAACACCGCCCACGCCGTGCGCGCGGCCATGGCGATCATGGACAACAACGCCTACGACCTCGTCTGATCGGGATGGCGATGGGGTTCAGGCCCTGTCGCACTCCACATAGGCGCCGTGCAGTTCATAGGTCGTGCCGGTCCACCGCGGCGTTGGCGGATTGGCGAGGCGGATGCCGGGCACGCGCAGCAGCGCGTCGAGGAACAGGCGCGTCTCGTGCATGGCCACCTGCGCGCCCGGGCAGCGATGCGGTCCCGCGCCAAAGCTGAGCCACGAGCTGGTCATGCGCTGGTTCCTGCCGCGCGCGGGGTCCAGCGCATAAGGACATGGCCCCGTCACCCTCTCGTCGAGATTGCCGCTGCGCAGGTCGAGCGCGTATAGCTCGCCCGCCTGGATCTCCTCGCCATCCGGCCCCGTGCCGTCCGCGACGGCCCTGCGCTGGAGGAAGGTAACGACCGGGTCGATCCGCAGGATCTCATCGAGGATGGCGAACTGCGCCTCCTCGCCGTCGTTCAGGAACATGGTACGCAGGTCATCGCGCTCGAACAGGTGCCAGGCGGCGACCACGATGAACTCGCGGGTCGTCACCATGCCGGCCGATCCATAGGTGATCGCCTCCATCAGGATCGACTGGTTGGAATAGCCTTCTTCCATGATCAGCGAGATGACATCGTCCTGCTTGTGCTTGCGGCGGGCGCGTATGGCGGGCTTCACGTCCAGCCAGTAGAACATCGCCATGGCGACCTTCTGCTTGAAACCCTTTGAGAAAAAGGCCCGGCGTACCCGCCGCGCCAGCTTGTGGGGATCGCTGTTGGTCAGCCCCACGATCACGCTCGCGACATCGCAGGCCAGGTCGAAGCTGAGTTGGTCCAGCCGCGCCCGTCCGTCGCGGAGCAACTGGGCGATCAGCTTGTCGGTCGATCGCTCCATCACCCCGCGATAGCGCTCCTTCATTGCCTTGGGCGTGAAGAAACGCGCGATTTGGCCGCGCCGCTTCCTGTGAATTTCGCCGTCGAGAAAGGCGACCGGCAGATGCTCGGGATTGTCCTTCGGCACCAGGTCGGCGCCGCGTCCGGCCTGTATCACGCCGGGGCTGAAGAGCATGTCGCGCGCGGCCTCGAACCCCCTGATGATCCGCGATCCCGGCTGCGGCCGGCCGACGCGGTCGATGAGCTCCGCCGTCTTGCTGTCGTGCTGGACGGGGCACTTGACGCCGGTGGTGCTGATGCTGGTGGTGTTGGTGCTGTCGCTCATGGCACTTCCTTGGCTGACACCGTGCCGGCCGACCGGGCCGACATGCTTCAAACCGGATATGTGACCCAGCGCTCAGAGCGGGATCAGCCATCCTCTTCCTGCCCGGCCCGTTTCCGAGCCCTTTTTCTTATTGGGGGAAGCTGAGCGCCCATCGCGCGCGTTTCAACCAGAATCTGCCCGCGCGATATAGCTGTCTATCTGCGGACCTGAACCGCCCCCAGGTCCAGCAGTCCCTTGCGCTTGGCGATCTTCCAGCGGCCATCCTCGCGCACGAATTCGTCGACATGGCGGCCCATATGCGGAATCGTCGGCACCTCGCCGTCCTTTGCGCTGACAGCCGCCCACACGCATTCGCCGATTGCGGTATCGCCGTGCACCGTGATGGTCGGCGACGCCAGGAGATGCAGCGTGCGGTGGCTCTTGCCGCCGGACCGGCCGCCGACCACCATGGAGGCGACCTTCTCGATCTCCTCCCGCCCGTCGGCCCGCATGACCCCGCCGAGCCGCAGCTTCGCATCTCGGGCAAAAAGCGAGGCATAGCCCGCCATGTTGCCGTCATCGAGATAGCGGCCGTAAGCGATGTAGATCTTCCGGATCTCCTCGATGTCCTCCAGTCCCCTCAGCCGCTTGCTGAGTGATTCGATCGTCTGTTCTTCCACCATGTCTGGCTGGCTCCCCTTCCATTTGTATCTAAGCGGGACTTGCCATCGGATTATCCACAGCTAATCCACTGTCTGTCCATACCCTCTCCACGATATTACTCCCCCTTGTGCCGCGCCCCGCAAAGGCCGATGAGGGACGCTTATGGGCGCAATAAAACAGATGATGCCGCAGGGGCAGCAGGAGAGCGAAACCGCGCGCGCACCGCGCAACGTCGAGGCGGAGGCGGCGCTGCTCGGCGCGCTGATGATCGACAATCGCATCGCCGAGGACATCCAGCTCAAACTCAAGCCGGATCATTTCTACGATCCGGCGCACGGCCGCATCTATCAGACGATCCTTCAACTCCTCGATCGCAACATGGTCGCCAATGCGGTAACGCTGAAGCCGATGCTGGAGAGCGACCCGGGCTTGGTCGAACTTGGCGGCGCGGGCGCCTATCTGGCGCAATTGACCGGCAACAGCATCGCGGTGATCGGCGCGCGGGACTTCGCCCAGCAGATCTACGACCTCGCTTTGCTGCGCGAACTGATCGGCGTCGGGCGGGAGATGGTGGAGAACGCGCTCGACACCAGCGAGAGCGTCGATCCGCTAGGTCAGATCGAGGCGGCCGAAGTCGCGCTCTACAAGGTGTCGGAGGGCGAAGGCGAAGGCGGATTGGTCAAGACCTTCACCGCCGCTGCGACCGCGGCCGTCACGATCGCGGAGCGCGCGCTCAACAGCGGCGGCCATCTATCCGGCATCACCACCGGCCTTAGCGGCCTTAACGACAAGATCGGCGGCCTCCACAACAGCGACCTTGTGATCCTGGCCGGCCGTCCTGGCATGGGCAAGACCTCGCTCGCGACCAACATCGCCTATAATGCCGCCTCGCGCTGGATGCGCGACAGTGCCGACGGTATCGCCGAGGAGCGCAACATGGGCGCGCGCTGCGCCTTTTTCAGCCTTGAAATGTCGGCGGACCAGCTCGCGACCCGTATCCTGGCCGAGCAGTCGGGCATCAGTTCCGAAAATCTGCGCATGGGCAAGATCAGCCGCGCCGATTTCCAGAACCTGGCCCGCGCCGCGCGCGACCTGGAGGCGCTGCCCCTGTTCATCGACGACACGCCCGGCCTCACCATCGCCGCGCTCAGGACCCGCGCCCGGCGGCTGAAGCGGCGCCACGGCATCGGCCTTATCGTCGTCGACTATCTCCAGCTCCTCCAGGGCACCAGCAAGGCGGGCGACAACCGCGTGCAGGAAATCTCCGAAATCTCGCGCGGCCTCAAGACCTTGGCCAAGGAACTGCACGTGCCGGTCATCGCGCTGTCGCAGCTCAGCCGCGCGGTCGAGAGCCGGGAAGACAAGCGCCCGCAACTGTCGGACCTGCGCGAATCCGGCTCGATCGAACAGGACGCGGACATGGTCTGGTTCGTGTTCCGCGAGGACTATTATGAAATGTCCAAGCAGCCCAAGCCGGAGGAAGAGGCCGCCTATCAGGCCTGGGTCGACCGCATGGACCGCATCCACGGCATTGCCGAGCTGATCGTCGCCAAGCAGCGCCACGGCGCCACCGGCAAGGTCCGCCTGAAGTTCGAGGCGCATATCACCAAGTTCAGCGATCTGGCCGATGGGGGTTATGCCGATGGGGGCTATGATTAAGAAGGATCCTCCCCCAGCTTGTCTGAGGGAGGGGGACCACCCGCAGGGTGGTGGAGGGGCACTGGCGGGGCATTTCCGCCATGCTCGCCATTGCCCCTCCACCACCGCCTACGGCGGCGGTCCCCCTCCCCAAGCAAAGCTTGAGGAGGATTTTGTCGACCTCAATCCCCAGCGATGACCATGCCGTGGCGCACGCCCCGCTCGGCCATTTCCTTCACATAATGGGTCCGGCTGTGCTGCAACTCATGGGCATGTTCGTCCCAGGCGTCGGGCTCAGCCCAAAAACAAAACCGGCGGACATCGCTGTCCGCCGGCAGGCCCCTGCTCGGTTATTCTGTGTGCTTCAGGCGACCTGCGCCGTCAGCTCTTCGCCCATCTCGTCCGGATCACGCAGCACATAGCCGCGGCCCCACACCGTCTCGATATAATTTTCCCCGCCGCAAGCGAGCGCGAGCTTCTTCCTGAGCTTGCAGATGAAGACGTCGATGATCTTGAGCTCCGGTTCGTCCATCCCGCCGTAAAGATGATTAAGGAACATTTCCTTGGTCAGCGTCGTGCCCTTGCGGAGCGAGAGCAGCTCCAGCATCGCATATTCCTTGCCGGTCAGGTGCACGCGGGCGCCATCAACCTCCACCGTCTTGGCATCGAGGTTCACCGACAGCTTGCCGGTACGGATGACAGACTGCGAATGCCCCTTGGACCGGCGCACAACCGCATGGATGCGCGCCACCAGCTCGTCCTTGTGGAAGGGCTTGGTGACATAATCGTCCGCTCCGAAGCCGAAGGAGCGGACCTTGCTGTCCATCTCCGAAATGCCCGACAGGATCAAAACCGGTGTCTGGACCCGCGCCGTGCGCAGTTTCTTGAGCACGTCATAGCCGTGCATGTCCGGCAGGTTGAGGTCCAGGCAGATGATGTCGTAGTCGTAGAGCTTGCCCAGATCGAGGCCTTCCTCGCCCAGGTCGGTGGTATAGACGTTGAACCCTTCGGTCACGAGCATCAGCTCGATCGCCTTTGCCGTCGTCGGCTCATCTTCAATCAGCAGAACGCGCATATGAAGCCCCTCTGGAAGCTCGGAGGGCACGCCCTCTATCAGCGTGCCGACAACAATATTAACCATATGTGTTCTGAACGCAAAAGGTTAATTTTTTGTAAATCGGCGGGACTCCACGAGTCGCGGGGTTTTGAATCGAAAAACAGGGACTTAGTCGGACTCAGGATTGTTACGGAGTCAATATGGGATTC
>DATJLC010000067.1:0-7981 GCA_035490755.1 Sphingobium sp.
CCCGCCGATATTCAGCGGCTGGCGGCCAAATATCTGGTGGATCGCCGGAGCTGGTCGGCCATTGTTCTTTCGCGCGACACGGCCGTGCCGCCCGAACTCGCCAAAATCTGGCCGAGAGCGGCAGGGGCGACGACCGCCGCGCGCTGAATGCTTGCGTTGCGCGGCTGAAGGCACCACATAGCGCGCACAAACGCTGTCTGAATGCCTGGCCGGCGCGGCAGAACCCAGGAAAATGAATTCGCATGATTATCGAGACGGAAGTCACACCCAATCCCGCCACCATGAAGTTCCTTCCGGGACGGACCGTCATGGCGTCGGGCACCCGCGACTTCACCACGCCGGAGGCGGCCGAGGCATCGCCGCTGGCCGAGGCCCTGTTCGACCTGGGCGATGTCTGCGGCGTGCTGTTCGGGCAGGATTTCGTCGCCGTCACCATCGCGCCGGGCGTGGCCTGGTCAGACGTGAAGGGCGATGTCGTCACCATCATCCTCGAGCATTTCCTGACAGAGCAGCCGCTGTTCCGGTCCGGCGACGCCAGCGGCATCACCGTCGCCCTTGATGATGACGATGCATATGGCTTTGCCGACGCGCCGGAGGATGCCGATATCGTCGCCCAGATCCGCGAGCTGATCGACACGCGCGTCCGCCCGGCCGTCGCCAATGACGGCGGCGACATCATCTATCGCGGGTTCGATCGCGGCACGGTCTATCTGAAGATGCAGGGCGCCTGTTCGGGTTGCCCGTCCTCCACGGCCACGCTCAAGCAGGGCATCGAGACCCTCCTCAAGCATTATGTGCCGGAAGTGACCGAGGTGCGGGCCGTCTAGGCGCCATGCGGACGCTCGTCATCGACTGCGCCACCCCCGCGCTTTCCCTGGCCCTGTTCGATGACAAAAGCTGCCTCGCCAGCCGTCATGCCGTGCTGGGGCGCGGCCATGCCGAGGCGCTGATCCCCCAGATCGCGGAGATGCTCGGCGGAGGGCGCGCCGACGCCATTGCCGTGGACGTGGGGCCGGGGAGCTTCACCGGCATTCGCGTCGGCCTTGCAGCGGCGCGGGCGCTGGGCTTTGCCTGGGGCGTGCCGGTGTCGGGTTTCGGCTGCCTTAGCCTGTGCGCGGCGATGATCCGGCAGTCCCGACCGCCGGCCGATGATCCCATCGCCATCGTGATGATCGGCGGGCATGGCGAGCTGTTCTGGCAGCGCTTCGACGCCGCTGGCCTGGCGCCGCTGGGGCCGCTGGCGTCAACCGCCCCCGAGGCGCTGGCAACGCTGCTGGACGATCCGGTCGTCCACGGCTCCGGCGCTGAAACGCTGATCGCCGCGCGGGGCTGGGGCGAGGCTGCGCCCTGCCTGCCCGATGCCCGCGCTTTCCCGCTGCTGTCCGAAGCCGAGGCGACGCTGCCGCCAGTGGCGCTTTATGGCCGCGAGGCCGATGCCAAGCCGATGGCGGCCAGGGAGGCCGGCGCATGAAGCGCGCGTCGCTCGTCCTGACCGTTCATGATGTCGCGACGCCCTTGCTCATGGCGGACTGCATGGCGGTGATGGACGCCGCGTTCGACCCCGCCTTTGGCGAGGCCTGGACGTCCGAGCAGGTGCGCTCGATGCTGGACCTGCCAGGCACGCGCCTGGTCGCGGGCCGGGTCGGCGATGCCATGGTGGGGTTCGGCCTCATCCGGTCCATTGCGGGCGAGGCCGAATTATTGCTGTTGGGAGTCAAGCCTTCGGCCAGACGCCGTGGTTATGGCCGAAACATTCTGGATCGTTGCATCACCATTGCGGAAATGGATGGTGCGAAGACAATGTTCCTGGAAGTACGCGAAGGGAACGACGCCGTTGCTCTCTACAGGAGTGCCCATTTCGAGCAATATAGTTGTCGACGCGATTACTATCTGGGTCGAGACGGCCAGCGCCGATCCGCTCTGAGCTTTCGGCGAGCAATTGGACATCCCTAGAAAAATTTGGCAAAATAAGCTTGCCGTGGTCGACTCGAATTCCTAGAGGGGTCATGCAGCAAGTAAAAAGCTTGCGGTCGCCCATTACAGAAGGAAGGACATTGCCGTGACGGAAAGTTCCGCTCAGGACGAACTCTTGGTAACCCTCACTGCAGACATCGTTGCGGCGCATGTGTCGAACAACAGCGTTGCCGTTTCTGATTTGCCGCTGCTGATCCAGAATGTGCATGGCGCTCTCTCCGGACTTTCCGGCGAGCCGGTCGCGCCCCAGGCGAAGCAGGAGCCCGCGGTTTCGGTGCGTGCCTCGATCAAGCCGGACTACATTGTCTGCCTCGAGGACGGCAAGAAGCTCAAGATGCTCAAGCGCCACCTGATGACGCACTACAAGATGACGCCGGAGGATTACCGCGCGAAATGGGGCCTGTCCCCCGATTATCCGATGGTCGCGCCGAACTATGCCGAGCAGCGTCGTTCGCTGGCCAAGAAGATCGGCCTCGGGACCTCGCGTCGCCGCAGCAAATAAGACGCGCGCGGCGGGCAGCGGGTGCACTTTTGATGCCATCTTTCCGCTGCCTGTTCGTCCGGTCTTTTTTGCGGCATGTCCGGCCTGGCCTTGCACGGCCCAGCCCATTCGCTAGATTGAGAACATGGGCCGTACCATTGATATAGAAGCGCTCTGCGCGCAGCGCGGACTGCGGATCACGGAACAGCGCCGGGTGATTGCCCGCGTGCTGTCCGAGGCGGAGGATCATCCGGACGTCGAAAGGCTCTATGACCGGGCCGTCGCGATCGATCCGCAGATCTCCATTGCCACCGTGTACCGGACGGTTCGCCTGTTCGAGGAAGCGGGCATATTGGAGCGCCATGACTTCGGCGACGGGCGTGCGCGCTACGAGGCGGCGCCGGAGGCGCATCACGATCACCTCATCGACGTCGAGACCGGGCGCGTGATCGAGTTTGTCGATCCCGAGCTGGAACAGCTGCAGCGGCGCATCGCCGAAAAGCTGGGCTTCCGGCTGGTGGACCATCGCATGGAATTGTACGGCGTCGCGGTCGACCGTTCCAAGACCTGAGCCTTGACCGCTTTGCGGGTCTGGTCGCGGTTGCTTGGCCTGGTCGCGTTGACCATTGCCTGTGTTCCGCTGCATCTGATCACGCGGATGGTGGCCGGCCGATCGCAATGGCCCCGGCGCTTCCTCTGGGCGGCCGGGCGGCTGTGCGGCATGGAAGTGCGCCTTTCCGGGGCGCTGCTCCGGCACGATGTCTTCTACGTTGCCAACCATGTCAGTTGGATCGACATCTTCGTGCTCGGCGGCGCCAGCGGCTGCGCTTTCGTGTCCAAGGATGATGTCGGGCGCTGGCCGCTGATCGGCTGGCTCGCCGCGCAGAACAATACGATCATGGTCAGTCGCGGCGACCGTGCGGGCATTCGGAACCAGATTGGCGTGGTGCGGGCCGCGATGGCGGAGCATCAGCCGATTGCGCTGTTCCCCGAAGGCACCACCGGCAGCGGCGACGGCCTGCTGCCGTTCAAGCCTTCGCTCTTCGCGGTCCTGCTGCCGCCGCCCCGGGCGATCCGGGTCCAGCCGATCTTTATCGACTATGGCACGGCGCGGACGCGCATGGGCTGGTCGGGAGCGGAATCCGCCTTTGCCAACGCCAGCCGTATCCTGGGGCGCAAGGGGCGGACGGTGGTGACGCTCCATTGTCTTGAGCCCTTCGATCCCGGCGCGCATCCCGATCGCAAGCGGCTGGCGGCCGAAACACGTGCCCGGATCGAGGCCGCGATGCTCTCTTTGCGCGAGGCCGCGCCCGCTGTATAGCGCCGCCATGCCCGCCACCAACCCGCCCCGGCCAGCGCCGCGCACCTTCCGCGTCAAGTCGTTCGGATGCCAGATGAACGTCTATGACGGCGAACGCATGACCGAGATGCTGGCCGCCCAGGGCCTCGCCCCGGCGGAGGAAGGCGCCGACGCCGAACTCGTCGTCCTCAACACCTGCCATATCCGGGAGAAGGCGGCGGAGAAGGTCTATTCGGACATTGGCCGCCTGCGCCGCGAGGATGGCACGCGTCCGATGATCGCGGTGGCCGGCTGCGTCGCCCAGGCCGAAGGGCCGGAGATCAGCCGGCGCGCGCGCAATGTCGACATCGTCGTGGGGCCGCAGGCCTATCACCGCCTGCCGGAGCTGGTCGCCAAGGCGGCGGCGGGGGAGACGGCGCTCGACACCGACATGCCGGCGGTTTCCAAGTTCGACGCCCTGCCGGCGCGCAGCCGTAACCCTCGCGTGTCCGCCTTCCTCACCGTGCAGGAAGGGTGCGACAAGTTCTGCACCTATTGCGTCGTGCCCTATACACGCGGCGCCGAGGTCAGCCGGCCCTGGGGCGCGATCCTGGACGAGGCGCGGGCGCTGGTGGACACGGGCGCGCGCGAGATCACGCTGCTCGGCCAGAACGTCAACGCCTGGAGGGGCGAGGACGAGGCGGGCCGGGTACAGGGGCTCGACGGCCTCATCCGCGCGCTCGACCGGCTGCCGGGCTTGGCGCGAATCCGCTATACCACCAGCCATCCCAACGACATGACCGACGGGCTGATCGCCGCCCATGGCGATGTCGAGAAGCTGATGCCCTTCCTCCATCTGCCGGTGCAGGCGGGCAGCGATCGCATCCTGAAGGCGATGAACCGCAGCCATGACAGCGCATCCTATCTGCGCCTGCTGGAGCGCATCCGCGCCGTCCGGCCCGACATCGCGCTGTCGGGCGACTTCATCGTCGGCTTTCCGGGCGAGAGCGACGCCGATTTCGAGGCGACTTTGAGCCTCGTACGCGCGGTCGGTTATGCGCAGGCCTACAGCTTCAAATATTCCGCCCGGCCCGGCACGCCCGCCGCCGAGATGGCGGACGCCGTCGCCGCCGAGGTCATGGACGAGCGGCTCCAGCGGCTGCAGGCGCAGATCAACGCCGACCAGCACGCCTTCAACCAGGCGAGCGTCGGGCGCGTCACCGATGTGCTGCTGGAGCGGAGCGGGCGGCACGCCGGCCAGCTCGTCGGCAAGTCGCCCTGGCTGCAATCGGTGCATGTGGAACAGCCGGGCGCCGCGATCGGCGACATGCTGCGGGTCGAGCTGGTGTCGGCCGGGCCGAACAGCCTCGCCGGACGGGTGGCGGCCGAGGTGGCGGCCTGATCCTTATTCGCGCAGAGGCGCAGAGGACGCAGAGATTTGGCATTAATCCGTTTGTGCCGAACCCTTCGACTGCCCGCAGGGGCGGGCGCTCGGGATGAACTTCAGCCTTTGGCTGAAGTCGAGACACCTTGCGCAAGCGGTTCTCGACTTCGCTCGAACCGAACGGATAGGGCGTTAATGTCTCTCTCTGGAGTGACTTCGCTGCAGCACAGCACCTCTGCGTCCTCTGCGCCTCCGCGCGAACTGAAAAGCGCTCCGGCCTTTCAATAGCGCTGGCATTCCGCCTCCACCCGCCCCATCTTCTGTCCGAGTCGACCATCCGCGAAAGGACAAGATGAGCCGCAAGCCTGTTCCCGCCCAGTCGGGCGACCGCAGCCGCATTGAAGTGGTGTTCGACCGGCCCCAGCTGTTGGGCACCTTGTTCGGCCAATATGACCAGAATCTGGTCTCGATCGAAAACAGGCTGGGGGTCTATATTCTGGCGCGGGGCAACAAGCTCCAGATCGAGGGCGAGGCTTCGGCGGCGGCGCGGGCGCGCGACGTGCTGACCGGCCTCTACAACCGCATCGTGCAGGGGCAGGACATCGATTCGGGCGTGGTCGAGGCGGTGATCGGCATGTCCGCCGAACCCACGCTCGACGGCATCATCCGCCATGACGTGGCGACGCCGCCGTCGATCATGATCCGCACCCGCAAGAAGACGATCGTCCCGCGCTCGATCACGCAGACCCATTATATGGAGGCGCTGGCGCGCAACGACATCATTTTCGCGCTGGGGCCGGCGGGCACGGGCAAGACCTATCTCGCGGTGGCGCAGGCCGTCAGTCAGATGATCACCGGCTCCGTCGACCGTCTCATCCTCTCCCGACCGGCGGTGGAGGCGGGCGAACGGCTGGGCTTCCTGCCCGGCGACATGAAGGACAAGGTCGATCCTTACCTCCGGCCCCTGTACGACGCGCTCTACGACACGCTGCCAGCCGAACTGGTCGAGCGGCGCATCGCCAGCGGCGAGATCGAGATCGCGCCGCTGGCCTTCATGCGCGGGCGCACCCTCGCCAATGCCTTCATCATTCTCGACGAGGCGCAGAACACGACCGTCGCGCAGATGAAGATGTTCCTGACCCGGTTCGGCGAGGGCAGCCGCATGGTCGTGTGCGGCGATCCCAAGCAGGTCGACCTGCCGCAGCCGGGCGTCTCCGGCCTTGCCGACGCGGTCGAGCGGCTGGAGGGCGTGGACGGCATAGCGACGGTGCGCTTCACCGCCGCCGATGTGGTCCGTCACCCGGTCGTCGGGCGCATCGTGCAGGCCTATGAGGGGCCGCATGCTTGACGTCGTGCTGGACAGCGTGCCGGTCTGGGATGGCACGACAGAGGAATGGACCTTGGTCGCGGAGCGCGCCGCCCGCGCCGCGATCAGCCAGACGCCGCATGGCGAGATCCTGACCCATGCCGCCGCCTTTGAACTGTCGGTCAAGCTCGCCGACAATGAGGAGGTGCAGGCGCTGAACGCCGTCTATCGGAACAAGGACAAGCCGACCAACGTGCTGTCCTTTCCCATGCTCCCGCCCGACTTCATGGACGCCGCCGCGTTCACCGACGATGGCGAGATCCTGCTGGGCGACGTCATCCTCGCTTACGAAACATGCGCGGCCGAGGCGGCGGAAAAGGGGATCAGCGTCCATGATCACGCCGTCCACCTGATAATCCACGGCGTCCTGCATTTGCTCGGTTATGACCATGAGATGCACGAGCAGGCGGCGGAAGAGATGGAGGGCATCGAAATACGTGCTCTTGCATCGCTGGGCATGGCTGATCCATATGCATGAGCATAGGAGGCCGCCTCGGCGCCTCATCAACAGGGACCCGTACAGCAATGGCAGAGGCCACAAGTTCTTCCTCAAGCCCCAAGGAAGGGGACAGTAGCAGCAGTAGCGAAGGCGGCCGAATATGGCGGGGCCTGCGCGCCCTTCTCTTCGGTGACAATGGAACGAGCCTTCGCGAGGAGCTCGAGCATGCGCTCGAGGAATATGAGGAGGAAGAGGAGGGGCACGCGCCCGCCAAGGGCGACCTGACCCCCGTCGAGCGGCAGATGGTCAAGAATCTGCTGCATTTCAGCGAGCATACGGTCGACGACGTGGCGGTGCCGCGCGCCGACATCGTCGCGATTTCGCAGGATGCGAGCTTTGCCGAGCTGGTCGCCCTGTTCGCCGAGGCCGGGCACAGCCGGATCCCGGTCTTCAAGGATTCGCTCGATACGGTCACCGGCATGATCCACATTCGCGATGCCTTCGCGATCCTCGCCGACGGCCGCCCGCACCCCTGCACGCTGGACGAGCTGATCCGCCAGCCGCTCTATGTGCCGCAGAGCATGGGCGTGCTCGATCTCCTCGCGGACATGCGCGCGAGACGGACGCACCTTGCCATCGTGCTGAACGAATATTCGGGCACGGACGGCCTCGTCACCATCGAGGATCTGGTCGAGGAAATCGTCGGCGACATCGAGGACGAGCATGACGACGAGCCGGAAGCCCTGCTCGTCGCCCATGAGGACGGCAGCTGGGACGCCGATGCGCGGGCCGAGCTGGACGATGTCGCGCGCGATATCGACCCGGCCCTCGCCGAGGTGCAGGAGGATGTCGACACGCTCGGCGGCCTCGCTTTCGTGATCGCCGGCCATGTGCCCCAGCCGGGCGAGATCGTCGCCCATGCCAGCAGCGGCTGGCGGCTGGAAGTGCTCGAAGGCGACACGCGCCGCGTCACCCGCCTGCGCCTGCACCCGCCGGTGGAGATCGTGGCGGAGGAGTAGGGTTCGGCACGCCCACAATCCTCCCCGGCAACGGGGAGG
>DATJLC010000068.1:0-6100 GCA_035490755.1 Sphingobium sp.
GGTCAGTTCGGCGCGGGGCAGGAAGGCGCGATGCGCCGCCGCGGCGGCCGCGAACTTGTTCCACGGACAGACCGCCAGACAGTCATCGCAGCCATAGATGCGGTTGCCGATGCCCGCCCGCATATCCTCCGGGATCGGCCCCTTGTGCTCGATCGTGAGATAGGAGACGCAGCGCCGCGCATCGACCCGGTAGGGCGCCGGGAAGGCATTGGTGGGGCAGGCGCGCTGGCAGGCGTCGCAGGACCCGCAATGGTCGCGCTCCGGCGGATCGGGCGCGAGATCGAGGGTGGTGAAGATGGTGCCCAGGAACAGCCAGCTGCCGTGGCCCCGACTGACCAGATTGCTGTGCTTGCCCTGCCAACCAAGCCCCGCCGCCGCCGCCAGCGGCTTTTCCATGACGGGCGCGGTATCGACAAACACCTTGAGTTCACAGGAGGACTCCGCGACGATCCAGCGTGCTAGCGCCTTTAGCGCGCGCTTGACCACGTCATGATAATCCTGCCCCTGAGCATAGACGGAGATGCGCCCGCGCAGTGGCTCACCGGCCAGCGCCAGCGGATCATGGCCGGGCGTATAGGCCATGCCCAGCATGATGACGCTGCGCACGTCCGGCCAGAGCGTCGCGGGGTCGCCGCGCTGGTCGGCGCGCCCTTCCATCCAGGCCATGTCGCCATGGCAGCCCTCGGCCAGCCATTTGCGCAGCCGCGCCGCCGCCTCCGGCACCGCGTCGGGCCTGGTGATCCGGCAGTCGGCGAAGCCAAGGCGCTCGGCCTCCTGCTTCAAGGCCGCGATGAAGCGTGCATCCGTCACGCGCCCGCCTTACCGTGGCCCGCGCCCGCGCGCCACTGGCGCCAGCGGCCGGCCGGCATTATCTTCGTGGCGATCAAAAGGAGGCACGGGGCATGGCGCTATCCCGCCGGGCATTTCTGACGGCAACCGCCCTCGCTGGGACGGCGCTCTATATCGCCGGGCCGTTCGGCGGCGCGGGCGAGGCTGATGCTGCCCCCTTCCCCTTCCAGCTGACCGATGCCGAGTGGCGGGCCAGGCTGACGGCTGGGCAATATGCGGTGCTGCGCCAGAGGTCGACGGAACGCCCCTATAGCTCACCGCTCAACAAGGAGCATCGCAAGGGCGTGTTCCTGTGCGCGGGCTGTGGCCAGCGGCTGTTCGCGTCCGTGACCAAGTTCGACAGCGGCACCGGCTGGCCGAGCTTCTGGCGGCCGCTGACCGGGGCCGTCGGCACCAGCACGGACTATGACATCGGCTATCCCCGCACGGAGGTGCATTGCGCGCGGTGTGGCGGGCATCTGGGCCATGTCTTCGACGACGGACCGAAGCCCACGGGCCTGCGCTATTGCATGAACGGGGTGGCGCTGCGGTTCATGGTGGGCTGATCGGCCCTGACGATCCGATAGACGCGGATGCGCTCGCCCTTGCGCATCGGCACCGGCTCCAGCCAGGCCGGCGCGCGCCCCTTGAGCAGCCCGGCCATCAGCCCGTTCGGCTCCAGCTTCGCGTATTTCAGAACCTCGTTCTCGCCGGGGCAGAAGGCCAGATAGCGCGCCGGGGTCGCGGCGATGATCGACCGGGCCTGATCGGGCGCGGCCATGAAGGCGCTGATGACGGCCTTCATCCCGGGCCGGTTGCGGTGGTGCCCGGTGGCGACGACGCTGTGCCGGGTATAGGCGAGGAGATGGGCGCTGATGTCGAGCGGCGCGAACAGCGCCGACGGCGGCAAGCTGTCGAGGCCGCGCAGGCCCAGATAACCCGTGCAGACATAGCGATCCCTGCTCGTTTCCCGCGTTTCGTTCGTGGAGGGGAGGAAGCCGGCGGCGATCGCCTCGGCCCCGATCGGGGTGAGGACGACGGAGCCAGCGCCGAGCAGGATGCGCGCCGCCGACGTGCGCGAGCGCATCGCCGCGCGCAAGGCGGTCAGGAACAGCCAGGCACTGCCCGGCAAGGCAAGGACATGGGCCAGTCCCATGGCGCGCATCACCATCAGCGAAACCGCGAAGGACAAGAGCTGAAGGCACAGGAGCGAGAGCCATGCCGCGCGGCGCTGTGGCCCGTCGAGGCGGATCGCCAGTAGCGTGCCGACCAGGCCAATGATCGAGGGCAGCGGGATCAGTATCTTGAGATCAAGCGGCTGGGACCAGACCGGCATGCCTTCGGCGATGCTGAGATACCAGACCCTCTGCACCAGCGGATCAAGCCCGGCAAAGGGGCCGCCTAGACATTGGGGGGCATAGCCCGACAGCGTCGCTGCACCCGCTACGGCGGCGAGCGTCAGGCCGGCAAGGCGGAAGGCGGCGCGTCCCTGTGGCAGGAAGCGCCGGGCGGCGAGCAGGACCAGCGTCGCCGCCGCCATCGGCAGCAGATAGGCCGGGGACAATGAATCGCACCACAAGGCAGCCGCTGCCGGCCAGCCGAGCAGCACGAGCGCGAGCAGCGCCGATCCCCCGGTCAGGGCCAGCAGATAGGCGGGGAGCGCCGCACCTTCCGACTCTCGCCACAGATAGCGAAGGCCAAGCACCGCGCCCAGGCCGACGGCGAGCGGCAGCCCTTCGATCGCGACCGTCAGCGACACCGCCATGACAATGCCGGCGAGGGCGGCTTGTCGCACCCGCCCCGCGCCCATGCCGACCAGCATCAGGCTGCCGAGCGTGCCGAGCACGATCTGCCAGCCATGATGATCGATCCTGAGTGGTTTGAACTGGACCAGCACGCCCAGCGACATGGCCAGCATGGCGGCGGCGACGATGGCCATGTCCCGCCGTCCGGTCACGCGCCATGTCAGGGCGGCGACGATCGCGAACAGGCAGAGCAGGCTGAGGAGGGGCACTGCGACGAGGGCGATCCGCTCGGCCATGGGCGGCGAGACGAACAGTCCCGCCAGAGCCATGATCCCGGCGATCGGAAGGTCGACCAGCCGGCTCCAGTGCATCGGCGCGCCGTGCGGCGGCCAGGAGCGGTGCTGGCTGACGTCAAACCAGCTCTGCCCCGCCATCCAGTCCCGCACCTGATTGAGGCGCATGGCGTCGTCGGGGTCGCTGAAGCCCAGCTGCGGGATGAGGTCGCGGGCCGACCAGATGAGCGCCGCCGCACAGAGCAGCCATATCAGCGTCACGCCCCAGCCGGCGAGGCGGGGGGAGATGTCCGGATAGGGTTTCATGCGCGGAAGATGATTGTCCGCCGCGCCAGATAAGTCGCCTGAAAACTCACCGCGACGGCGACCAGCTTGGCGAGGCGGGGGTCGAGCCCGAGCTCGGCGCCCCAGCCGACAATGGCCGAGGTGATCGCAAGGCCAAGCAGCGCGGTAGCCACGAACAGGCCCTTTTGCCGGACGCGCTCCAGGCCCTGGCTCGCCATGCCATTGTCAAAGACGAGGCGGGTGGAAATGACCCAGTGGACGATGACCCCGGCCATATAGGCCAGCGCCGACGCCGCCATCGGCGCCATGCCGCCGTTCAGCAGCAGCAGGAACAGGCCGACGTCGCAGCCGAGCGACAGCACGCTGGTGAGCAGGTATCGGCCAAAGGTCGCCGACAGGACAAGGCCGATCAGCCGGGCCGGCATGGCGGTCAGGCCGCCTTACCGACTTGGACTGCGATGCGGCCGGGCACGAGCCGTTCGCTGGCCAGCGCGGCGCGCTCGCCCTCATCGCCCGACTCGTGATATTCGGCATCCTCGTTGACGCACCAGATGTCGTAGATGCGGGCGCCCGCGTCGATGTTGCGGACGGTCAGCATCGCCGTCATCATCGCATGATCCTGGTTATTGTAGCGGTGCATGCCGTTGCGGCCGACCATGTGGAGGGTCGGATAGGCCGCCTCCAGCTCTTCGCGCATCTGGCGGACATTCTCGGCATAGGCATCGTCATAGACCGGATAGGCCTTTTCCTGCCGGACGACCGCCCCGCCGACCACGTCGTCGGGATTGCACAGGCCGAGGATCGCCATCTCCTTCTTGGCCAGCGCCACCAGATCGGCATCGCTCGACGACCAGAGGCCGTCGCCTTCGAAGCAGAAATATTCGAGGCCGACGCAGGCGATGTCCTGGTCCGGCACCATCTCCGGCGACCAGCTGCGGAAATTCTGGATGCGGCCGACCTTCACCTTGCTGTCGTGGATATAGATCCAGTTGTCGGGGAACAGATCATCCGCCTTGATCATCAGCGCGACGGTCAGGAAGTCCCGATATTTGAGGTCGAGCGCCTGGTTCAGCGTCTGCGGCATGGGGTGGATGCGCCCCGCCAGCTCGCGCATCGGCGCCGAGCTGATGACATGGGCGGCGTTGATGGTGATCGAGGCGCCATCCTGGCCCGTCGCCACCACCCGCCAGCGGCCCGTCACCTGGTCCTGCGCCAGCTGCTTGAGCGCATGGCCCATGATGACGCGGTTGCCGCCGTTCACGACATGGTCGCGCGCGGCCTCCCACATCATGCCCGGGCCAAGGCGCGGATAACGGAAGGTCTCCAGCAGCGTCTTGGTCTGCATGCCGTCATTGGGCCGCTTGTTGAGGCCTAGGCTGCGCTTCAGCCCGTCGAGCACCGCCGCGCCGAGGCTGAGCCCCTTGATGCGCTGCGCCGCCCAGTCCGCCGACATCTCGTCGCAGGGCATGCCCCAGACCTTTTCCGTATAGGTCTTGAAGAAGATCGAGAACAGGCGATGACCGAACTGGTTGACGGTCCAGTCCTGGAAGCTGCGCACATTCTTCTTGGGGAACAGCTTGGCCTTGGCAAAGCTCGCCATGCACAGGGTCGAGCGGAGGATGCCGAGGTTCCACAGCGCCTCGAACGCGCGCAGCGGATAGCTGTAGAACTTGCCCTCATAATAGATGCGGCTCATCCGCGGGCGCTGGATGAAGTCGTCCGGCAGGATCTCGTTCCAGAGGTGGACCACCTCCTTGGACTTCGAAAAGAAGCGGTGCCCGCCAATGTCGAAGCGAAAGCCCTCATGCTCCACCGTCCGGCTGATCCCGCCGACATAATGCGGGTCCTTCTCGATCACGGAGACGCTGTAGCCCTTCCTGGTCAGCAGATAGGCGGCGGTCAGCCCGGCCGGCCCGGCCCCGATGATGGCGACGTCGGCATTGTGATCGGTAGCATGCATGTGGTGCGTTCCCCCGGGGTGAAGCGATCACATGCGGGAATGACGGAAATCCTCTAAGGCATGGTTAACGATGGAATAAGAGCAGTACGGTCGCCCGATTTTCCGGCCCGCACCGGCGCCCCAGTTCCCATAGTTCCCGCCCAAACGGGGGTTTTGGGGTGTGGGAGGGGTTGTTTCGCCGCGCTGACGCAGGCGTGCGGGAGGGAGTTTGGCATGGTTTGGGGGGTGTAGGACAGGGGGGCTGCGGAGATGGTAGTTTGAAGCGACGCCCCCAATTTCCTATTACGCCGTCATCTATATTGGTCTATACTGCTAAAGTATAGCGCGTATGGAGGGCAGCATGGATCCACACATAGGGCAAGTAGTTCTACCGATCGCAAGACAAGGACCAGGCGGAATGCTAATCCCCCTTGGAACATGCTTTGCAGTTGGACCACGAAAATTCGCTACGGCTGCTCATGTCACAGGCCCGAGCGATGAAGGGTTGGTAGCTATCATTGGCCGGACCGACAACCTTGCAACTTACCAAGATACTACTAATCAGGCTGCTCAAGGAGCTGGTCTCCGGATAACTAACTACGATCCGATACACGATGTATGCATATTGGAACTGGTTAACGATGGCACCATTTCAATCGGTTATCAAATTGCTAGCTCAGATGTCGTGGTGCCCGGAAATCCAGTACTTAGCCTAGGCTTCCCTCATGCGGATCATGGCCGCCTTGTGCTAACGCAGCAATCAAGCATGGTCGGCGCGAGAATACTGCTCGGGGTGGAGTCCATCAAGGTTAAACATTTGGTGCTCAATACCCAGACTCGTCCCGGACAATCGGGCGGCCCAGTATTTACAGGCGATGGCCGGCACATTTGTGCGATGATTGTCGGGGGATATGCCCCGTCAGGTGCGGGTGGGTCAATCAGCCTTGGTGGCATTGATCCTCAAACACTTCACCAAACCACTCATGCAGTCTCGGCGGAATATATCTTGG
>DATJLC010000069.1:0-11621 GCA_035490755.1 Sphingobium sp.
GTCCGGGCAGTCAAAGCCGATCCGCATGAAGAAGCGGCCCGAATCAAGCGCGTTGAACTGCTGCGATTCGCGGATATTGCCGCCGATCGCGGCAAGCTGCGTCGTCACCGCCGCCACCAGCCCCGGCGCATCCCGGCACGATAACGTCATCACATAGGCTTGCTGCATTCCATCCCTCCCCAAATGGCGCGATTTCACGCCTGCTCTCGCCGAAAAGTTGTGATCGCATGGCCGGCCCTCCTCTGGCTCGGGCTCCTCGCCCATGCAAAAACTAGTTTGCGTTACATACAAAAAAATGTATGCGTAGCGCAAGAGTCGCTGAATGCGATTGGCGTCACTTGGAGAGGAACGAATGGCAGGACCGAATTTGGAGCAGATTCTCGCGACGGCCGGCAACCCGGTGGCCATGTTGCGCAACTCCCAGATTGGCGCCTATGTCTATCCGGTCGTTGCGCCGGAGTTTCACAACTGGCGTTCGGAGCAGTGGGCCTGGCAGCATAGCGCGGTGCTGTTCGACCAGTCGCACCACATGGTCGACCTCTATATCCGGGGCCGCGACGCCCTGAAGCTCATCAGCGACACCGCGATCAACTCGACGCGGACCTTCAAGGTGAACCAGGCCAAGCAATATGTGCCGACGACGCCTTATGGCCATGTCATCGGCGACGGCATTCTGTTCTACCTGGCCGAGGAGGAATTTGTCTATGTCGGCCGGGCGCCGGCGGCCAACTGGCTGATGTACCAGGCGGAGACCGGCGGCTATGCGGTGGAGATCGTCAAGGACGACCGCTCGCCCTCGCGCCCGATGGGCAAGCCGGTGAAGCGCATTTCCTGGCGTTTCCAGATCCAGGGCCCCAATGCCTGGGCGATCATCGAAAAGCTGCATGGCGGGCCGCTCGAGCAGCTCAAATTCTTCAACATGAGCGAGATGAACATCGCCGGCCGCAAGGTGCGCACCCTGCGCCACGGCATGTCGGGCGCGCCGGGCCTGGAGATCTGGGGCCCCTATGACGAGCAGGAGGAAATCCGCGCCGCGATCCTGGAAGCGGGCAAGGAATTCGGCATCGTGCCCTGCGGCAGCCGCGCCTATCCGTCCAACACGCTGGAATCAGGCTGGATCCCGTCGCCGCTGCCGGCGATCTACACTGGCGAGAAGCTGAAGGCCTATCGCGAGTGGCTCGGCGCGGACAGCTACGAGGCCACTGGCGCCATCGGCGGCAGCTTCGTGTCGGACCGGATCGAGGACTATTATCTCAATCCCTGGGAGCTGGGTTACGGCCCGTTCGTGAAGTTCGACCACGACTTTATCGGGCGCGAGGCGCTGGAGGCGATCGACCCCGCAAAGCAGCGCCGCAAGGTGACGCTGGCCTGGAACGGGGAGGACATGGCAAAAATCTATGCCTCGATGTTCGATCCGGACGGCACGCCCTGCAAGTTCTTCGACCTGCCGCTCGCCAATTATGCCTCATCCAACTATGACCGGGTCGTCGATGCCGATGGACGCATGGTCGGCCTGTCGATGTTCACCGGTTACAGCTTCAACGAAAAGTCGGCGCTCAGCCTTGCCACGATCGACCCCGATATCCCGGTGGGTTCGGAGCTGCGGGTCGTGTGGGGCGAAGAAAATGGCGGCACCCGCAAGACCACGGTCGAGCCCCATCGCCAGATCGAGGTGCGCGCGATCGTGAGCCCGGTGCCCTATTCGCGCGTGGCGCGCGAAACCTATCATGAAGGCTGGCGCACGCAATCCGTCACCGCCTGATTTGCTTGCCGGTTAGGTCGCGGTCGCTTCCACCTGCCTCGCGCGGGCCGGATCGCCAGCCCGGGAGAAATGCACGATGGCCAAGCCGCTGATCCATCCCAATTGGGCAAGGGAGCCTGACGGAATCACCGAAGGCTATTCGCTGGAAATTACCGCCCGAGACATCGAGGCGCTCCGCGCCGCCGCGCCCATGATCCCGGCGGAGACGCCCGTCGCTGTCACGTTCCTGCCGGGCGAGGAGGTGGGCGCGCGTGTCGCCGCCGCCGTTGCCGTTCGCGAGCTGGGGTTCGAACCAATGCCCCACTTCTCGGCGCGCCGGATCGCATCGCAGGATGCGTTCGAGGATTATCTGAATGCCGTGGTGCGCGACGCCCGGGTGCGCCGCTGTTTCGTCGTCGCCGGTGATGCCTCGGAGCCGCAGGGTTGCTTTGCCGACAGCAGCGCGCTGATCGCCACAGGCGCTTTCGAGCGCGCGGGCATAAAGGCTATCGGCATCGGCGGCCATCCCGAAGGTCATCCGCACATGACGGCCGACCAGTGCTGGACCGTGCTGCAACACAAGATCGCAACGATCGAGGCGCGCGGCATGGCGGCGCTGATCGTCACGCAGTTCGGGTTCGATCCCGAGGCTGTCCTTGCCTGGCTCAAGGATTTGCGGATGCGTGGCATCGACACGCCAGTGCGGATCGGCGTGCCTGGCCCCGCCAGCATCACGACGCTGTTGCGGTTCGCGGCGCGTTGCGGGGTCGGCGCATCGGCCAGCGTACTGGCGAAATACGGCATTTCGGTAGGCAAGCTGATCGGCAGCGCCGGCCCGGATCGACTGGTCGATGCCTTCGCAAGCGGCCTGGCCGCCGAGCATGGCCGCGTACGATTGCACTTCTATCCCTTCGGGGGCCTGGCCAGGACGGTCGATTGGATCGACGGCTACCGTTCAGCCGGACGGTAGAGACCGCGCGGGCGACGCCAGAGGCTGACTGCCGCACGTCAGCGACGAACCTTCCAGAGGCAGATAGCGGTTGTGATGCTGGCGCAGAGGTCTAGTGGTGGACGGCATGGCGACGATTTCATTCGAACAGCGGGCTTATTCGGATGCTGCCCGCAAGGTCCTTGGGCGCGCCCCCGCGCTCTTCATCAACAATGAATGGGTCGCGTCCTCGCACGGCGCCACCCTGCCCGTGGAGGATCCCTCGACCGGCCGGGAGATAGGCCGGATCGCCGACGCGTCCGACCTGGATGTCGATCGTGCGGTGGCCGCCGCGCGGATCGCCTTTGACGACGGCCGCTGGACCGGCCTGCCACCGATCGTCCGGCAAAACATGATCCACAAGCTCGCCGACCTGCTGGAGCAACGCAGCGCCGAATTCGCCGAGCTGGAATCGATCGACAATGGCAAGCCGATCGGCATGTCGTCCACCATCGACGTGCCAGGCGCGGTGGACATGCTGCGCTATATGGCGGGCTGGGCGACCAAGCTGGGCGCTGAAAATCCCGAGCCGATGTCGCTGCCGGGTGGCGCCTTCCACACTTATGTGCGGCGCGAGCCCGTGGGTGTCGCGGCGCAGATCGTGCCATGGAATTTCCCGCTGCTGATGGCGGTGCTCAAGATTTCGCCGGCGCTGGCGGCGGGCTGCACGCTGGTCCTGAAACCGGCGGAGCAGACCTCGCTCACGGCGTTGCGGCTCGGCGACCTGGTGGCGGAGGCGGGTTTCCCGGCGGGCGTCGTCAACATCGTCACTGGCAACGGCCACACGGCGGGCGATCGGCTCGTGCGCCATCCGGATGTGGACAAGGTCGCCTTCACCGGCTCCACCGAAGTGGGCAAGATCATCAACCGGACGGCGACCGATACGCTGAAGCGCGTCACGCTGGAACTGGGTGGCAAGTCGCCGGTGATCGTGTTGCCGGACGTCGATCTTGCGACGGCGGCGCCAGGCGCGGCAGGCGCGATCTTCTTCAACTCCGGGCAGGTCTGCGTCGCCGGATCGAGGCTCTATGCGCACCGCTCGATCTTCGACCGGCTGATCGAGGGCGTGGCGCAGGCGTCGGGCTTTTGGGCGCCGCGTCCGTCGCTTGATCCTGAAGGGCAAATGGGCCCCCTGGTCTCGAAGGATCAATATGATCGCGTGCTTGGCTATATCGAGGCGGGCAAGCGCGCCGGTGCGTCCGTGGCCGTCGGCGGTGACGCGCCATCGGCCGATGGCTATTATGTCAATCCGACGGTGCTCGTTGACGTCAAGCCGGACATGGGTGTCGTAAGGGAGGAGATTTTCGGTCCCGTCGTTGTCGCCCAGCGGTTCGACGATCTCGACGAAGTCGCCAAAGCCGCCAATGACAGCTGCTTCGGTCTCGCCGCCGGTATCTGGACCAGGGATGTTTCTGCCATGCACAGGCTCGCATCCAAGCTGAAGGCGGGCACGATCTGGGGCAATTGCCATGGCGTGATCGACCCGGCTCTGCCTTTTGGCGGCTACAAGCAATCGGGCCTCGGTCGCGAGCAGGCCCGTCAGGGCGTCGAGGCCTATACGGAACTGAAGTCGGTCATCATCCGGCTCTGAGCGGTTGGCTCAGGCGAGTGCGGAACGTGGTTCCGCGACCGGGCCGACATAGGCGCCCGGGAAACGCCCCGTAAAATCGCCATTGTCGAATGTGGCGACGCCATTGACCAGCGTCAGCCGCATCGGTGCCGGATCGCGCGACCAGCGGAAGGTGCGGCCGCCCTCGCCATTGGGGACGTCCCATGCCTTTCGCATTGGCCGGCATTCGATCTCGTCAAGGTTGAAGACGGCGATATCGGCCGCGCGTCCCACCTCCAGGATACCACGGTCATGCAGGTTGTAGTGCCTGGCGGGCTGGCCGGTGAGGATATGGATCGCTTCCTCGATCTTCAGCGCCTTGGTGTCCCGCACATATTCCGTCAGCAGCATGACATTGTCGCCAATGCCGCAGAACATCTGGCCGTGGGCGCCGGAGTCCGAGACATTGCCGATGCCGCGCGGATGGCGCATCCACACGGCCAGGGCCTTGTCGTCCTTGGGCACTTCCGCCAGCTTGAGCACGGAGGCCGGACCGTTCTCCAGCACCCATTCGGCCAGCGCGTCCGATGGATGGTCGATGCCGGTCCGGTCCATATACGCCCTGAGCGTGATGCCCAGCGGTCCGGCTCCGGACTCGCTCTCGAAGAAGATCATCTGCTCGGGATATTTGAGCGGGGACTGATCGACCGTTTCGCACCATGTGTCGCGCGCGCGCTTGCGCCAGGCGGGGTCGCTCAACATGGCGAACTTCGCCTCGTCGCCCTTGGCCTCGATCACGTCACCCCAGGCATAGTTGTTGGACTGCGCAAACATGAGCGAGGAATTGAAGTTCACGACGATCGTGAAACCCTTCTGGCTGTAGGCGTTCCATACATCATGGCCATCGGCCACCAGCTGTTCGAAATCAGCCATGGCCTGCGGATAGATGTGCGCGGCGAACTCGACCGTGGGAACCGCCCCGGTCAGCTGCATACGGAGCTTGCGCCCCTTGGCCAGCCGCGCGATCCGCGCGATGTTTTTCGCCGCATTGAACCTGACGAGATAGTCAAAGTTGATTTGCAGCACCGACCCTTCATGGCGTTCCAGGACATCCATCAACGCTGACCATTCGGCGTCATCGGCGCGCCAGCTTGGCACAGGCCGGTCATGCGCGTCATGATCGAGGAGATTGGACGACAGGCCGAGGGCGCCGGCCTTCAGGGCATCATCGAGATGGCCGCACATCCGGGCGATCTCGTCGGCCGTGGCGGCACGATCCCAGGCCTCGATCCCCATCACCGCTAGGCGGATGGCGATGTGGCCGACGAACGCCACGAAGTTGATCGGGATCTGGACGTTACGCTCCAGCGAGGCGCGGTATTCGCTCCACCGGGTCCAGTCCCATGGCAGCTGGTTCAGGAAGGGCTTCTCGGGAATATCCTCGAAGAAGGAGAATATCCGGACCATTTCCTGTCGTGCGGCCTGATCCTCGCTCACCGGCGCGGCGGAGAAGCCGCAATGTCCGTTGACGGATGTCGTCACGCCATAGCCGGGCATCGGCTCCAGCGTGGGCATCCACCACATCGGCCCGTCAAAATGATTGTGCACTTCGATGAAGCCGGGCGTCACATAGCAGCCACGGGCATCAACGATGCGTTCACGTCCTTCGCGCTGCAGGCCCGGGCCGATTTCGGCGATGCGGCCATCGCGCACGCGAATGTCCGCATCGAACGGCGGCGCGCCGGTTCCGTCAACGACGGTTCCGTTGGTGATGAGAAAGCCCGTATCCATCGATCCTCCTGCCGAAAATGCGTCAGTTCCTGCTCAGCGGGCGCGGCTCACGACCGTCTTCTGGGAGAATTCCAGCAGGCCCTCCCTCCCGAATTCCGATCCGACGGCCGACTGCTTGGCCCCGGCGAAGGGGATGTGGGGGCCGAAATGGGTGTGATGATTGATCCAAACCGTGCCGCTTTCGATGCGCGCGGCAACAGCGTCGGTGGCCTCCTGCGACACGCCCCAGACCGATCCGCCCAGACCATATTCGGAGGCGTTGGCGCGCGCGATCACGTCCTCGACATCGTCATAGGCGATGACCGGCAGGATCGGCGCGAACTGTTCCTCGTCCACCAGGGGGCTGCCGTCGGCGATGTCGCGCACCAGCGTCGGCTCGACGAAATAGCCGGTGCGGTCCATCTTGCGGCCGCCCGCGATGATGGTGCCGTCGCGATTGGCGGCCTCAAGGTAGCGGTCCACCTTGGCATATTGCATTGCGTTCTGGAGCGGACCGACAGTGGTGCCCTGTTCCAGCCCGTCGCCCACGCAGAGGTTCCCGACCTCCTCGGCCAGCGCGGCGCACATCTCGTCGTAGATCGAGCGATGCACATAGAGGCGCTTGAGCGCGATGCACACCTGTCCGGTGTTGAAGAAGGCGCTGCCGACGACGCCTTGCGCTGTCTTGCGGATGTCCGCGTCGGGCAGGACGATGCCGGCGTCATTGCCGCCCAGTTCCAGCGTCAGGCGCTTGAGGGAGGATGCGGCGGCGGCCATGATCTTCCGGCCCGTCGCCGTCGAACCGGTGAAGGAGATCTTGGCGACGTCGGGATGCTGGCTGAGCGGGCCGCCCAGATCATTATTGTCGACGATGATATTGACGACGCCGGCGGGAAAGATCTCGTTCAAAATCCCCGCCATCATCAGGGCGGTGACCGGCGTTGTCGGCGCTGGCTTCCAGACGAAGCTGTTGCCGAGCAATACCGCCGGCCCCAGCTTGTAGATGCCGATCAGGAAAGGGAAGTTCCACGGGGTGATGCCGGCGACCACGCCGAGCGGCCGGTAATGCATCTCGATCCGATAGGCCTCGTCATCCTGGATGACTTCCGGGGCGAGGTCCTGATCCGCGAAGTAACGCAGGAAAATGGAGGCAAAACCCACTTCCATCTGCGCCTGCGGCAGCGGCTTGCCCTGCTCCAGAACCAGGGTGCGGGCAATCTTCTCCGCCTCGGCGTCGATCCGGTCGGCCAGGCGCAGCACGGCGTCGCGCCGTTCCGTCAGCGGGCGCGCCGCCCAGCCGGGCTGCGCCGCCTTCGCCGCGGCGACCGCCCCCAGAAGCTGCGCCTCGGATGCCCGGGATACGGTTGCAAAGGCAGCCCCCGTCGCGGGGTTTATGACATCGAGGGTGAAATCGCCCGACACGAGCTGACCGTCGATCAAAAGCGGATGGTCGGACATTTGGCTCTCCCCTTTGTCATTGTGCGCTGTGGGGGACTCGCATGTGCCCCAAAGACAGGATCTGCAAAAATCTTGACAGGCCATGGGCGGCCGATCAAGAGTTTATATAGGCCATAAAAAAACTAATGCTTGAGCGCCCAAGCGGTACAATGACGGCGGGTCTGGAGAGAGTGATGGGGCGGATTTCCTGGTTGGGCGTGGTGTCGGCGCTGGCGTTGGCTGCTTGCCATCAGGTCATGGGATCGAATGCTGACGAACCTCGACAAGCGGCGGCGGTCGATGCCGAACGCCTGGTCAATGCCGACGCCGAACCGCAGAACTGGATGACGACCGGTCGCGGTTACAATGAGGATCATTACAGCCCGCTCGACGCCATCAATGACATGAACATCGAGCGGCTGGGGCTCGCCTGGTCTTACGATCTGGATACCGATCGCGGACAGGAGGCCACGCCTGTCGTGGTCGATGGCGTGATGTATGTGTCGAGTGCCTGGTCGAAGGTGTTCGCGCTCGACGCTGCCACCGGCAAGCTGCTCTGGTCCTACGACCCAAAGGTCCCCGGCCGGAAGGCGTATGACGCCTGCTGCGATGTCGTGAATCGCGGCGTGGCCGTATGGCGCGGACAGCTGTTCATCGGCGCCCTCGACGGCCGTCTGATCGCACTCGATGCGGCGACCGGCAAGGAGAATTGGTCGGTCCAGACCACCGACACCTCCAAGCCCTACACGATCACGGGCGCGCCGCGCGTGGTGAAGGACAAGGTGATTATCGGCAATGGCGGCGCCGATCTCGGCGTGCGCGGCTATGTTTCCGCCTACGATGTCCAGACCGGCAGGCTCGTCTGGCGTTTCTACACCGCGCCCAATCCGGACGGGAAACCGGACGGAGCGGCGTCCGATCCTGTCATGGCGTCCGTGGCCGGCAAGACCTGGGGCGCGAACGGTGCGTGGAAGCAGAGCGGCGGCGGGGGCACGGTATGGGACGCCATCGTCTATGACGCAGCGCTCGACCAGCTGCTGATCGGCACCGGCAACGGTTCGCCATGGAACCACAGGGTGCGATCGGGCGACAAGGGCGACAATCTGTTCCTGTCGTCGATCCTGGCGCTCGATCCCGATACCGGCGCCTATCGCTGGCACTATCAGGAGACGCCCGGCGAATCCTGGGACTTTACCGCGAACCAGCCGATCATCCTCGCCGACCTCATGCTGGACGGCAAGCCGCGCAACGTCGCCTATCACGCGCCCAAGAACGGGTTTTTCTTCGTCATCGACCGGGAGACGGGCAAGCCGATTTCCGTCGACAATTTCGTGCCGGTGAACTGGGCCACGGGCTATGATCCGAAGACCTGGCGCCCGATCGAGCGGCGGGAGGCGCGCTATGACGACAATGGCGGCGATTTCGAGGCGCTGCCCAGCGCGTTCGGCGCGCATAACTGGCAGCCAATGGCCTACAGTCCCAAGACCGGGCTGGTCTATATTCCGGCCCAGCAGATCCCCTTTTATTATGCCGACGACAAGGCGTACAAATTCGCGCCCGGGCGCTGGAACCTGGCCAATGGCTCGCCGCGCAACATCGGGCCGCGTGATGATGCCGGGCTTGCCGCGCTCAAGGCCCTGACGCGCGGCCGCATCGTCGCCTGGGACCCCAGCGCGCGCAAGGCCCGCTTCACCGTCGATCATGACGGCCCCGGCTATGGCGGCATCCTCGCGACCGCGGGCAATTTGCTGTTCCAGGGTTCGCCGCGCGGCGAATTCATCGCCTATCGGGCGGACAACGGCAAGAAGCTGTGGCGCTTTGACGGCCAGAGCGGGATCATTGCCGGGGCGTCCTCCTATGCGGTCGGCGGGCGGCAATATGTCGCGGTCCTGGCTGGAGCGGGCGGGGCTTTCGCCCTGACATCGCCGCTGGCGCCCGACCCGCACAAGCGGCCCAATGGGCGCGTGCTGGTCTTCGCGCTGGACGCAAAGGCCAGCCTGCCCGCCTACACGCGCCCCGTCATGCCAGCCAATCCGCCCGGCGAGACTTTCCCCGCCGCCATGGTGTCGGCCGGAGAGGGGCTCTATGCGGGCAATTGCGGCTTCTGCCACGGTCCCTCGGCCTATTCCAGCGGCGTGCTGCCCGACTTGCGCCGTTCGCCGGCCCTGTCGGACAAGGCGACGTGGATGGCGATCGTGCAGGACGGTGCGCTGGAGGAACGCGGCATGGTCAGCTTCCGCGCATGGCTGAAGCCCGACGAGATGGAAGCCATCCGCGCCTATGTCGGAGCGCAGGCCAGGGCCCTCGCGGCAACGGAAGGGCGGCGCGTGACCAAGGCGGATCGCTGATTTTTTTTTTCGGTCGCATCGCGGCAGTGGGGGAGGGGCAAATGGAAACAAGGCATGGCGCGGCGCCCATGGCGTCGCACAATCTGAAACGCCTCTGCACAACGTTCGCCGTGATCGGCGCGCTTGTCCTGTTGTATCAGCTGATCGGCTATATCCGTTGGGCCATCGGGCCGTCCTTCGCCGAGGTTCCGCCCGGGCCAAGCCCCATCACGGATGAGGTTCTGGCCAATGTCCGCAACTCCGAATCATTCATGGCCATGGGCGGGATCGTGTGGACCCTGTTCCTGATCGGCTTTTCCTGGTTCAGGCGCGAGCTGGTCTGGCCTGTCTTCGTGACGATCCTGTGGAGCTCGGTCTATTGGCAGGAATCGATGACGAATGCCGCCAATCAGGCGTTCACGCTCAATCTGCATTTCTTCAACCGCGGCGACTGGATTTCCGACCTTCCGTTCATGCCGGTGGACAGGGCAACGATCACGCAGCCGCTGATCCAGGAGACCATGGCCTTCTACTGGCTCAATCCGGTGTTTTCCCTTTTGGCGGCGGGGATCATGATTCTGTGCTACCGCTATCTCAAGATCGGGAACATCGTCGCCCTGTGCGCCATCGCTGTCCTGTTCGGCGTCCTGATGGACATCTATGCCGAATTCAGCGGGATTTCGCAGGGGATCATGGCGTGGAACCGGGCCTGGCCTCCCTTGACGGTATATGCCGGCACCGTGCGCCAGTGGCCCATCTATGAGGGCTTGTTGCTCGGTGCGCTGTGGGCCTTGCCCGGCATATTCTATTTCCTGCGCGGCGCGAACCGCTTCACCCCCTGGGACCACGGTTTCGGCCACATCCGTGCCGCTTCCTATCGCAATGCGGCAATCGTGCTCATGCAGGTGGGACTGCTGAACACGCTGTTCATGGCCTATAACCTGATCGTCGTCTGGTTTTCGGCGATGTCGCCGGAAGTGGCGGGCTTTCCGAGCTATCTTGGCGGGGGCATCAAGTAATCCCCCGCCGACGTCTCGCTTTGCCGGATCAGGTCGGGATGCGGTCGCCCACGACGTTGAGGTTGACGTTCACGATGCGGGCCTGGGTGAATTCCTTTAGCCCCTCTATGCCCTGCTGACGACCGATGCCTGATTGCTTGGCGCCGCCGAAGGGCACGTCGAAGGGCAGGGCGAGATGGCGGTTGACCCAGACCGTGCCGCTCTCGATGCGCCGGGCGACAGCCTCCCCGAGCACCGGGTCGGATGTCCACACCGTACCGCCAAGGCCATAGTCGCTGGCGTTGATGCGGGCGATGGCATCGTCCAGGCTGTCATAGGGCAGGACGGGGATGACCGGGCCGAACTGTTCTTCCGCAACCAGTCTCGCGTCCTCGGGAATATCGCGGACCACGGTCGGCGCGATGAAGAAGCCATCGCCCTCCAGCGCATGGCCGCCCGCGATCACTCGCCCGCTTTCCCGCGCATCATCCAGAAAGCCGAGCAGCTTCTCGAACTGGAGCCGGTTCTGAATTGGGCCGATCTGGGTACCCTGTTCAAGCCCGTCGCCCACCACGGCCTTGCCGGCGAGGTCGGCCAGCGCCTCGCATAGCGCGTCGTACTTGTCGGCCGGAGCATAGACACGCTTGGCCGCGAGGCAGATTTGCCCTGCATTCAGAGTGGCGGCCTCAAAGATAGCCGGCGCCACGGCGGCGATGTCGGCGTCGTCGAGGATCAGCGCGGCATCGTTGCCGCCCAGTTCCAACGTCGAACGCTTGAAGCTGTCCGCCGTACTGGCCAGCACCTTCTTGCC
>DATJLC010000070.1:0-7375 GCA_035490755.1 Sphingobium sp.
GTCGCCCTTGGCATAGGCCGGTGCGGGCTCATCGAAGTACATCGTCTTGACGATCTTGAGATAATAGAAGGCGCCGATCACCGACGCGGCGATGCCAACCGCCGCCAGCGCGGTGAGGCCAGCCGCGACAGCCGCGTCGAACACCAGGAACTTGGCCCAGAAACCAAAGAGCGGCGGAATACCGGCAAGGCTGAACATGAAGATCGCAAAGGCGGCGGCGAGACCCGGCCGGCTCTGCGACAGGCCGGACAGGCTGGCGATGGTCTCGACAGGACGACCGTCGAGATCGCGCATCTGCAGGATGCAGATGAAGCTGCCAACCGTCATCACCACATAGATGGCGAGGTAGCTCATCACCGACGCAACCCCCTCCGGGGTGCCTGCGGCGAGACCGATCAGCGCGAAGCCGACATTGTTGATCGAGCTGTAGGCGAGCAGGCGCTTGATATTGGCCTGACCGATTGCTGCGACCGCGCCAAGGAGGATTGAGGCAAGCGCGACGAAGATCACAACTTGCTGCCAGGCCATGCCGGACGGTCCAAGCGCCTCGATCGCTACCCGCACCGCCAGACCGATCGCCGCCACCTTCGGCGCACTCGCGAAGAAGGCGGTGACGGGCGTCGGTGCGCCTTCATAGACGTCCGGCGTCCACATGTGAAAGGGCACGGCACTCATCTTGAAGGCAAGGCCCGCCAGCACGAACACCAGACCGAACAGCTCGCCCTTGTCGAGCCCGTCCGTCATGGCGGCGGCGACGCCGTCAAAGCCCGTCGTCCCGGAAAAGCCGTAGAGGAGCGAGATGCCGTAGAGCAGAATGCCGCTCGCCAGCGCGCCCAGCACGAAATATTTGAGGCCGGCCTCCGCCGAGCGCTCGTCGCTGCGCATGAAGCTCGCCAGAACATAGGCGGAGAGGCTGTTCAGCTCGAGCCCGACATAGAGTGTCAGCAAGTCTGCCGCCGAGACCATGAGCGACATGCCAATGCAGGCGAACAGGATGAGGATCGGATATTCCGCCCGAACGGGCCCATCATGCGCGAAGAAGCGCGGTGCGATGACGATGCTTGCAGCCGCCGACCCATAGATCAGCACCTTGGCGAAGGCCGCAAAGGCGTCGCCGCGATAAAGACCCTCGAAGACCGTGCCCGCAATGGCGCCCGGCACCGCCAGCATGGCGCCCGCAACACCAAGGGCGATCACCGCCAGCCAGCTGACCGCCACAGTTGCGCGGTCCCCGACATAGGCCGCAACCATCAGCAGGATGAGGCCCGCCGCCGTCAGGACCAGCTCGGGTCCGACTGCCAGGAGGGAAGCCATGTCAATCATCAGTGCGCCTCCCCATGCGCGGAATGCGAGGCATCATGTCCCGTTGCGACAGGCACCTTACCCAGGGCGAGCTTCGCGTCGCCCTCAGGGCGGGCGCGATCCACGCGGGCCACCAGGCTTGCGACATCGGCCCGCATCGGCGCCAGGAAGCTTTCGGGATAGATGCCCATCCACAGCACCGCGAGCGCAATCGGCGCGAGCAGCGCGACCTCTCGCGCCGACAAGTCCCGCATCGCCGCCACATCGGGCTTGTCGAGCGGACCATAGACCACGCGCCGATAGAGATAGAGCATATAGGCCGCGCCCAGGATGATACCGGTCGTGCAGATGAGCGCGACCCAGCTCGACGCCTGGTAGACGCCAACGAGCGAGAGCAGCTCGCCCACGAAATTGCTGGTGCCGGGCAGGCCGACCGAAGCCATGGTGAACACCATGAACAGCAGGGCGTAGACCGGCATATTGTTGGCAAGGCCGCCATAGCGGTCGATCTCGCGCGTGTGCAGCCGGTCATAGATCACGCCGACGCACAGGAAGAGCGCGCCGGAAACCAGGCCGTGGCCCAGCATCACCATCATTGCGCCTTCGATGCCCTGCGTGTTGAAGGCGAACAGGCCGGCGGTGACGATCGCCATATGCGCGACCGAGCTGTAGGCGATCAGCTTCTTCATGTCGCCCTGCACCAGGGCGACGAGGCTGGTATAAACCACCGCCACCATCGACAGGCCGAAAACCAGCCAGGCAAGCTCGGCGGAGGCTTCGGGGAACATCGGCAGAGAGAAGCGGATGAAGCCATAGCCGCCCATCTTGAGCAGCACGCCGGCCAGGATGACAGAGCCCGCTGTGGGCGCCTGCACGTGCGCATCGGGTAGCCAGGTGTGGACCGGCCACATCGGCATCTTGACCGCAAAGCTCGCGAAGAAGGCAAGCCACAGCCACTTCTGGACACCAGGGTCGAAGTCATAGGCCATCAGGACAGGGATGCTTGTGCTGCCCGCCTCATGAACCATCCACAGCATGGCAATCAGCATCAGCACGGAGCCGAGCAGTGTGTAGAGGAAGAATTTGTAGCTGGCATAGATGCGGTCGGCGCCGCCCCAGATGCCGATGATGAGGTACATCGGGATGAGCCCGGCCTCGAAGAAGATGTAGAACAGGAAGATATCCTGCGCCGTGAAGACGCCGATCATCAGCACTTCCATGAACAGGAAGGCCGCCATGTACTCGCCGACGCGCTTCTGGATCGCGTCCCAACTCGCGCCGATGCAGATCGGCATCAGGAACACCGTCAGGACGATGAGCATCAGCGCAATGCCATCAATGCCCAGCGCCCAGGCGAAACGGCCAAAGATCGGCGCGAACTCCGTGAACTGCCACTGCGGCGCACCCGCCGACTGGTCGAAACCAGCCCACAGAACGAGGCCGAGAACAAGATCGACGAGCGTCGCGGCAAGTGCGATCCAGCGCGCCTGGTTCGGACCAGCGAACAGGCAGGCGATTGCGCCGGCCATAGGCACGGCAAGCATCAGCGAAAGAATGGGAAAGCCGGTCATTACAGTGTGATGGCCCAGGTTGTCGCCGCGGCGAGGCCGATCAGCATCACCAAGGCATAGGAATAGAGATAGCCGGACTGAAGCCGCCGCGTGATCCTGCCACCTTGCACGACCAGCGCCGCCAGGCCGTTGGGTCCAAACCGGTCAATGGTCCCGACATCGCCGCCCTTCCAGAACAGCCGTCCGATCAGGAAGGCCGGGCGCACGAAGAGCAGGTCATAAAGCTCATCGAAATACCATTTGTTGAGCAGGAAGTCGTACAGGACGCGCCACTGCGCCGTGAACCGGGCGGGCCAGTCAGTGTAGCGGATATAGCTCAACCATGCGATGACTAAGCCGGTCAGCATCACCGCGAAGGGCGTCCACTTCACCCACAAAGGCACTTCGTGGGCGGCATGCATCAGGTGCGCGTCAAAGGCGAGCGAACCGCGCCAGAACTCGGCGCCATGCTCCGATCCCACAAATGCATGGTGGAAGACATAGCCGCCGATCACAGCACCGACAGTCAGCACCAGGAGCGGCAGGAGGATGGCCGGCGGGCTTTCATGGGGATGATAGCCGGCGGTTCCCTCATGCGGGAGCGCGTCATGCGGGTCGAGCGCATGTTCGCTCGCCTCGTGGGACACATCTTCATGTTCATGATGAACGGCATGCTGGATATGCTCGCTCTCCGCCCAGCGCGGCCTGCCATAGAAGGTCAGGAAGATCAGCCGCCAGCTGTAGAAGCTGGTCAGCAGCGCCGCGAGCGCGCCGACGAAGAAGGCGCCTGTGCCATGACCGCCCGCCGCATAAGCGCTCTCCAGGATCGCATCCTTGGAGAAAAAGCCCGCGAAGCCCAGCGACGTTCCGGGAATGCCCACGCCCGTGATAGCGAGCGTGCCCATCAGCATCGTCCAGAAGGTGATCGGGATCGATTTCCGGAGCCCCCCGTAATAGCGCATGTCCTGCTCATGATGCATGGCGTGGATCACGCTGCCCGCGCAGAGGAACAGCAGCGCCTTGAAGAAGGCGTGGGTGAAGAGGTGGAACATCGCCGCGCCATAGGCGCCGACGCCAGCCGCGAAGAACATGTATCCGAGCTGCGAGCACGTCGAATAGGCGATCACCCGCTTGATGTCGTTCTGCACCGTGCCGATGGTGGCGGCAAAGATACAGGTGGCGGCGCCGATGATCGTCACCGCCGACAGGGCGACCGCGCTCGTCTCGAACATCGGCGACAGGCGGCAGACCATGAACACGCCCGCCGTCACCATGGTCGCGGCGTGGATCAGGGCGGAGACCGGGGTCGGGCCCTCCATCGCGTCCGGAAGCCAGGTGTGGAGGCCGAGTTGCGCCGACTTGCCCATCGCGCCCAGGAACAGGAGCAGGCAGATTACCGTCATGGTGTCGAAGCGCTGGCCAAGGAAGCCGATTGTGGAGCCAGCCATCGTCGGTGCGGCTTCGAGTATCGCAGGGATCGAGATGGTATCGAACACCAGATAGGTGCCGAAAATACCCATCATGAAGCCGAGATCGCCGACGCGGTTCACCACGAAAGCCTTGATCGCTGCGGCATTGGCAGAGGGCTTGTGATACCAGAAGCCGATCAGCAGATAGGATGCGAGGCCGACACCTTCCCAGCCGAAGAACATCTGCAGCAGGTTGTTCGCCGTCACCAGCATCAGCATGGCGAAGGTGAACAGCGAGAGGTAGGCGAAGAAACGCGGCTGATCCGGGTCCTCCGCCATATAGCCCCAGCTATAGAGGTGGACGAGCGCGGAAACGCTGGTGATCACCACCAGCATGACCGCGGTCAGCGTGTCGACCCGGAGTGACCAGGCGGCATCAAAACTGCCGGAGTGTATCCAGGTGAAGACCGGCGCCACATAGGCCTCCGTCCCGCCGAGCCAAAAGCCGGTGAAGATCACCCAGCTCAAAGCGCAGGCGATGAACAGCGCGCCCGTCGTCAGGGACTTGGCCACGACGTTGCCGAGCATCCGGTTGCCCAGCCCCGCGACGATCGCGGCCAGCAGCGGCAGCAAGACGATGATCTGAATCGCTGACACCGCCGGCTTACCCCTTCATCCGGTTGACATCGTCGACGGCGATTGTGCCGCGCGCGCGGAAGTAAATGACCAATATGGCAAGGCCGATCGCCGCCTCGCCCGCAGCCACGGTCAGCACGAACATGCTGAACACCTGCCCGACCAGATCGCCGAGATAGGCGCTGAAGGCAACGAAATTGATGTTTACGCTGAGCAGGATCAGTTCGACCGCCATCAGGATGATGATCACATTCTTACGATTGATGAAGATGCCGAGCACGCCCAGCACGAACAGGATCGCGCTGACGACGAGATAATGGACGAGGCCGATCATGCGGCAATCTCCGACAGGTGGGAAATAGTCACAGCTCCACCCCCTGCCCGACGGGCTGGTTGACGTTGCGCACTGCATCCTGCGGACGGCGACGGTTCTGCCGGTCGATCTTCTGCCCGCGCACCCCGCCGCGCGCCCGGTGGGTCAGCACGATGGCGCCGATCATGGCGACCAGCAGGATGATGCCCGCCGCCTCGAACAGGAAGATGTAGCGGGTGTAGAGGATCTCGCCGATTGCCTGGATATTGGGCGTGGCATTGGGTAACGGCGCCGCGCGCTGCGCGAGCTGGAGCGGCCCCGCCTTCCACACCGCCGCGCCAAACACGATCTCGGCCAGCAGCACGAGCGCGATCAGGACACCGAACGGCAGATATTCGACGAAACCGGCGCGCAGCTCGGCAAAGTCGATGTCGAGCATCATTACGACGAACAGGAACAGCACCGCGACCGCGCCGACATAGACGATGACAAGCAGCATCGCGACGAACTCGGCGCCCAGGAGCACCATCAGACCCGCCGCGTTGAAGAAAGCGAGGATGAGCCACAGCACGCTGTGCACCGGATTGCGCGCCAGGATGGTGAGCGCGCCGCTCAGCACGACCAGTGATGCGAACAGGTAAAAGGCAAGGACGTGGATCACTGAGCAATTGCCCCCTCGGAACCGTTCGGGCTGAGCGACGTCGAAGCCTCCGCCTGAGTGTTAGCGAAGGCAGATGCCTCGCTCCGCTCGGCGTGGCCCTTCGACAAGCTCAGGGCGAACGGAATTAAACTTTGCGCGCCCATTAACGGTACGGCGCATCGGCGGCAAGGTTCGCCGCGATCGCCCGCTCCCACTTGTCGCCGTTCGCGAGCAGCTTTGCCTTGTCGTACAAGAGTTCCTCGCGAGTTTCCGTCGCGAATTCGAGATTCGGCCCCTCGACGATCGCATCGACCGGGCAGGCTTCCTGGCAGAAACCGCAATAGATGCACTTGGTCATGTCGATGTCGTAGCGTGTCGTGCGGCGCGATCCATCCGCGCGCGGCTGCGCCTCGATGGTGATCGCCAGCGCCGGGCAGACCGCCTCGCACAGCTTGCACGCGATGCAGCGTTCCTCACCATTGGGATAGCGGCGCAGCGCATGCTCACCCCGAAAGCGCGGGGAAATCGGGTTCTTCTCGAACGGATAATTGATCGTCGCCTTGGGCTTGAAGAAATATTTCAAGGTCAGCCAATGCGCCTTCACGAACTCCCAAAGGGTGAAGGATTTGATCCAGTGGGCGATCATGCGCCGCCTCCATAACGGAAATACATCAGGAACCCGCTGATAATCACCACAAACAGCAGCGAAACCGGCAGGAAGACCTTCCAGCCCAGCCGCATCAGCTGGTCGTAGCGATAGCGGGGTACGGTCGCCTTCACCCAGGAGAAGACGAAGAAGAAGAACAGGATCTTGGCGAACAGCCAGATGATGCCCGGCACATAATAAAGCGGCGCCCAGTCGACCGGCGGCAGCCAGCCGCCCCAGAACAGGATGGAGTTGAGCGCACACATCAGCAGCACGTTCGCATATTCGCCGAGCCAGAAGAGCGCAAAGGCCATGGACGAATATTCGGTCTGGTAGCCGGCAACCAGCTCGCTCTCCGCCTCAGTCAGGTCGAAGGGCGCGCGGGCGGTTTCCGCCATGGCGCTGATCAGGAACATGACCGCCATCGGGAACAGAAGCGGGTTGAAGCCATGGCCGTTCAAAAAGCCATAATAGCCCTGCTGGCTCGTCACGATGGTCGAGAGATTGAAGCTGCCTGCCCACAGCACGACGCAGATCAGGATGAAGCCGATCGAGACCTCATAGCTGATCATCTGCGCCGATGCGCGCATCGCGGAGTAGAAGGGATATTTGGAGTTGGACGCCCAGCCCGAGATGACGACGCCGTAAACGCCGAGCGAACTAATCGCCAGGACATAGAGCAGGCCGACATTGATGTCCGCCAGCACCACGCCCGCGTCGAACGGGATCACCGCCCAGGCCATCAGCGCGACGGTGAAGGTGATGATCGGCGCGATCAGGAACAGCGCCTTGTTCGAGGCGCTCGGAACGATGGTTTCCTGCAGGAACACCTTGAGGCCATCGGCGAAGCTCTGCAGCAGGCCGAAGGGGCCGACGACG
>DATJLC010000071.1:0-1724 GCA_035490755.1 Sphingobium sp.
GGCTCGGACGCCGCTGCTGCCGCCCGCCTGTGGGCACAGGCCGGCAATGCCGCGCTCGCCGGCGGCGATCCGGCAACGGCGCTGGGCGCGCTCGACAAGGCGCTTGGCGGCGCCCTGCCCGAGGGCCTTGCCAAGGGCGAAGCCTTTCTCGACCGCGCCCGGGCCCGCGTCGCCTTGAAGGACGATCCTGGCGCCCGCGCCGATCTTGACGCGGCGCTCCGGCTCGCGCCGCAGGATCCGCTCGCCTGGCTGCTCTCGGCGACGCTCGCACGGCGCATGGACGACCTGCCGCTCGCCCGGCGGCACATTGCCGAAGCGGTCCGGCTTGCCAATGACGATGCCGCCGTCGCGCTGGAGCAGGGCGTCATCGCCGCGCTTTCGGGTGACGATCGAGCGGCCAGCGCAGCGTTCGTGCGGGCGCGCAGGCTGGCGCCCGGCACGCCGCTCGCCAGCACGGCCGACGGCTATCTCGCGCAACTGGGCGAAAGCGCGACCTCGCCGGTCGAGACCCCTCAGTCGAGATAGAAGTCGATCGTCGTAACGACGCGCACCTTCTTGTAGGGGCTGTCCGCCCCGCTGCCGCCGCCGCCTTCCTCCGACCCCGCGCTGTCGCGCGGCTGGATGGTGAAATAGCCCTGCGTCGCGCTCTTGATGCCCCCGACCCCGGTGCCGCTGTCCTTGGCGAATTGCTCGGCCGCCTTGCGCGCGTCGCGCGTCGCCTCCGCCACCATCTGGGGCTTGATGGCATTGAGGCGGGTGAAGCTGTAGACCATGCCGGAGCCTTCCTGCAGGGTCACACCGCGCCGTACCAGATCGAACTGGTTCGCGACCGCCCGCTGCGCGCGGGGAATGTCGGTGGTGCGCAGCAACATGCGCTGGGTGATGGTGATATTGGGAATGCCGTTGTTGATATACTGGTTCACGCCCGCGCCGATCGGCGACAGTTCCGCCAGCCGGAAGCCCATCTCGGCGAAATAGGCGCGCAATGCCTGGGTGCTCGCATCGATATCGGCGCGAACCGCGGGAAGGTCGGTGCCGGTAGCCGAATAGGCGATCGTCCAGGTGGCAAGGTCCGCCGTCACATTGCGCTCGGCCAGGCCGCGCACGGTGACGGAACGGTCGGCCGACCGCGCCCGGCGCAGGCCATCGCCCAGCAGATAGCCCCCCGCCACCACGCCCAGGGCAAGCAGCCCCGCGCTCATCAGCGCCACCTTTGCCTTGTTGTCCGCAAGCATCGCCATGCGACTTCCCCTTCCTCAGGCACTTGGTAAATCTGCATAGCACCAATTGAATCGGCCTGACCGCGCATTATTTACAGATCTGTTCCGGCTTGCGCGATGGAACCTGCTCCCCGGGTGCAGCGTTCATCGGCGTAATGATTGCCCTTGCTGCCGTGGCGATCAAGCCGTGGAGAAAGTCATGCAGGACCATGAAGTTCATGTCGCAACTGATAGGGCCCGCGCAGGCTCTACCCCGCATATCGTGCGCTATGTGCTTTCGGCGTCGCTTGGTCTGGCCATTATTGCCATGGTCGTCATCGTTGTTTCGGGGCTCGTATAATAATTTCCGCTGATCGGGGCATGCGGGCTTTGGGCATCAGTATCTTGCGCAGTACAATGAAAGAGTGCGGCCCGCAGATGGGGCGTCACGAGAGGCGAGTAATTTGACAGACCGACCGACCGAGACATCGGCTGAAGCGGAGCGGACTGGGGCTGAAGCGGAGC
>DATJLC010000072.1:0-25699 GCA_035490755.1 Sphingobium sp.
TTGCTGTACACCGGCGCGCCATCCCGGCTCCAGAGCATTGCCTCCGCTCGGCTGGTAGCGGATGCCCAATCGCTCAATATCAAGGTCGCATATCTGCCGTCGGTAACCGAACTGAACATGGGCGAACGCAAGCCCGTGGACCTGCGCTATCTCAACATTTCGGACCTGCTCGACCGGCCGCAGGTCGATCTCGACAACGGGCTGGTGGCGGCGGCGATCCGGGGGCGGCGGGTGCTGGTGACGGGGGCGGGCGGCACGATCGGCCGCGAACTGGTGCGCCAGATCGCGCGTTTCGAACCCGCCCAGCTGATGATGCTGGATGCCAGCGAACTCGGACTCTACGAGGTCGACCTGGAGATGCGCTAGCATTATCCCGAGCTGAAATGTGAGCCGATCCTGTGTTCCATCCGCCAGCGCCATCATGTTATGCGGGTATTCGACCAGCATCGGCCGGAGCTGGTATTTCACGCCGCCGCCCTCAAGCATGTCCCGCTGGTCGAGATGCATCCCTCGGCTGGCATTCAAACAAACGTGCTCGGCACCCGCAATGTGGCGGACGCGGCCCTGCATTATGGTGCCATGGCGATGGTGCAGGTCTCGACCGACAAGGCCGTCAATCCCGTTGGTTTCATGGGGATGACCAAGCGGCTAGCCGAGCTTTATTGTCAGGCGCTCGACCTTGCGGGCAGGAACACGCCCGATGCGCCTCGGTTCATGACCGTTCGTTTCGGCAATGTGCTGGGGTCGAGCGGTTCGCTCATTCCCTTGCTCCAGCGGCAACTGAGCCGGGGTGGTCCGCTCACTGTCACGCATCCGCAGATGGAACGCTTTTTCATGACTGTTGACGAGGCAGTGCAACTGGTCCTGCACAGCGCCGCTTGCGGGATGCAGGACGACAGCCAGCGCGGACGGATCTTTGTGCTCGATATGGGCCATTCGGTGCGGATCATGGACATTGCCCGCCGCATGATCCGGCTCGCTGGGCTGGAGCCGGAAGTGGAGGTTGACATCAAGATAGTCGGGCTCCGGCCGGGCGAGAAGCTTTACGAGGAGCTGTTCGACAGCGGGGAGATGCGGCTGCCATCTTCAATGCCGAGAGTCTTCGAGGCGGAGCCGGCCGCGGTGTCCATGGCCGTTTTGCAGGAGGTCCTCCGGCCGCTGGAGCTGGCGAGCAATACGGGCGATGACGATCTGTGTCATGCCCTGGTCATGCAGTTCCTTGGCCCCCGCGAAGCCAGGCGGAGCCACGGGGACCGGATAGCGCAGTTGGCCGATCCGACGCCGAGTGCTGCCGAAAGGATTTCGGCGGGCCACACGTTCGGGCGCGCATCAAGGCCCTATCTGCCGGTCACTGCCGGTGTGTCCGCGCAAGGCGCAAGGTGAACGGGGGGATGCATCAGTTTCACAGAGCCGATGGCGAAAGAGAGGCGGGGCCCAGACTCGTCGCCAGCCCTGTCTGGTCGCGATGGCCGGTCTATTCCGAGGCGGAGATTGAGGAGGTCGTTAGCTGCCTGAGGAGTGGCCGCGTCAATGCCCTGCATCATGGCGAACGCTGCCGTGCTTTCGAGCAGGCGCTCGCAAGGCGGTGTGGCCGCAGCCATGGCATCGCCGTCGCCAATGGCACGCTGGCATTGGAACTTGCGCTGCGCGGGTTCGGTGTGGGCGCGGGTGACGAGGTGGTCGTTCCGGCCCGCAGCTTCATGGCTTCGGCAAGCTGCGTCGCGGCGGTTGGCGCCAAGCCCGTGTTCGCTGATGTCGACCTCGAATGCCAGGGGCTCACGGCCGCCACCATCGCTGCACGGATCACAGCCCGCACGCGCGCCATAATCGTCGTTCATCTCGCCGGCTGGCCGTGCCAGATGGACGACATCATGGCCCTGGCTCGCCGCCACAATCTTTTGGTCATTGAGGATTGTGCCCAGGCCCATGGCGCTAAGCTGAACGGCAGGCAGGTCGGGTCCTTTGGCGACGCCGCGGCTTTCTCCTTCTGCACCGACAAGATCATCTCGACAGGCGGCGAAGGCGGTATGCTCCTTCTCGATGACGAAGGCGCCTGGGCGCGGGCATGGGCCTATAAGGACCATGGGAAATCGCCGCATCCACCGGCCCACAACGGGCTGCCAGGCAGCTTTCGGTGGCTTCATCAGTCGATCGGCAGCAATTACCGGATGACCGAGATGCAGGCGGGAATCGGTTTGTGCCAGCTCGACCAGCTGGATCGATGGCTTGAGATTCGCCGTCGCAATGCCGCCATTCTGAACCGGCATCTGGCTGGAACCGAGGCAGTGCGGCTAACCGAGCCGCCGCCCTGGGTGGAACATGCCTATTATAAATTCTACGCGTTCATCAGGCCTGAGGCCCTGCGTCCGCTATGGTCGCGGGACCGGATCGTCGCAGAGCTTATCGCCTATGGCATCCCCGCCGGCAGCGGCTCTTGCCCGGAGATATACCTTGAGGCAGCGTTCTGCACGGGCTCTACCGGATTGGAGCGACTGCCCAATGCGTTTCTTCTTGGCCGGACGAGCATGATGGTTCCGGTCGATCCCACTCTGAGCGAGGCCGACATGCACCACATGGGCCGTTCCATCGTACATTGCCTGCGCTCGGCCAGTGCCTAGCGGACGGATATCAGGATGAGCGCGCCAGACCATCAATTGCCGCATTTCATCGTAATAGGTGCGGCCAAGGCGGCGACGACATGGATTGCGCACCAGCTCCGATCCATGGACGACGTCTACATGCCGGGGCCGGAGCCGCACTATTTTTCCCGCGAGTTCTACCGGGGCGAGGGATGGTATCTGAGGCAGTTTTCCGGCGCGCGGGGCAAGCAGTTCATCGGAGAGAAGTCTGCCGATTACCTGGCGAGCGAACGGGCGCCGGCCCGCATGGTCGCCACGCTGCCCAAAGTGCGGCTGGTGGCGCAACTTAGAAATCCGGTGGAGCGGGCTTATTCCGATTACTGCATGCTGTTCCGGCGTGGCCAGGTGTCTGGCGATATCGCAAAACAACTCAATCCGGCCACGACCGACGCGCCACGTTTCCTGAACGACGGGTTCTACGCGCGCCACCTTTGCCGTTATCTCGACCACTTCCCGGCCGAGCAACTGACCGTCATACTTTACGAGGATATCAAGGAGCGGCCCGCCGAGGTCCTGGACCGGGCCTGCAACGCGCTGGGCATCGTACGAGGAGGCTCGTCAGCGCCGCTCAATGCGAGATTGAACGACGGCAGGGCGCCTTTGGCTCCCCTTGCCCTCCGCAGGCTGCCCCAGCCGCTCAAGGACCTGGCTGGCCCGCTGCGCGGCAACCCCATTTTCGAGGCGGCGCGGAACCTGATCGCCCGCCCCGTGGCCTATCCACCGCTCACCTCCGATCTGCGCCGGCGCCTTGAGGACCATTATCGCGAGGATATCGCCAGGCTCGCGCGCCTCATCGGCCGGGACCTGCACGCATGGCTGGCGCCCGACGGAGCGATGCAATCGTGATCAACCCGGCGGTCGCCTCGCCGAACGCGATGCCAGCGACTGGTGCCGTGGTCATGTCCAACCGCGCCTTTGGACTTGCGTCCTGGGTTTTATCGGCGGCCGTCTTTTTGGCGTGCTATACCACCTGGCGGATTCATTTCGATTATCTTTTCACGATCGGAGATGCGCTCTTCTGCTTCGCCGCCCTGCTGCTTTTCATGAGCGGCCGCGTCAATATCTTCCCGTTTGGGGGGCTGACGATCCTCTGGTATGGCGGCCTCTTCCTGATGCTGCTTGGCCTGCTGATCAGCAGCTTGATCCACGGCAATGGCGAGCGCTGGCTCATCGTTGCGGGCCAGTACAGCTTCGCCTTCGCCCTTTTGCCGATGCTGCTGGTTCACGATGTCGGCAGCCTCCTACATAGGCTGATTTTGGCGCTGGTGCTGGGCGCGGCGGCGATGGAGTTGTTCGGCGCCGTGGTCTATTTTACAACGGAGCATGATTATCGGACTGCTCAGTTGTTCGGATACGAGTTCATCACCGGCAACAATCGGCTAGGGGCCTTCACCGCCGACGCGAATTGGAATGCCGCGGTAATTGCGATGACGCTTCCCTTTGTCTTCTACCTGAACCGGATTGGCCGCATCAGCACGTTCAGCACGGCGACCTTGCTTGGTATCCTGGGCATGGGCCTGGTGCTGACCGGATCGGTGACTGGCTTTGCAAGCGCGGTTGTGGCCAGCGCCGTATTCGTGCTGGTCGCGCGGGAAGGGCGGATCGTGAGGGTGGTGGTGCTCATCGGCACCGTCCTGGGCGTGCTCGTGAGCATGGGGGCCATCAGCAGCCTGCCGGATGCCTTCCAACGCCGTGTAGCCAGTGCGATCGAGACAGGCGACGTTTCGGCGGCAGGCACCTATATGGGCCGCAAAGCCCTCATCGACGAGGCATGGGACATGACCGACCGCACGACGCTGGTCGGGATTGGCGTCGACCAGTATCGCGTCGAGAGCTCGCACCGCATGCCCGTGCACAACATGTTTTTGCTGATCTGGACCGAAGGCGGTGTTTTCGCTCTGATCGGCTGGCTGATGATAATGGCCTTGCCGATCATATTGTCGATCTTCTGCCTCACCCGCGATCGCGGCACGGCGGGGCTCGGGCTGGCGGTGACATTCGTCTTTATCAGCTTCTCGATGGCTTCGCCTCATATGTACTCAAGGAGTTGGTCGGTGCCTCTCATCGTCGCGATGGCGGTGATGATCCATCGGCTCGGTAGCCGGGGGTTCAGCAAACGGGTCTGATGCTACCCCATTTGGGGCAGCTTTTCTCCGAAAGCACATGCCCTGCTCTCGACGACATGACTTAAGCTGATCCGGTCGGTTTGCGGGAGTATCAACAATGCGCTCTAAGCACCTGATTGTCGGGCTGTGTGGTCTGCTGGCGGCCTGTGCGGGCGGCGGTCTGGACCTGCCGCTGCTCGCGTCCGCCGGCCCGGCCACCTATCATCTCGGCGCCAATGACGAGATCCGCGTCTGGGTCTTCGGGTTTGATGCCATCAACAACAGTTACATGGTTGGCGACGGCGGCGTCGTTTCGCTTCCGTTCGTAGGCTCGGTTTCGGTTGCCGGGCGATCGACAACAGATCTTGAGCAGAGCATCGCCGCCCATTTGATCGAGCGCGATCTGGCTCGCCATCCCCAGGTGAGCGTCCAGATCACCAAGTATCGCCCCTTCTATATCTCGGGCGAGGTGCAGAAGCCGGGGCAATATCCCTATGTCCCCGGCCTGACCATGGAGCAGGCGGTTTCGATGGCCGGCGGCTATACTTTCCGCGCCCGCCAGGACGACGCGATGGTGACCCGTAAAGAGGGGGGGCGGACTATTCGCGGCCGCGCCCGGGCGGAAACGGCGCTACGGCCCGATGACAGCATAGTGGTTCCGGAAGCATGGTTCTGACGCGCGGCACCAGCCTTTGGTCAGGTCAGGCCCGCGCCGCGGGATTCGCAATCGGGCTGATCGCATCGGGCTCCGCAGCCGCGCAGGAGGCCCGCCCCGCATTCTCGATCCAGGAGCTTCCTCGCCCGGGTTACGAGCCGATCACCCACAGCCTGGGGCCGGCAAGCGTAGAGATCAGCATCGATACTCAGCTCAGCTATGACAGCAACATCTATGCGACCAGGTCCAACGAGGTTGACGACTTCGTCCTTGCGGCCAGGCCGCAGCTGTCGGTCGGCCTTTCAGGGGCACGGGCGAGCGCGCGAGGCGATTTTTATGTCGATGCGCGCCGCTTTCTCGACAATGATATTGAGAACGCGACCACCTTTGGCGGCGCGCTGAGCGGCAAGATGATGGTGGGACCGCGCGCCAACATCCGGACGAGCGCGCGGTTCGACCGGGCCGTGGAAAGCCGGAGCGATCCCGAGGCAAGAGCGCCGATCTTTGCCCGCCCGAGACGGAGCAATGTCTACAGCGGTGATCTTGCCTTTGACACGGGCGGTTCGCGGGTTTCCCTGCTGGTCAATGTGGGCGCGGACAGGGTAGATTTCCGGGCGCGGGCGGATGATGATCGTGACCAGACCACCTTGCGCGGATCGCTACGGCTCGGCGTGCTCGTGCAGTCATCACTGACCATGTTCACGGAGGTGTTCGCGACCAAGCGCGATTTTGACACAGCCGTCGACATTAGCGGCGTCAACCGGGACGCCATGACCTATGGTGCGCAAGTCGGCCTCAGTCGCGAGCTCACCGGACGGCTGCGTGGGCGTCTGGGCGCTGGCGTCTTTCGTTATGACCCTGAGGATAGCCGTCTTCAGCGCTTCACCGGCCTTGGTTTCAACGGTGCCCTCTATTGGTCGCCCCACCCGCGTACCGTGGTGAGCGCCGACCTGTTTCGCGGTGACGTCGCGACGGTACGCAGCGGCGCATCGGGTCGTACCGACACACGTCTCTCGCTGCGTGTGAACCAGGAGGTCCGGCACAATCTGCTGTTGAGCGTGGGTGTGGCATGGACCCGCAATGAATATCGGGGTTCGGCGAACGGCCGGCGCGACACCTACAGCGGCCATGTCGAGCTGGAACGATTGCTGAACCGGCGTTTCTCGTTGTTCGGCGCCGCCACAGCGTCGAAGCGGAGCGCGGTCCTGCCGCTGGACGAGTTTTCGAAGTACAGGTTCACCATTGGCGTCCGGGCGCGGATCTAGGTGCGAACCCATTTATTTACGAGCATCGAGACATGGTAGCCGGCAACCTGTAGCGCGCGGGTTACCTCCCCTGCTCCGAACCAATTGGCGGCCATGAGGCTATGATCGCTCCGCAAGGTCCGGTTCAGCGGTTCGCCATACCGGTTGCGCAAGAGGGACAGGGTGATGAACGTAACGCGTTTGCAGGCGGCACCGCGCGTCGCTGCACCAAAAGCTGTTCAGGCGATATCCCGCAGTACCAGATTGTTGCTCACCGGCGCTGCGGCCCTTGCGCTGCTAGCGCTTTTTGCGAGGATCATGGCCTTTGAACTGCAGCGCGACGAGCAGTTCTATGTTTCGGCAGGGGTCCTGTTTTCGGCGGATGGACTTTACCAGCAGCTGAACTTCAGCCACTTGCCCAACCTGCCGATCCTGCTTCGTGCCTTGTATTCCGCGACGTCGACGGAGCATTATCTGCTGGGTGGGCGCATCCTCATTTTCGCCGCCTGGATAGCCAGCCTCGCCGCATTGTGGCTTTTCGCCAAGCATTGGCGGCTTGGCACCGCCGCAGCTTCGCTGCTGGCCGCATTGATGCTGTTCAATCCCGTATTGCTGGATGCGGCGGGAATGGCGGTGACGAATAATTTCATCGCGACCCCGTTCATGCTGTTCGGCATCCTTGCCTTTCTGCGCGGGGTCGAGGGAAGCACGCCGAAGTCCCGCACATTATTTTCTGCAGGATTGCTGTTGAGCCTGGGCGCGGGCTTCAAGGCCAATTATCTCCTCGTGCTGCCGCCGGTCGGCATTGCTGCCCTCCTGATGCCGTCCGGGGCCAGCCTGGGGACACGTGTGCGCGGCAGCCTAATGCCACTGGTCGTCGGCGGGTTGATCGGCGGACTTCCAACCTTCTATTTCGTCGCGCAGGATCCCGCCGGCTTCCTAGCGCACTGCCTCAGCTTTCATCGTGGACCGCAGATCGCTTACTGGCAGGCCCACCCAAACATCCATGATCCCAAGGTTATGGGCATACGCGACAAACTGCTGATGGCGCACCAGATATGGCTCAGCGGGGCGACGATACTGCTGCCGCTCCTGATTGCCGTATTGGCCGCGACAGCCGCGTATTCCAGTCCAGCGAAAGGCCTGGCTTGGCTCAATCGGTTTCGCACCGGACCCATCATGCTGATGGCAGCGATCGTCATGATCAGCGTGGCCGCCTCGCTCCTCCCCACGCCCTCCTTCCCACAATATCACTCGATGGCGTTCCCTTTCGCGATCCTGTTGATCGGGCTGATGCTGCATGCGCTGGATCAGCCGCGGCAGACCCGTGCGCGTCCGGTCATCGCCGCCGGACTCGCGCTGGCTACGATCGCCGGTGGCCCGATTCTTTTTCTCTCCCTTCCTCGACTGGTGGTGCCAGGCAGCTGGACCGGCATTGTCGTGCATGAGGATGCCGCGAAGCTGAGGGCCAGCGTCGAACGCGCCGGCGCCGCGGGCCCCATGGCGACACTGTTTCCCGTATATGCACTGGAAGGCGGGCTGCCGGTCTATCCTCAGCTTGCGCTGGGGCAATTCGTCTATCGGGCGAGCGACTATATTCCGGCAGGTGAACGCCGTCATTTCCGCAATCTGGTGTCGCCCGGCACGATCGGCGCGATGTTGGCGGGCGAGCGGCCCTCCGCCATTCTCGTGGGTGAGCCGGGTCCGCTCGAGGATCCGCTGATGCAATTCGGCCGCGACAATGGCTATGCGATCGAGAAGGTTGAACTCCGGCGATCCGAGGATAGCGCCGCACCGCTGTTGATGGTCGCGCGGCCTAAAATCTGATTGCCTCCATGACCGGCGGCCGCTCTGGTTCGCGGCTCAAGGGGTCGAGCCGCCGGCCGCCATCGACGATAGCCTCGATAATCGGTCTCGGCCGCTCCTTCACCTGTTGAAAGATCCGGCCGAGATACTCGCCGATAATGCCGAGGAAGAGCGCATTCAGGGTGATGGCGAGCAACAGCAGCAAGGTCGTAGTCGCAAAACCCGCCGGCCAGTGCTGCCCCAGCAGCAGCCGGCCCACCAGATAGCCGGCCAGCAGCAGCAGGGTGCAGGTGCCGACGAGCATGCCGATCGCGGACGCCATACGCAGCGGGATGAGCGAGTGGTTGAGCACGCCATCCATGCCGAGGGCGATCATCTGGCGCAACGGGAACTTGCTGTCGCCGGCAACCCTTGCGCCACGATCATATTCGAGGCCGACCTGGGAATAGCCCATGGAACTGATCAGGCCACGCAGATAGGGGCTGGTGTCCGACACTTTGCGCAGCTCCGCCAGCAGGCGCCCATCGACGAGGCGAAACTCCCCGGCATTGACCGGCAGCTCATCCTCGCTCAGTGCATTGACCATGTAGTAGTAGATTTTCCGCATGGCCGCAGTGATTGGCCCATCGGCGAGCGAGCGCCTGACGCCATAAACGACCTGGTGGCCATCCCGCCAGCGCGCCAGCATTTCCGGTATCAGGGATGGCGGATCCTGCAGGTCGCAATCGACCTGGACCGAGCAGTCTCCACGGGCATTCTGGTATGCGACAAGGAGCGAGCGCTGATAACCATAGTTGCGGGTAAAGCGGATGACGCGCACGCGCCGGTCGCGCCCGGCGATCTCGCTCAGCAGGGCGAAGGTGCGGTCCGTCGAATGGTTGTCAGTGAAGAGGATCTCGAGTTCATATTCGGGCAAGCCATCGAACACGCGGGTGATCTCTGCATAGGTGCGTTCGACATTCTCCTCTTCGTTGAATGCGGGCACCAGGACCGACACGAGCGGGCGCCTTGCCATCATCAAACCCTTTGCGCGACCTGGCGGGACACCATTCGGGCAATTCCTTCGCGCAGCGACACGCGGGGTCGCCAACCCAACAGCTCGCGTGCGCGTTCCGTGCGGGCGCACAGCGCCCGGCCTCGCACGTAATCGGGTTTCATCCTGGCAAGCGTCACCAGCCCGCGTGGTGCTCCGGTCAGCTCGATGATGAGTTCTGCCACTTCCCGCACCGTCGGCGCCTTGCCGCATGACAGGTTTATGATGGTGCCCGTGTGCAGCGGCGTCCTGCTCATGGCGATGAGCCCGGCCGTCACATCCTCGACATGAACGAAATCGCGGCGGTCCTCGGGCGTCCGGATTTCCGATGGTTCGCCCGCGAGGCAGCGTTCAATCAGCCAGGGTATGAAGAAGCTGCTCGCCTGGCCGGGCCCGAATGTCAGTCCGAACCGCGCATGCAGAATGCTGAAGGGGAGGCGCGGCTGCATGACTGAGAGATAGTGACCCGCTGCGACCATGGATGCTGTATAGGGTGCGAGCGGCGCCTCGCGTTGGTCCTCGATCGACGGTGACAGGCCATTGCCATAGACAGCGATCGATTGGGCAGTGATGAAGCAGTCGGGCTTGGCCGGGGCGTTGGCTGCTGCCGCGGCAAGGCGCAGGACATTGTCGAGATCGGTGGTGAGGGAGTCGAGATCGGAAAGATCGGGCAGTGTCCGGTTGCGCCCCGCGTCCGTCGCCAGATGATAAATGACTTGCGCGCGCGTGGCGGCGAGGCAGGAAAGCAGGGCGGCATAATCCCGCAGATCGACACGATGAACAATGGTGTTCCGGTGAACCCGATCGGCCCGGAGCGAGGCCGCCGGCCGTACGAGAACATGGACCTCGTCACCTTCTGCAATATGGGCTCTGGCCAAGTGCGAGCCGATGAAACCGGCGCCACCTGTGATCAATATGCGCTTTGTCACCGGAAGCCCTCCCCATGGTTCAGGGTGCGAAGGCGGGCGTCGGGAAGGGCATCAGGAAGCGCCCGCCGACGGCCTCGAACCCCGCCTGCTGTTCGCGAATCTCGTCGAAGAAATTCCAAGCAAGCATGAACAGCACATCCGGCTTCTCTTGCTTTATCGCCTCGACCGGGCGGATCGGAATGCGTGTGTTTGGCGAATAGAGCCCATGCTTGAGGCTGTTCTTGTCGACCAGGAAATCCAGGTATTTCGTGTCGATGCCGAAGTGCGTGAGGACGGTGTTGCCACGCGCCGAGGCGCCGTAGCCGGCGATCTTCAGGCCCTGGGCCTTCAGATCATCCAGCTTGGCCTTGAGGTCAACGCCCAGGCTGGCGACCCGTTGGGCGAAGGCGTCATAGGTCTGGCGATCCAGCATTCCGATCGCCTGTTCCTCCTTGAGCATGTCTTGCACCACAGGCGAGGGCGTGACCCCGGCGGTCCGGCGCGTCAGGAAGATGCGCATTGAGCCGCCGTGGATGGCCGGGAGGCGCAAGGCGTCCGTCACTTCGAGATCGAAATATTCGCCCAGCTTCGCCACCGAGAGCAGGCTGAACTCGGAGACATGCTCATGATAGATGTTGTCGAACGCCCCCTTTTCGATCATTTCCTTGGCGCGGGGGACCTCGATCACGAAGACGCCGTCGTCAGCCAGCAGGATATCAACGCCCTTCATGAAGCGGTGGAGGTCGCCGATATGGTTGAAGGTGTTGGTTGTTACGATAACCCGTGCCGGGCCGCGGCTTGCCCTCAGGGCTTCGGCTGTGTCGGGATCAAAATAGGCCAGGTACACCTCCACGCAGCGACTGCGCGCCAGTTCGGCAATGTTCTCGGCGGGATCAACGCCAAGCGTGCGGCACCCAAGCTTGTTGCAATCGGCCAGGAGGATGCCGTCATTGGACCCAATGTCCACGATCAGCCCGTCACCGGCCCTGTCGGCCAGAACCTTGGCGAAGTCGGCGAAATGGCTGTGCATCGTCGCTGCGCCAGAGGGCACATAGAGATAGTGGCGAAAGAAATCGGCGGGGATCTGGTCGGCGACCTGGATGAGCCCGCACGTCAGGCAGACCTGGGTATTGAGCGGAAAGCTCGGCTGCGGCTTGTCCATATCGTCCGGCCGCACCAGCATCTGGGCAGGCGCATGCATGCCCAGCGGCAGGAACAGATAGGGTGCCGGCGCAAGGCAGGCGCGGCAGTGATCGAGTGTGTCCATGGGCATGTTCCTCGAACTCACGCGGCGTCCTTGGCCGCGCCTGGGGTGGAGCGGAATTGCTTGGCGAAATCGGCGAAGCTGCTGTGGACATAGTCAATCTGTGCGTCCGTCAGGCCATGATGGCAGGCCAGGAGCATGCCGCCGCGCATTACGGAGTCCGCAACCGGATAACCGCCTGGCGCGGCCCGATGTTCGACATTCGCCATGGCTGGCTGGCGCAGGACGTTGCCGGTGAAGACGACGCGCGTCTGGACATCATGGCGTTCAAGATAAATCTGAAGGTCGCGGCGGCTGAAGGGTGCGTCAGGACGGATCGTCAGCGGAAAGGCGAGCCATCCGGTCCGTGACTCCGGAAGCTGTCCGGGTAGAATGAACCAGTCGGAATACTCGGCGAAGAAGGCGAGGTGCCGCGCATAATTGCTCTCGCGCAGGCCGATGTTGGTTTCGAGCTTGTCGAGCTGGACCAGCCCAAAAGCCGCCCCGAGCTCCGATGGCTCGAAATTATAGCCGAGTGCTTCGAACACGAACTTGGCGTCATATTCGATGTCGTCGAGCGAGACATTGAAGCGATTTTCGATATTCTCCGATTCCACGAACAGCGAGGAGGATCGCCCCCAGGACCTGAGCAGCAGCGCTCGCCGAGCCATGGCGTCGTCCCGGACGCAGATCATGCCGCCATTGCCGGCCGCATTGATGACGTGCGAGCCATAGAAGCTGGTGGTGCTGATGTCGCTACGCGCACCCGTGCTGGTCCCGCGCAAGGTGGCGCCGAGCGTGTCGGCGCTGTCTTCCACCACCTTCAGGTCATGCTTGTCGGCGATCGCGCGGAGACGATCCCAGTCGGGAAGATTGCCGATGAGCGAGGGGACCATGATCGCACGGGTACGATCGGTAATCATCGCCTCGATCGCGTCCTCGTCGATATTGTAGGTGCCCTCACGAACATCGACAAAGGCGGGAACCAGGCCGTTGCGGACGATCGGGGCGACGGTGGTCATGAATGTCAGCACGGGCGTGATGATTTCGCTGCCGACGGGCAGTTGCAGCAGCTCCATGGCGAGATAGTTCGCCGAGGAACCCGAATTGACCATGATGCCGTGCGTCTTGTCGAACAATGCGGCGACGCGCGCCTCCATTGCGCGCACCTTGGCGCCCATCTGGGTCGAGGTCCTGAGAACCTCGATCACTGCATCGATTTCTGCCTGTCCATGGACCGTCTGGCCGTAATTCACGCGCATGGGAGTTCCTTGTGTTGCAGTGCCGTCCGCGGTGTGCTGTGCTGCGGGCGCCGATCAGGCGCCCATCCGCTCGCCACCGGCAGCGGCGATTTGTCGCTGGCTACCGTCAAACTTCATCCAGGGTGGGATGCCGGCCCGGCAGAGGCCGTTCAGATGATCGCGGTCACGCACCGTGTCCATCGGGTGCCAGAAGCCGGTGTGCTTGTAGGCGAACAGCTCGCCATCCCGAGCCAGCTGGGCGAGGGGCTCCTGTTCCAGGGGCTGATGATCGCCGTCGAGATAATTGAGCACCTCCGGCTCGAACACGAAATAGCCGCCATTGATCCAGGTCTCGTGCTTGACGACCTTCTCAGTGAATTCGAAGACGCGGTCGCCCTCCAGTTCCAAGTTGCCGAACCGTGCGGGGGGCTGGACTGCCGTGACCGTGGCCAGGCCGCCATGGGACTTGTGGAAGGCCAGCAGCGCGTCGAGGTCGATATTGCCGACCCCGTCGGAATAGGTGACCATGAACGGCTCGTCGCCCAGCCAATCCTTGAGGCGAAGCAGTCGTCCCCCCGTCATCGTCAACTCGCCGGTGTCCACGACCGAAATGTCCCAATCGATCGCCTGGGTCTGGCGCAGGGAAATCCTGCCATTGCCCACCGCGATGGTGAAATCATTGTTGAGGAAGTGCAGGTCGTGAAAAAATTTTTTCATTACCAGTGACTTATAGCCACAGGCTACGATGAAATCATGGTGACCGAAGTGGCTGTAGATGTCCATCACATGGAGGATGATCGGGCGCCCTCCCACTTCCACCATCGGCTTCGGGATCAGCATGGTTTCTTCGGAAAGGCGGGAACCCAGACCGCCTGCCAACAGGACTACGCGCATGGCCGACCTCCACGATTGGGCATGTATCGACGTTCTGCGGCAAGACTAAACGAACTCCTCGAGGGCGGTGCATGGGCAGGAGGAGTAGGGTGCGTCCAAGTGGATGATGGGCATGTTGGGCATGCTCCCCTCCATCCTTCTTGCCAGTAACTATTGTGGGCCGGCCAGAATGCCGGCGGGTTCAGTGAGCCTTGCTGCGAGGCGCCGGTTCCAGAGGACCACAGCACGCCAGATCATGAGTGTCGCGAGGGTCTCTCCGGCAAATGTCCCGACCAAGGTCAGGACGGGTGCGCCCGTGTGAAGGAGGAGGAATGTGACGGCGCCAATAGACACGGCGCTGCCGACCGCTCCGGCAAGGGCGATTGGTCGAAATTCGCCTGCGGCCTGGAGCAAGGCCGCGGCAGGCGCGCGCAGGCAACGGGGCAGGGCAATCGCTACCCACAATATCGTGCCGCTTACCAGGACAGGTGGGGCGTAGAGGGAGGACGGGAAAATCAATTCCGGCGCGGCGCCAAGCAGTATCGCTGCCAGCAGGCCCGTAGCCGACCAGATGGCCACCATTGCCCCGAGGAAGCTGCGCAGCAGCGACCGCATTTCGCCAAGAGCCTTGCGCCTGAGCGCCGAGGCCATCCTCGCCCGCTCATATTCGCTCATCGCCGCAATTGCGATCGGGATCGGCCGCACCAGCAGAAAGCAGGCAGCCAATGGGGCGTAGGCGCCCGGCCCCTGTATCGCCGTCACCATCAAGGCCTGATTATTCGCCAGGAACTCGGCCGCCAGCACACCAGTCAGAGACATGGATCCCTGCTTGTGCCACACATGGCGATATCGGCGAAGGCCAGACGGCATTGCCGCCAAATGCAGGGCGCGCAGCTGCATTCGGGCATATTCTCCGCCGAGTGCCGCGAGAGCGAAGAACATGGCGCCCGCTAGCCCGAGGCAGGCTATTTCCAGCGCTGCAGTGCTTGGCGCGAGGGCGATCCACAAGGTCGCCGCCACAAGGACCAGCGAATAGCCATGGTCTGAGAGCGCTACGCGTGAGACCGCATCCCGTGAGTAGCAGACGGAACGACCCAGCCAGCGCAGCAGCGAGAATGCGGTATAGAGCGCGAAACCGGTCGCGGAGGTCAGCGACAGTCCCAGCCAGAGCCCGCCGGTCAGCATGGCGATGCCGCATGCTGTGGCAGCCACAATGCTCGCCGCACATATGGCGTCTACCATAGCAAGGCCAGTGCGATCATATCCGGGTGCCAGTTGCAGGACCGCCGGCGCGCAGAAAAGGGCGCTCCAGATTAGAATCAGGAACTGCGAGACTATGAACAGCAGGGAAAAGGCCCCGAACTGGGCGGGTTCGAGGGTGCGCAACAGGATCAGCGAAAGCAGGAACTGTACCCCCGCTGAACCAAATGGACCGGACGTCACCACCAGGTAGCGCAACATCGTACGGTGCGGGGACAGGATGGCGGATTGCGACATGATGAGCTCGACAGCAACCCTTTGAACGGTTCGCCGAGGACTATCAGGAAAAGGCCGAGCTCGCTTCGGCGCAAATGGATATGGCGCGCACCCGCGCCCGGCTCAGTCCCTTGCCAGCAGCAGGGCTGCCGCCAATGGTCCACCGCCGGAGGTGGCGACCGCGACGCGCGGGTCGCCAGGGATCTGGCGGGCGCCGCCCTTGCCGCGCAGCTGTACCGCCGCCTCATGAGCGAAGCCGAAACCATGCAGCCGGCCCGCGCCAAGTTGCCCGCCGCCGGTATTCATCGGCAGCTCGCCATCGAGCGCGATGCGCGTCCCGCCTTCGAGGAACTGCCCGCCTTCGCCCACGCCACAGAAGCCCAGGCCCTCCAGCCAGGTTATCGGCAGGAAGGCGAATCCATCATAGAACTGAACGGTGTCGACGTCCTTGGGCTTGTAGTCCGTATGCCGCCACAGATCGGCGCCGGTCGGATAGCTGGACGGCCACTCGGCCTGATCCCAGCTGAAGCGCTCGACCGCGCCCGCGGTCGCTGCGATGCGGATCGGCTGGCATTTGACCTCGTCGAGAGCGCTGCCGGCCGACACGATCACGACCGTGGAACAGTCCGTAAAGCGATCGCAGTCATACAGGCACAAAGGCGTCGTTATGAGACGCGCCGACATATACTCATCCATTGTCAGCGGCTTCTTGACCAAGGCGCGGGGATTGAGCGCCGCATTGCGGTGGGCGTTGATCGCGACCTGGGCCAGCTGCTCGCGCGTCATGCCGTAATGCTTCATGTGGCGGGTGGCATATTGCGCGATCCAATTCGCCGCGGAAATGGCGAAGAAGGGCGCAGTCCACTGCGAGGCCCCCTCGACAAACTTGCGGCTGACCGGCGGATATTCATCGGGCCGAGCCATGGCCGCCGCCTCATAGACGGTCCGAAAGCAGATGACATGGCGGGCAAGACCGGCTTTCACGGCCGCGGCTGCCGCCGCGATCGCGCTAAGCTGCGCGGGCAGTTCGCCGCCGCCCTGATGCCAGGTGGTCCTGAGACCCAGCGCCTCGATCAGCTCATCCGATCCGACGGGCGAGAAGCCGAGATAGGTTGGCACCCTGCCGGGATAGGTCGACACGCCGTCGATTTGTTCCAGGGTCAGGCCGGCCTCGTCCAATGCCTCGCGGACTGCATCCAGGGTAAGGCCAAGTGGCGAGCGGGTCAGGCGCACGCCGACTTCGGACTGGCCGACGCCGCTGATATAGGCTTCGTTATTAGCCATTTCTTTCACGGACCTTCTGAAAACCGGGATGACAGGAATGGTATCATGCCTGCTGGTTTGTGGATGGGCTGTCAATCACGCCGGTGGCCGCTTTGCGTCGCCGGAGCGATGTTCTGCAATGCCGGCCCATGACATTTGAGCCGTCGATGGAATTGGCTACGATCGGCGCCGACAAGAGGGCACGGAGAGTATGAATGACCGGCGATGACCTCCTCGATCTGGACGGCCAGGTCGCGTTCGTGACCGGTGCGGGGCAGGGCGCGGGGCGCGCCATTGCGATCGCGCTTTCACGGCACAATTCCGGCGGCGTCGCGGTGAACGACTATGTGGGCGAGCGCGCCGAGGCAGTCGCGGCGGAAATCCGGGCCATGGGCGGCAAGGCGGTGGCCGTGCAGGCCGATGTCGGGGATATCGCCTCCATCCGCGTAGCCATGGAGACGGCCAGGGCCACACTGGGTCCGGTCACGATCCTCGTCAATAATGCCGGTAACGCCGGGCCGAATGCCACGATCGGCCTTTCCGAATTCTTCTGGCAAACCGATCCGGCGGACTGGGACCGCTATTTCCGGACCAATCTGACTGGTGTGATGAACTGCTGCCACGCCGCCTTGCCGGGCATGGTCGAGGCAAAGCGGGGGCGCATTGTCACGATCGTGTCGGATTCAGGGCGTGTTGGCGAGGCGAGGCTCGCCGTTTATGGAGCCGCAAAGGCCGGCGCCGCGGGTTTTGTCCGGTCCATCGCCAAGGAAACGGGCCGGTTCAATATCACCTGCAACGCTATCTCCCTCTCCACGCTCGAGCCGCCGATGGATGAGGCGCGGCTGGCAAGTTTCATGGAGCGCGATCAGGTCAAGGCGCAGCTCTCGCGTTATGTGATCCGCCGTTTCGGCAAGCCGGACGACGTTGCCGGACTTACTCTGTTCCTGTGCTCGGAAGCTGCATCCTGGATCACCGGCCAGACCTATCCGCTCAACGGCGGATATAGTTTCGCAGTCTAGCGGAACTGGGTCATCGCCAAGCTCGCGCCAATGGCGATTGCGACGCCATAGGCTATCTTGCCCTCACGGATTGCCCGTGCCCTGTTTTCCTGCGTCTGGAACATGCGCACCGTCAAATGCATGACTGCCAGGATCATGCCGGCAATCGCTACGCAGAAAAGAAGATATGGCGCCCGCGCGAGACCGAACCACAAGGCAATGGCGGCGTAGAGCTTTGCGTCACCGCCACCGAACCAGCCGAGCGCAAAGAGGCCAATCCCGACCGCCAGTGCTACCGTGAAATGGAGGATATGAGACCCGATCGGAGTTGGGATGGCGCCGCTCGCATAGGCAATCAGGAAGAGCAACAGGATCGCGATCGGCCAGCCGTTCGAGATGGTGCGGGTCCGCAGATCCTGCATCGCCGCACCGGTCAGCAAGGCCAGCACGGCAAGCTGGAACCATGATTGCAAGTGACTCATGGCTCGCTCGCTGCCTCCAGCAGTCGTGCATCATATTGGGGCGAGGCGAGCAGGGCCTGCGCATAAAGGGCACGCGCGAGGTCGCTCCTGCCCGCGTGGCGTGCGCCATCAGCGGCATCCGCGAGGCGCCGTGCCCAGTCGGTGTCACCCTCGCGGTCGCGCCTTTCGGGTTCGAAACCCCGCAGTCCCACGAGATAATCCTGATCGCGCTGCGCAGCGTTGTTGGCCGGGTCCTGCACAAGCGCCTTCGCCAGCATGGCCGATGCTTCGTCCAGCGAGCCGAACTGAATCAGGCTGTGGCCATAATGCGCCGACACGCTTGCCGGGCAATCCTGCGACGCCAGCGCCCTTTGGAATGCGAAGCGGCTCGCGTCCTGCTCCCCAAGGCCTGCCATGAGTTGACCCAGCACGTCCCAGACGCGCCAGGTCACACTGCATTCATTCGTCAGTGTGCCGAGTTGGGTGACCGATCGGTCGGCGTCCCCGCGAGCATGGGCTGCCATGCCGCGGATAAGCAGGACTTGGCAACGAAACCGCCCCTCGGGACCCACAGCCGCCACTGCCTGTTCGGCACCGTGTGGATCGCCTTTTGCGAGCATCACTTCCGCCTGAAGCACCGTCATGTCGTCGCGGTAAGACGATGCCAGCGGATCGTGATGCTGCTGCAGCAGCGCATCGGCTTGGTCGTAGCGCCCTGCATCCAGGGCCAGCCTGATGCGCGCGATAATGCTGCTCATATCAGGTGATGCCGGGTGCCGCTGCGCCTCCGATTGCGGAGCCTCGACAATAACGGAGTCCGGTATTGGCGCGGTCTGCAAAAGCAGGGACAGGATCAGGCCGAGCATTGGCGTATCGGTGCGATCAGTTGTGCGGCCCAGAGAGCGCGGGGCGCGCCCACGCCGCATTCGCTTTCGGCGCCAGCGGACTTCATCGCCTCGGCACGCAGGCGTGCACGGTCCACTGCGCCCCAGAAGGATGCCTCTGCAATAGAGCCGTTGTATCTCGCCACGCTGATGGCAGTTGTTTCTTTGGAAGGCGCCGCAATGGTAACCAACCGTACTTCGTAGAGGGATGTGCGCCGAAGCATGGGGGCGAGACCGAATGCCGCCAGATTATAGCTAGAGACATCGGGTCGGGCCGGTTCGGACATTTTTGACTTTGCCGAAGATAGCCTGGCTGGAGTTGGGCGTGACAGGAGCATGGCAACGCCAGATCCGTTCACCAGGATCGGACTCTGGGCTCGGCCGCGCTCCTCAGGGATTTCGCCGGTCGGCGCGGGCAATTGCCAGCTCCCATCGGGCTTGGCCATAACTGCACCTTTCTGCGGGCCCTCATCCGTGCTCGCCCGCACGAGCGCTGCCTTGCCCTCGGCATCAACCTGATGGCCTTTGATGAAACGGTCATAATTGCGCTGATAGTTTGGATCAGTCGGGCCATAGGCGACCGCAAGCTCGAAATGACGACGCGCCAGATCAGTTCGGCCGATGCTTGCATAAGCGACGGCGAGACCGTTGTGCGCCGCCGCCTGTTCGGGATCGAGCCTCAGCGCTTCGCGGAATTGGCTGATCGCGAGGGCGAAGTGGCCGTCATCGAGATGGTGCCGGCCCCGATCGACGACCTGGCCGACCTGATCGTTAGTAGCAATGTTGGCCGGCTGGATCAGTTTGATGCCGATCCTGTCGGCGTGACGGCTGCAGCCGCCGAGCACGGAACCAGCGAGTAGCGCCACAAAAAGAGTGTCGATGGTCCGCATCAATTTGTCCCCTGCATGAGTGGAAGAAGGACTTTGACAACACGTATTGCAGCCGGCAGCATCAGTACGCCGATCATCGTCGGAAGCAGGCACGCCACTAGCGGGACGGACAGCAGGACAGGAAGGCGGTGCGCCTTTTCCTCAGCTCTTAGCCGGCGCTTCTCCCGCATCTCGTCGGCATAGACGCGGAGTGTCTTGCCGATGCTCGTGCCGAGTCTGTCCGATTGGATGAGCAGCGTTGTGAAGGATTTGATCTCCTCCACTTGGGCGCGGCGGGCCATGCTACGCAGAGCCTGTTCGCGGCTGCCGCCGGCGCGCAGTTCCAGTGTTGCAGCCGAAAAAATTTCGGCAAGTCGCGGATGAGACTGCATGATCTCTCGTCCCACCCTGTCGAAGGCAGCCTCCATTCCAAGACCTGCCTCGACGCAAATCAACATCAGATCCAGGCAATCGGGAAAGCCGTTCACAATCTCCTGCTTGCGCCTGTCCGCACGGGCGGTCAGCAAGGCGTTTGGCGCATACATGCCGACTACCGCGAGCAGGAGCGAGATGATGTACATACGCAGCAGCGAGGGTTGCTCGCCCCCGCTCAGGGCGAAGATCAGGTAAATACCTGGAAGAATCACCAACAAGGTGAGCCGCAACAATGTGAAAATGCGAGCGGCGGACGGGCTCGGAAAGCCCGCCATCGCCAATCTCGCCCGGAGAGCATCATTCTTTTCGTCGATCAGGGGAATGCCGGCGCGCTCGATCGCCTCGGTGAGCTGAATCCAGGCGTTGTTTTTCTTCTGGTCCCTCAGCTGGCTCGAAACGCCGATTACATCGATGGGTGCGGACTCGGCGAGCCGATGGCGAACCACCGCACGACTGGCAACCGCACGTGCGGCAATGGCCACCATAGCCGTGACGGCAAGGAATATGGCGAGGAGTGCCGCGAGGCGTAAGACGAGCGAGGAGGCCAGTACGTCGATCATATCAAACCTTCAAATCCACCATCTTGCGGATGATAAGAACGCCGAGAAGGTACAGTCCGATGAGCCCTGAAAAACCGATGATGAAAGCTGGGTCGCTGGAATATTCCAAGTAAAATGCGGGATTCATCAGAAAGACTATCACGAACGTGCCGATGGGAAGGCCGGTCAAAATTTTTGCCGACATACGACCTTCCGAGCTCAACGCCCGCACCTTCATGAGCATCGTTGAGCGTTCCCGAATAACCCGGGCAAGGTTCTCGAGGATTTCTGCAAGGTTGCCTCCCGTCTCGTTCTGGACCGACAGCGAGACAACAAACATGTGCAGATCGTTCATATCCCAGCGATTGGCCATGTCCTGAAGGGCCATGCGCAGGTCAGCGCCATAGGCGACCTCGTCGGTGATCACACCGAACTCACTGCCAATCGGGTCCTCCATTTCCGCAGCAAGAAGCCCAAGTGCGGCGGAGATCGGATGGCCGGCCCTGAGGCCTCGAACAAAAATATCGAGTGCCACAGGAAACTGCTCCTGCATTTTCGCGCGCTTCTTTTGAGCGCGCTGCGAGAGAAATAGCAGCGGCATGACCAGACCGAGGCAGACGCTGAGGACGAGCGCCAACTGAATCATTCCCAATGTTACGCCATAGCCCGCTGCCCCCGCGCCAAGTACGATGGTCAAGAAGATGGCAGCTACGGCCGCAAACAGCATTGCTATCACTTGCCTGGCATTGGTGCGGATCCCGCTCGCCTGAACGATGCGTCCCATCCAGTTCAGCATCCGGCCCAACGGTCCGGGCAGGTTGCTGATGAACTGGTTCTGGACCTTGCGGATCTGCGCGATGATTTCTTCCCGGCCGCTGCCCTTCTCAATCATCTGGAGCCGCCGATTGATGGCCTGGGCCGATGCGCCGCGCTGGCGCCACTGCCTGAGCAATGTTTCGCTGATGAGAAACACCATCCCGAAGATGAGGATAAAAGCGAGTATGCGGACCGCAGTATAGCTCATATCACCCGATCCGCAGTTCAGGCCGGAATAGATCGGCGGGTAAGCTGATGCCATGGGCGTGCATCTGGTCCAGGAATCGCGGCCTGATACCGGTTGCCTCGAAGTGGCCGATGATATGGTTGGCGTCGTCTCGGCCGACGATCCGGAAGCGGAAGATTTCCTGCATGGTTATGACGTCGCTTTCCTGACCCGTGATTTCACACAGGCTGACAATCCGTCTGCTCCCGTCTGCAAGGCGAGAAACCTGGATGACAACGTTGACAGCGGAGGCCAGTTGGGCGCGCGCGGAACGTGCCGGCATGTCGATGCCGCTCATCCCGATCATCTGCTCGACACGAGAGAGCGCATCGCGAGGGGTGTTGGCGTGCACGGTCGTCATCGAGCCGTCATGACCAGTGTTCATCGCCTGCAGCATGTCGAATGCCTCGCCGGCACGGACCTCACCGACGATGATGCGATCGGGCCGCATGCGCAGGGCGTTCTTGACGAGGTCGCGCTGGGTGATCTCCCCACGCCCCTCGATGTTGGGCGGGCGGGTTTCCATGCGCACGACATGGTCCTGCTGCAGTTGGAGCTCGGCTGAATCCTCGATGGTGGCGATCCGCTCAGCATGATCGATATAGGCCGACATGGCATTGAGCAATGTGGTCTTGCCGGCACCCGTTCCGCCTGAAATCAGGACATTGCGGCGGGAAGCCACGATCGCCGCGAGAACGTCGGCAAGCGCCTGCGGGAGGCTGCCCAGTTCTATCAATCGCGCCATGCTGATTGGAGATTTGGCGAATTTTCTGATGGAAAGCAGAGCCCCGTCGATCGCCAGGGGCGGGATCACGGCATTGACACGTGAGCCGTCGGCGAGACGGGCGTCCACGAAGGGCGATTGTTCATCCACCCTGCGACCGACTGCGCTCACGATCTTCTGGATGATCCTCAGCAGGTGGGCCTCATCCTTGAACCGGCTGTCGACACGCTCAAGCCTGCCCCGCCGTTCGACGAAGATCGTCTCGTGGCCATTGACCAATATGTCGTTGATGCTTTCGTCCTGCAGGAGCGGCTCAAGCGGACCCAGCCCCAACAGCTCGTCGAGGATGTCGGAGACAAGGTCACGGCGCTCCGCCTGGTTGAGCGCATGCTTTTCGAGCGCAAGCTGCTCATGGACGATTTCGCCGATCTCGGTTTCGATCTGCGCGCGCGTCATCGACTCCAGCGCCTGGAGGTTCACCAGTTCCAGTAGCCGTCGGTGAAGCATCACCTTCAGATCGAGATAGCCGCGTGTAAAGCGATCACCGCGTTCGATATGATTGGTGTCGGACGGGTCTCCTGAAGGGATATCCGGGAAGGCATTGCGTTTGATCTGCCACATGGCGCTAGTCCCGCTTCGCTATCAGTGAAGGAAGTGCCTCCGCGATCGCCTTGAAGTCGCGGACCACCTTGGACTTGCGATTGAGCTCTTCCACGATCATGCCCTGATTGTTGGCGGCACTCATCGTGGCATAGTCATTATGCACGGAGAGCTTCACCGAATGGCCGAGCGCCCTGGCGGCGTCTTCCAGATCGATGGATCTGAACAGCCGCTGCTCGACCCGGTTCACCAGCACGGCGATCCTGCCAGGGTCGATGCCCTGGCTGCGCAAGAGATGCAGTTGCCGCCTGCCCTGGCGCAAGCTGGCGATGGTGAGGTTCACGACCAGAATGACCAGGTCCGACTGTGCCACAACTGACAGGGTCCAATTCGCCCAATTGGCCGGCATGTCTGTCACGACATACTCAAAGTTCATCCGCGCGGTCTTCAAGACACGCTGCAGCTGAGCGTCGTCAATTGATTCCAGCGGGCCGATCTCCGGGGGCGCAGGCACGAACCTCAGTCCGCTCGGAAGCGTTGACGCGACGGTCTGCAGAAAATCGCCGTCGACACGATTGCCGCCCTCCAGCAATTCGCTGAGCGACGGCTGCCCGGAAATGCCAAGATAGGTGGCGGCATTGCCGAACTGGACGTCGAGATCAAAGAGACAGGCGCGGTCCGTACCCAATCCGCCGGTCATCGCGGTCGCGAGATGAACGGCAACATTGGTCGCGCCGACCCCGCCGATACTCTTGACCACGGAAATGAGCTTGCCGTGCCTTTGATCATGCAGCGGATTTTTGCCCGGGGCATGATCACCGCGCGCCAGCACCTCGCCGATGCTTTCCGTTAGCTGGCGGATCGAGAGCGGCAGTTCGATGACGTCGCAGACGCCCGTTTTCAACAGCGCACGCACTAGCGCGACATCCGCATCGCGCACGGCGGCAATGACGGGGAGTTCCGGGCGGTCCTGGCGGATGTGCCGGATGCGGTCCAAGGACGCCGTCGATCCGGGCTGTACCTCGAGGCACAAGATGCTGTTGGGCCCGATCACCGAACCGGGAATGGCGCTGTCAGTGTCGAGAGTGACGGTCGTTAACGGCAGGCTTCTTGCCACCACATCGGAATCTCGCAGCACCAACGCCATTTCGGCATGGCTGAGCACGAGCCCGATTTTGCGCTGGCCCAGATCCGAAACAGCGCCCTCCACGCTCAAGACTTTGCTGTCGATCAGGCTCATGAGATGATCCTGTCAGTTGGAATTTGTGCCATCACCATCCTCCATGCTGAGCGTGGCGCTGAAGCCGGGCAGGTTGAGGCTCGCCCCGAACAAAACGAGGCTGATCGGCGTGAAAGTGAGGTTCTGTAAGCGCACCGTGATGAGCGGCGCCACATCGGGCCCATTCGGGTCACCTGAGAAGCCGAGCCCTGAATAGTCGTAGTCAACAAGGACGTTCGCGACCGCAATGTCGCTCTTGAAAGCGGTCATGCGGGCCACGAGCAGGTTGAAGGTAGCCCCATCACGGGTCATGCCGAACGGGCAGGTTCCCCCGACGTTCTTGCAGGTGCAGGATGTCGACGTGCAGGTTACGCCGCCGAAGTCCGCCTGCGGCACGACATCGCCCTGCGGTACGAGTCCGGCGACCGCATAGCTGAAATCCTTAAGGTCGCTGTTGATGAGGTTCGTCACAGCGGCAAAGCGGACGCCCATCTGGGTTGCCTTCTCTGCCTGGTTCCAGGTCCACAGGAGGCGGCCGACATCGACGATGCCGAGCAGGAACAGGATAAGCAGCGGGGCAACCAGCGCGAATTCCGCTGCCGGTCCAGCGTGGCGGTCTCGCCAGAAGCGGTGCAGGAAGCCGCTCATATGCCCATCACCGCGGACTGTGCAGAAGCGGTCAGGTTCAGGCCCGACGTATCGAAGCCGAGCGTTCCGAAGAAAGGGGTGTAGGGCAAGGTGGTGCTGACCGTGACCACTGGGGCACCGCCGGCGTGATTGGTGTAGATGCCCTGCGTCGTCGTCGCATTGCAGGACACGCTGATGGACACCTGCGTATCGGTCCAGCCGGCGACCCGGGCCGTGCCGCCGGTGGTCTGTCCGGTGCGCGTCATGTTCTTGATCTGCGTTTCAATCGCGGCATCGGTGATGGCTGCACAGCTGTATTTGGCGAACGACTGACGCCCGGCAAAGCGCGCCCCGTCACGCACCGCCTTGATGACGATGTGCTCGTTCCAGAAAAAATTGCCCGCCTCGAACGCGCCGAAAATGAGGATCATCAAGAGGGGCGTTACGAGTACCATCTCGGCTGCCGCTGCGCCGCTCTTGTTGCGCACGAAGGCGAGGGCCAGTTTCATCGCACCAGATACGGCACGTTGCGCTGGACCACCTGTCCAGCAGTAGCGCCGCCGGCGTTAGTGCCGGACTCCTCGATGACTTCAACGTAGACGTCCTGCGCGTTGCTGTAACTTCCTCCTGGACCGTTACGACTAATTGAAGGCTCAACGAGAAATACGTCCACCCATCTTTCTACCGGAACGTTGGAAGAGCTGGGACCAACATTGTTGGCCGTGCAATTGACGATCGCCATAGGAATACGGCGGCGGTCGACGTTTGTGCCTCCTGGGGTAATTCCGCCCCCCGGTGAACAGACTGGTGTGTTG
>DATJLC010000073.1:0-4923 GCA_035490755.1 Sphingobium sp.
CGCCCGCATGGTCGAGCGCGTCGCGCCGGTCGATGTCGCGGTGATGCTGTGCGGCGCCAGCGGCACCGGCAAGGCGCTGATCGCGCGGGCGCTCCATGACGCGAGCCCGCGTGCCGCAGGGCCGTTCGTCGCGGTCGACTGTGCGGCCAGTCCGGAAGCGCTGCTCGAAAATGAGTTGTTCGGCGCCGCGCCGGGCGATGGCCCGTCAATGTCGGGCCGAATCGCGTCGGCGGCGGGCGGCACGCTTTTCCTGGACAAGGTCGGCGAGCTGCCGCCCGTCTTGCAGGCAAAGCTTCTCCACGTCCTCAACCATCGCGCCGACATCCGTATCATCAGCGCCACGCATCAGGACATGGATGCGCTGGTCGCCATCGGCCGCTTCCACGACGATCTCTATTACCGGATTGCCGATACGGTGATCCGTATCCCCGCGCTGACCGATCGGGCGGGGGATGCGGCGCTCTTGGCCCGGCATTTTGTGACACGGCACGCCGCCGCTCTCAACGCGCATGTCACTGGCCTTGCGCCTGACGCCATGGCGGCGATCGATGCGTGGACCTGGCCGGGCAATGTCCGGGAGCTGGAGAATCGGATGAAGCGCGCCGTCATCCTGGCGGAAGGCAAGCTTGTGACCGCCCGCGACCTCGACCTGCCCGCCTCACCGGACGAGCCGGGCAACATTCCCATCAATCTGAAGGCCGCGCGCGAGTTGGCCGACCGGCAGGCGATCCGCCGCGCCCTTGCCCGTTCCGACGGCAATATCTCCAACGCCGCGCGCCTGCTCGGCATCAGCCGGCCGACCCTCTACGACATGCTGAAGACGTACAATCTGAGCGTGTGATCGCGCATCAGCGCCACACGGAAACGATATCGTCATATTCCGGGCGGGGCCGTTCCGATAGCTCCGCACCCGGCGAGCCCAGGAACAGGAAACCGGCGATTCGCTCGTCCGGTCCGCCAAAGGCGTCGCGGACCCGGTCGTCATAGGCGGCCCATCCGGTCAGCCAGCCGCCGACATAGCCCAGGGCATGGGCGGCATGGAGGATGTTCATGCAGGCCGCGCCGGCCGACAGCTCCTGTTCCCACAGCGGGACCTTGCTGTCGCGCACCGGCCTGGAGAGGACGACCACCAGTGTGGGCGCCTGGTGGGCAAACTGGCGGTTGGCTTCGGTTTCGAGCTTGCCGGCATCGGGCCGTTCGCGGGCATAGGCGTCCGCCAGCAACTGGGCGAAGGCCTCCCGGCGATCGTCGGGCACGATGACGAAGCGCCAGGGGCCGAGCTTGCCATGATCGGGCGTGCGCATGCCGACGGACAGGATCGTGCGCATCTCCTCGGCGTCGGGGCCGGGGGCCACAAGCGTGCGCGGCTTGCCGCTACGGCGGGTGAGGAGGAAGCTGAGCGGGTCTGAGCGATTGTTGAACATGGGGGCTCCTATAGCACCGCGCGCGGGCGAGGCCACAATATGGGGTCGCGGTCTTCCTGCGGATAGAACCGTGTCCGCAGGCCGCTCTGGACGGCCGACCGCAGCAGCCAGGCAAGCTTCTCCGCCGTGCCAGTCACCACGCGCCGGTCGAGCGCCCGTTCACCCCGGGCGCGGACCTTGCGGGCGATGCCGCCATAGATGCCCGCCGCCGCCAGCACCGCCCAGGCCGAGCGGAAGGGAAGCCTGGCCGTGCCCGCCCGCGCGCTTGCCTCATGACGCGCCGCAAGGTCCGCCAGCCGCCGGGTGAGGATGGCGAGGCGCGGCCGTGCCTCCGGGGCCAGCAGCATGTCCTTGGCCAGATCCATCTCGATCAGCCAGCCGCGGGGCAGGTAACAGCGCCCGGCGGCGGCATCCTCCGCCACGTCGCGCGCGACATTGGCGAGCTGGAAGGCGAGGCCGAGGTCGCAGGCGCGGTCGAGCATCGCCTCGTCGTCCGGCGCGACCCCCATGACGATCGCCATCAGGCAGCCGACCGCGCCGGCGACATGGTAGCAATAGGTCATCAGGTCCGGCAGCGTCGCCGGGGCCCAGCCGGCGCTGTCGAGCGCGAAGCCCGCGACGACATCGTCGACATAATGACGCGGCAGGGCGCATTCCCGCGCGACCAGGGCAAGGCAGTCGAAGGCGGGCTCGTTCGTCTCCTCGCCCGCCAGGGCGGCATCGGTCAGCGACCGGACGCGGGCGAGGCGGGCGGCGGGATCGTCGACGCTCGCCATGGTCCCGCCATGGTCCTGCCCGTCGATCATGTCGTCGCAGGCGCGGCACCAGGCATAGAGCAAGGATGCGCGGATGCGGGTCGCGGGATCGAACAGGCGGGCGGCGGCGGCAAAGCTGCGGGAACCCCGCGCGATGCTGGCGAAGGCGAACGCGGCGAGGCGATCGCGCTCCGCGGCCGCCGTTGATCCTGTCACAATTCGTCTGTCCGCATGTTGATGAGCGCCTCGTGCGGCGCATGGGTGGCCATGGCGGTAAGCAGGCTGTCGAGATCGGGCCGCTCGATGATGATGCCGGCATGGGCGATGCGCACGAAGCCGGTTTCGATCATGTGCCGGTTGAAGGCGAGCAGATGGTCGAAGAAGCCGCCCGCGTTGAGGAGGCCCACCGGCTTGGCGTGATAGCCGAGCTGGGCCCAGCTGACCGCCTCCCACAGCTCGTCCATGGTGCCGACACCGCCCGGGAGGGTGACGAAGCCGTCCGCCAGCTCGGCAAAGCGAGCCTTGCGCTCATGCATCGTGCCCACGACCTCGAGCGTGGACAGCCCCTCATGCGCGAGCTCGGCGCCGACCAGCGCTTCGGGGATGATGCCGATCACTTCGCCGCCCGCCGCCAGGGCGGCGTTTGCAATCGCCCCCATGAGGCCGAGGCGCCCGCCGCCATAGACGATGCCGATGCCGCGCCGCGCGAGCAGGTCCCCGACGGATGTGGCCAGGGCGATGAATGAGGGGTCGGCGGGCGTGGCGGAGCCGCAATAGACGGCAAGACGACGGAAACTATTCACTAAATCCCCTTCAGCATCAGGTCGGCAGTGGCGCGGGCGCTGCCGACCACGCCCGGAATGCCAGCGCCAGGATGGGTGCCAGCGCCGACAAAATAAAGGTTCGAGATGACATCGTCCCGGTTGTGCGCGCGAAACCAGGCGCTCTGGGTCAACAGCGGCTCGAGGCTGAAGGCGCTGCCCTGGAATGCGCCCAGGTCATGCTGGAAATCGGCGGGCGTGTAATGGAACTGGACGGTGATGCGCGAGCGCAGGTCCGGGATCAGCCGCCGTTCAACCTCGTCGAGGATTCGCTCGGCGAACTGGGGGCCGACCTGATCCCAGTCGATCGGCAGCTTGCCCAGATGCGGCACCGGCGCCAGCGCGTAAAAGGTCGAGTGGCCTTCCGGCGCCATGCCGGGATCGGTCACGGTCGGGTGATGGAGGTAGAGCGAAAAATCCTGCGGCAGCACCCCATGCTCGTAGATATCCTTGAGCAGCTCGCCATAACGCGGGCCGAACAGGATCATGTGGTGCGGGATGCCAGGCCAGGCGCCCTTGACCCCGAAATGCACGATGAAGAGACTGGGCGACCAGCGCTTGCGGGCCAGCTTCTCCGCCTGCGCCGGCCCCCGGCCGTGCCCTGAAAGGAGCGTCCCGTAACTGTGCACAAGGTCGGCATTGCTGGCCACCGCATCGGCCGTCACATGATAGCCGCCGACCGTCTCTACCCCCGTCGCGCGGTCGCCCAGCGTGTCGATCCGCGCCACCGGATCGCCGAGGCGCAGCGTGCCGCCCAGCCGCTCGAAATGCCGCACCATGCCGTTCACCAGCGCATTGGTCCCGCCCTTGGCGAACCATACGCCGCCATCCTTTTCGAGCTTGTGGATGAGCGCGTAGATGGCGCTCGTCGTCATCGGGTTGCCGCCGACCAGCAGGGTGTGGAAGGATAGCGCCTCGCGCAGCTTGGGATTGCGCACGAAGCCGGAGACCATCGAATAGACCGACCGCCACGCCTGGTACTGGGCGAGCGACGGCGCGGCGCGGACCATGCTCTTGAAGTCGAGAAAGGCGACATGGCCAAGCTTTTCATAGCCCTCGCGATAGACGCCGGCCGCATAGTCGACAAACTTGGCATAGCCGGCGACATCGGCCGGATCGAGCCGGGCAATCTCGTTGAGGAGGGCCGCCTCGTCATTGCTGTAGTCGAAGCTGGTGCCGTCCGGCCAGTTCAGCCGGTAAAAGGGCATGACGGGCAGCAACGTCACGTCCTGCGCCATGTCGTGCCCGGTCAGGCGCCAGAGCTGGGCGAGGCATTCGGGGTCGGTGATGACGGTCGGGCCGGCATCGAAGACATGCCCACCCCGATGCCAGACATAGGCCCGGCCGCCCGGCCTGTCGCGCGCCTCCAGCACGGTCGTCGCGATCCCCGCCGACTGCAGCCGGATGGCAAGCGCGAGCCCGCCGAAGCCGGCACCGATCACAACGGCAGTCTTCAAAATTCGCGTGCTCCCAGCGCGGCTATCGCGCGACCCAATGGCACCGGCGGCTTGCCCGCCAGGATGCGCATCTTGTCACATAATGTCGAACGGCCCGCATAGAAACGGTCGATGCATGCCGGGTCAAGGCGGTAGAAGCGCGCCAGGATGCGGTGCCGGTCGGGCGGATCGGCGGCCCTGAACAAAAGGGTGGCGAGCAGGCGATAAAATAGTTGTCCGCGCCAATGCGTCTCCGCCGCCTGGTGCAAGGCGTGGTGCAGGGCGGGGCCGGAGAGGTCGCCGAGCGACGCTACAAGAGTGGCGACGCGCACCGCATCGGGCAGGGAATAGCCGGTCATGGCGTGGAAAAAGCCGCCTCGAAGGCCGGCCTTGGCGACACCCGCGCCGCCGCTTTGCCAATAGCCCTCGAAGTCGCCGGCCATGCAGACCGGCAGCACGCCCGTCTCCGCCCGTCCGGTCGCGCGCA
>DATJLC010000074.1:0-8274 GCA_035490755.1 Sphingobium sp.
CTCTATCTCCGCTCGCTTTTCGGCCTGCGGCCTGCGCCCGAATTCGAGGCTTGGCTGATCCGCGCGAACCTGATCGACCGCCAGAACAGGATGCTGGACCTTGAGGGCCATGTCCGGCTGGCCGGGCTGCTCGACGGTCTCGAAGGACGCCCCCATGACGGATGAAGTGCAGGCTCCGGTCCCATGCGTCGGCAAGCCAGTCAGCAACGATTGGTGGGCGGGGCTGAGGGACGCCACGACTGCGCGCATCGGATTGGGACGGATAGGCGACGCGCAGCCGATCGCATCCGTCCTGGCATTCCAGCTTGACCATGCCCGCGCGCGCGATGCCATCCACACGCCCCTCAATGTCGAGCTTCTACAGCAGGCGCTCGGAACCTCACCTTCGTTCACCGTGAGCAGCCGTGCCGCCAACCGGGGCGAGTATCTACGTCGGCCCGACCTTGGACGTTCGCTGGACGAGGCCAGCTGGCCGGAAAACATCGCCTTGTCAGACGATGGCTATGACTGCGCGTTCGTTCTGGGAGATGGCCTCAGCGCTATTGCGACACAGTGCCATGCAGTCGCGCTGTTGAACGCCTGCGTTTCCCGCCTCGGCGACTGGCGCATCGCGCCTGTTGCAATCGCGCAGCAGGCCCGTGTTGCTCTGGGCGACGAGATAGGCGACCGATTGAGGGCGCGGATCGTGGTGATACTGCTGGGCGAGCGGCCGGGCCTGAGCACCGCGGACAGCCTCGGCGCCTATCTGACATTTGCTCCGCGCAAGGGTCGCCGGGACTCCGAACGCAATTGCGTGTCCAACATCCACGCCAATGGCCTGTCCACAGAAGGGGCGGCCGAGAAAATCTGCTGGCTGTTGCGAGAGGCGGTGCGGCTTGGCCTTACTGGAACGGAGTTGAAGGACGATGCGTCGAAATTGCCCCTTGCCGAAGGGCGCGAGATTACGAACTAGGAGGCTTGATCATGCCAAGCAGGATCGCCTTGGCGACGGCATGCGGCCGGTTGAGCGCGTTGAGCTTTCGATTGGCGCGCTTGAGATAGATGCGGACGGTTTCGGACGAAATGCCCATGATCGTCGCAATGTCCTCGATGCTCTTGCCATGCGCGCACCATGATAATGTTTCGATTTCTCGTGCGCTCAGATCTTCTATGTCATGCGGCCGGTTCAATCCAAATCGAGCCTGGACCGTATTGTGAAAATAATTGGCCAGCATGGCGAGCTCTCCCGCCTGTGCGGGATTGAATCGCGTCGAGCCGTCGCGATGGCCAAGCAAGCTGATCGAAGCGAAATGGTTCCCGTAAGTGTTGATAGGAACGGTGATGCCATCGCCAGGCATCCAATCGCAGATATACCAGAGGCAGTCGCGCTCCTCGGGTTGCAGTGCATCGGCACCATGGATGACGTCATGCCATTCGACCATGGTGCCTGCGAAACTCAGGTGAAAAAATGGATCGTGCGCGCTGTGGCGGCTCCAGTCATGATCCCAGTTCAGCGGAAAGTTCCGGGTCTTCATCTTGTTGGGAAGCCACGAGCCGTCCGGTGAGCGCGCTGCGTAGGAATAGGCGTAATCGACCAGGCTGTATCCGAGCTGCTGTCCGAGATCCTGGAGAATGTCCATCGCCATCTCGAAGTGCGTGGCGCCCTCCAGCGACGCCGCGAAACGGCTGGCTATGCTATGGATGCCGAAATCATCGGCGGCTGGTCCGAGCGCAAAGATCGATTGATGAGATCCTGACCCCATAGGTTATCCAATGTCGCCAAACGCTCCGAATTCAACATTGTTGAGTGTCATCACAGAGTCAACAAGGGATGATCGGCTCGGCCGGCGCGTGAAGCAGCACTCTTCCCGGTAGAATGACGGGAAGGAGTCCGGCGGGTTGTCCTGCCGCCTCGCATCAGAAAAATCCAAGCTTCTTCGGGCTGTAGCTGACCAGCATGTTCTTGGTCTGCTGATAATGGTCGAGCATCATCTTGTGTGTCTCGCGTCCGATGCCCGATTGCTTGTACCCGCCGAAGGCCGCGTGCGCGGGGTAGGCGTGATAGCAGTTGGTCCACACCCGACCTGCCTGGATCGCGCGACCGAAACGGTAACAGGTGTTGACGTCACGGCTCCATACGCCCGCGCCAAGGCCGTAAAGCGTGTCGTTGGCGATCGCGAGCGCTTCCTCGTCATCCTTGAAGGTCGTGACTGACACGACGGGGCCGAAGATTTCCTCCTGGAATACGCGCATCTTGTTGTGGCCCTCTAGCACGGTCGGCTGGACGTAATAGCCGCCCTCCAGTTCACCGCCGAGCTGCGCCGCAGCCCCGCCGGCAAGCACACGCGCGCCTTCCTGGCGGCCAATGTCGAGATAAGCCAGGATCTTGCGCTGCTGCTCCTCGGATGCCTGCGCGCCGACCATGGTCGCCGGATCGAGCGGATTGCCCTGCACGATCCCAGCCACCCGCTTCAACGCGCGTTCCATGAAACGGTCGTAAATCTTTTCGTGGATCAGTGCGCGCGACGGACAAGTGCAGACCTCGCCCTGGTTGAGCGCGAACATCACGAAGCCTTCGATTGCCTTGTCCAGGAAATCGTCGTCCTCGCGCGTGACGTCCTCGAAGAAGATGTTGGGGGACTTTCCGCCGAGTTCGAGTGTCACGGGAATCAGATTCGCGGTGGCATATTGCATGATGAGCCGACCGGTTGAGGTTTCGCCGGTGAAGGCGATCTTGGCGATGCGGTTGGACGAGGCCAGCGGTTTGCCTGCCTCCAGGCCGAAGCCGTTGACCACGTTGAGCACGCCCGGCGGCAGCAGATCCGCAACCAGCTCGACCCAGACCATGATCGAAGCAGGCGTCTGCTCTGCCGGCTTGAGCACGACGCAATTTCCCGCCGCCAGTGCGGGCGCAAGCTTCCATGCCGCCATCAGAATCGGGAAATTCCACGGGATAATCTGCCCGACCACACCAAGCGGCTCATGGAAATGATAGGCTATGGTGTCGTGATCGATCTCCGCGAGCGATCCTTCCTGGGCGCGAATGCAACTGGCAAAATAGCGGAAATGGTCGATCGCGAGCGGAATGTCGGCAGCCATGGTCTCGCGGATCGGCTTGCCATTGTCCCAGGTCTCGGCAACCGCGAGCTTTTCTAGATTGGCTTCCATACGATCGGCGATGCGGTTCAGAACGCGCGCGCGCTCTGCCGGAGAGGTGCTTGCCCAGGACTGCCTTGCGGCATGCGCCGCGTCGAGCGCGGCTTCGATGTCAGCGGCATCAGAACGCGCGATCTGGCACACCGGCTTGCCCGTAATGGGCGAGATATTGTCGAAATAGCGTCCGGAGCGCGGAGCCTCCCATTGGCCGCCGATAAAATTGTCATAGCGATCGGCAAAGGGTGCCTTGAATGCATCGGATGGATTCAGCGTGAGACTGTTCATGATGTCTTGGTCCTGGCTCAGAGCATATGGAGTTTCAGCGTGCCGCCGCGCAGCATGCTCGGCTTTCCTGGCCATGAACCACCGCCAGCGATTGCCGGCTGTTTACTAAAGGCACGTGCAGGGGCTTTTAATTGCGTCCTTGGCGTAAATTGGCATGGCTCACCGGCCCCTTGCGGGCGCGCTGGCCATCCAGCCCGAATATTTCGAAGCATCGGCAGCATCTCCTTTTTGCCAAGGAATCCTCATCATTGCCGATGGCAGCAAGTCCCCGGACCGGGGACAGATGGGCTGAACGCGGGAATGCCGAACCCACTCGCTTCGCCGAACGAAGGCTTCACTCAACTACAACGCAATTGGAAACTGTGGGCGTCTCAAAACCGTCGCTGCAATTTTCGGCGCAGAGTCTCTCGGTGAAATGGGCCCAATTTCAGAGATAATTACCCAATAATTTCAGTCTCTTGAGGCGCAATCAGGCCGTCGAAACGGCGCAACCGCGTGAATTCTTGCGGCCAATCTCCAGAGAGATATCTTATTGAAAACAAAGGGAAACTCGCTGGAGGCCCGAGCCGGAATCGAACCGGCGTATACGGATTTGCAGTCCGCTGCGTCACCACTCCGCCATCGGGCCGCCGACCAGCGTGGAGAAGTTGGGCCGCTAGCCGAAATTGCGGGCCAACGCAATCCGCCATTGATCCCGCAAGCCTGCCGTCTGTTCGGCAGGTTGCCTGTCGCATGGGACGGTCGGAAGCTCTAAAAGCGGTTCCCTGCAAGGGCGAATCATGCTCTTAGGAAAGCTGAAGAAGGACCAGCCTGCCCCGGGGCCGGATGGTCGGTATCAGGGACAGACATGAGCGACCAGAATTTCACGTCAATGCGCCGCGCAATGGTGGAGAGCCAGTTACGGACCAACGATATCAATGACCCGGCCATAATCCGCGCGATCCTATCGATCCCGCGCGAGGACTATGTACCCGCGGAGCGTCGCGCGACCGCCTATATCGACCGGCCTGTGCCCCTGACGGAAGGGCGTGCCCTCAACCCGCCGCTGGCCACCGCGCGGCTCCTTATGGCGGCGAGCGTATCGACGGGGCAGAAAGTGCTGCTGATCGGGGCGGCCATGGGCTATACCGCCGCCCTCCTCTGCGCGCTGGGCGCACGTGTCGTCGCGGTCGAGAGCGACCCGGCACTCGCAGCGCGGGCGCGTGAAATGCTTGCTTCCCGCCGGCAGGCAATAGTGATCGAGGGACCGCTGGAGGCAGGACACCCGGACGACGCCCCTTATGACATTCTCTTCATCGACGGCGCGGTCGAGGTCATGCCCGACGCGCTGATCGAGCAGTTGAAGGTCCGTGGCAGGGCCGTATTCGCGCGCGTCGAGCAGGGCGTGACTCGCCTCTGCATGGGGGTTCGGAGCGCCGGCGGCTTCGGCGCCAGCGCCTTCTCCGACAGCGAGGCGGTGGTGCTTCCGGGCTTTGCCGAGCCTCGGACTTTCACCTTCTGAACGACGGGCGGAGCGGGCTGGCGGGCGCGACGAGCGTTAAGCGACTTGCGCAATTGCGCGATGTCGCGAAAATGCCCCCGATTCTGTCGCCGAAACGACCGGGGGGTTAGATCATGGGTGTCGTTGCCAACGAACCGTCGATGGAGGACATTTTGTCTTCGATCAAACGGATCATCGCCGATGGGTCAGATCGCGCGCCTCCAGGGCGCAATGCGAAGCGTCGTCCCACCGTCGTTTCGGACGTGATGGCGGACATTGCCCAGGACCCCGTCAGCGCGATCGATGCCGCCGATGAGGAATCGACTGTACTCGAGCTGACCGAAACGGTGGACGACGAGGCCGGGGACTATGGCCGGATCCTTGCTGCCGCCCCGCAATCCGCCGTTCCGCAATCGACTGTCGCCGCCAAGGCCGAATCGCCTGCCGTCATCGAGCCGCCACAGACCGCCGCGGCAGAGTCGGGCGATATGATGTCACCGCCCGACTCAGGCATTCTTTCCGACCGGAGCGCGCTGGCCGCGCGGCAATCATTGTCGCACCTGTCGGCCCTGCTCGTCCGGCCCAACGAAGGCGAATCCAATACGCTGGAAGGACTGGTGCGCGAGATGTTGAAGCCCATGCTCAAGCAATGGCTCGACGAACGCCTGCCCGAACTCGTCGAAGCGATGGTGAAGAAGGAAATCGACCGGATCACCGGCCGGCTGGGCTGAGCCCCGCGCCATTCAGCGCAGCAGCGCGGCAATATCCACCGGGCGGTCCTCGCGCCGCAACTCGATCGTCACCTGGGGCTTGACCGGCGCGGTCACGCCGATCGGTTCTCCCTGCCGAACGCTCTCCCCCACCGCAACGGAAAGCCTTCGCATATGCGTGATCAGCGATGTCCATTCGGCGCCGTGGTCGATGATGACGATCTGGCCATAGTCGCGGAATGGACCGGCAAAGGCGATCCGCCCGCCAGCCGGCGCGACCACGGTGGCGCCCGGTTGGGTCGTGACGGTCAGACCGCGCGCGCGCACGCCGCTGTCGGACAGCTCGCCAAAACCCGTCACAATGTCGCCAACCACCGGCAGGCGATAGGCAGGGACGGCAGGGGCAACTGCCGGCTGCGCCGCCGGCAGGCGCGTCTCGCCGGGGCGGGCAGGCCGCAACACCGGCCCCGGCAGGCTGATGAGGGCGGCACGAACCGCTCCTGCATCTTCCATGCGTTCCATAAGATCTACAATATCGCGCGCATCCTCGCTCATGGCGAGCGCCCGCTCCGATTCGTCGGCCGCGCTGTCGCGATACCGGCGCGAGGCGATCCGTTTCCCGGTTTCCAGCCTGGCCAGCTCCGCGCGCCGCCGGGTCAATTCATCATGTGATCGCGCCAGCGCCGTGCGCGCGCGCTCTGCCTCGGCCTGCAAGGCCTTGCTCTTGACCAGCTCCGCGCGCAGCCCTGCCGTGCGGCGGGCAATGACCGGCATGACCTCCGCCAGCACCATGCGCAGATGTATGGTGTCTGCGATCGAGCCGGGCTGCATCAGCAAGAGGATCGGCGAGCGATGCGCCATGATCTGAAGGCCGGCGGTCAGCCTTGCTATCGGCTCCCGCCGCTCGGCCAGGCGCCGCGCCTGCACGCGTTGCATATCGGTCAGGATCGCGATCCGGGCCTGGGCAACGCGCAGGTCGGCCTCTGCCTGATGGATCCGCGCGGCGACGGCGGCGGCCCTGTTGCGCGCACGCTCGGCCTCCACCTCCGCGGACTTCGCGCGGCGCTCGAAGGCCTCGCTCCGGACTTTCGCTTCACGTGCCTGGGCGCGCGCCCGCGTCAGCGCCCGCTGCTCATCGGCGAGCGACGTCGCGGCCTGGGCGACGGCGACGGACAGCATGAGGACAGCAGCGCCGGCCGCAAGCGCCGCGAACAGCGCGCCAAACATGCCCCTTCCTGTCCGTCCCCCCGCGCCCATGGCGCTATCCTTCGCGATGATAAGGGTGGTTGGCAAGGATGCTGGTTGCGCGCCACAGCTGCTCCGCCAGCATCGCGCGCGCCATCAGGTGCGGCCAGGTCGCCCTGCCAAAGGCGATGAGCCGGTCCGCCGAGGCCCGCTCGGCCGGGCTGAAGCCATCGGCCGCGCCGAGCTCGAAACGGCATTCGCGCCGTCCCTCGTCGCGCCACCGGCCGAGCAGATTGGCCAATTCCATGGAGGAAAGCTGCTCGCCATGCTCATCGAGAAGAACGCGTACGGCCCCCTGCGGCATCGGCGGCACCCGCCCGCCCGTGTCGGGCAGCTCGGTCATCTTGAACGGCCAGCCAAGGCGCCCCGTATAGCGCGTGACCAGATCCGCCTCTGGCCCGCGCCCGATCCGCCCGCGCGCCAGGATATGGAGAAGCATCATGGCTTACTTTATCCCGGCCCCGGGGGATCAGCCGTTCACGCCTCTCCGGCAGCCGGCGTGTCGAAAAAGCCCCACATCCGCTCCAAGTTGTAGAAGCTGCGAACCTCCGGCCGGAACAGGTGCACGATGACGTCGCCCGCGTCGATCAGCACCCAGTCGGCAACCGGCAGCCCCTCGATGCGAACGTTGATGCCGCAACCTTTCTTGATCCGTTCGGCAAGCTTCTGCGCCATGGCGGCCACCTGCCGGGATGAACGGCCCGACGCGATCACCATATGGTCGGCGATGCTGCTTTTGCCCTCCAGCGGTATGGAGACGACCTCCTGGGCCTGGTCGTCGTCGAGCGACTGAAGGACCAGCTGGTGCAGGGCGTCGACGGGGATATGCGCGCCCGGAAAGTCCGGCGCGACATCGTTGGCGGGTTGGGGACTGTGCAAAATCACTCCTTCTCGGGAACAGCGCGGTGGGTGACCGCGTCCCGCATGTGGATAGGGCAAGGCTTGAGATACCAGTGAGGATCAGCGCGGCGAATCTGCGTCGCCGAACGCGGGTCTGGGCGAAAGCGCAACTGCACGAGCGCCGGTGTTCTCCACTGCGTCCAGGTCTTGCGCTGGCGCGCGGGTCGGACGAAACGCCGCAACCAGGCCATGGCGACGGTGCCATGAGCGCTGCGATGATAACCCGGACGGAACACAACTGCAATCGGCATGGTTCGCGCGATGTCGCGCCAGTCCTTCCAGTGGTGGAACTGGCGGAGATTGTCCGCACCCATCATCCAGATGAAGCTGTTTTTCGGGTAAAGCCGCCGGATGGCGCGCAGTGTGTCGATCGTATAGCGCGTGCCGAGCAGGGATTCGATGGTCGTGGGGCGGATGCGGCTGCGGCGGGCCTGGTGCAGCGCGCTGGCATAGCGCCGGGGCAGCGGCGCCATCCCGGCCGCGCTCTTCAGCGGATTGCCCGGCGAGACAAGCCACCAG
>DATJLC010000075.1:0-6199 GCA_035490755.1 Sphingobium sp.
GTGTACAGCAAGCACTCGGGGCCCTTGCCCTTCGCCCTCAGCCCCGCAACGATCGCAGACAAATCCCCAATCGAACCCAGCACAGGCACGCCGCGTACGCGCATGTCATCGTGGAGACTGCCGTCATTGATGATGCCCACCGGCTCGAAGGAGGCATCGTTATCCTGTTCGAGTCTGCGCAGAACCTGCTCGATGGTCGCGCAGCCGCCGATCAGGAGCACGCGGCGGCGTTCCTCGGCGCCCGTCAGCGGCGTGAGATCCAGCGCCCTGCCGTTGGAGAAATCGCTTAGCACGCGCCGCAGGGAGCGCATGCCCCCCATGAGAACGATGAGGCAAAGCCACTGGATGACGACCACCGAACGCGGCAGCCAGTTGCCAAGGCCCGCTGCCCAAAGTGCAATCCAGAATGCCGCCACCGCCAGGCTCGCTGCCTCCGCCACCACTATGCCGTCGCCAATCGACGCGCATCGCCATGCGCGTCTTGGCAGGCCGAGGGCCAAGAAGACCCCTCCCGCCACAATGGTGAACAGGGGCACGCCAATGGGAAGCTGCGAGACATAGTCGGCGGCCCGTTCATCCCCGACGCGCAGCGTGATCGCGATCAGGAGTGAAAGTGCCGCGGCAAGGCAGTCCAGCAAGGTGACCGCCGACAGCCTGATGACCATACGCATGGATCTCTGGTGCTGAGCTTTCATTCCCGTCGCCTGTCCTTTGAGCATTGCCATGGTGGAACATCGCAGGGACCCGATGCATGTTCATTTTCTGCTGTGAGAGGAGGTTAGCAGGCGTGGCCTAACCGCAGAATTGAGCAGGTGACTCAGCCCGTTTGGGACACGAGCATGTCCCTGGGGACAGTCGTTAAGTCGTAAGGCCAGAACCCGGACCATCTGGGAGTGATCGCACTCCCCAGCATTGGCGCAACGGCGAAAATGGGACGGCCACATTGCCAATCGCGCGGCTTGAATGCCCCCCTGCCCCCTTCGGGTACTGGCCGTTGTTGACCTCGCCATGGCAGGCTCCGGTCGAACATAATCAGGCGGCGCATTCAACAACAGGGAATGGCGGATTTATGCCTGTTCCGGCGGCACATGCGAATGCGGAAATCAACCGTTGCGGCCTTGGAATCCGGCTGGCCTGCTGCCCCGGAACCTTGGTGCGCGGCGGCGCCGTGACCATCGCCTTTCACAATGTAGCGGGGCGCGAGGCATCGATCTATCAGGAGGTTCCGGGACGATGAACATTCGGAACGGTGTTCCGCACAGCCCCTATCCAGCGGTGGAGCATGTCACCACCAGCCTGGACATGGGTGGCGCGCAGACGATGCTCGCCAAACTGGTCGAAATCTGTACCCTCAACCCCAAGGCGGCGCGGCCCTGGATCGTCAGCCTCCGGCCGCCGGGTGTCCTTGCCCCACGGCTGGCCGCGACTGGATGCGACATCTACTCGCTGGGCGTGCGCCGTTCCATTGCCGGCCCATCGGCTCTGATCCGCCTGACGCGGGTGACGGCGAGGAAACATCCCGACCTTATCCAGGGCTGGATGTACCATGGGAACCTCGCCGCGTCGGTGGCAGGCATGCTTGCCGCCCGGCCGGTACCGGTGGTCTGGAACATCAGGCATTCGCTTGCCGATCCGGCATCCGAAAAAGCCAGCACCAGGGCATTGCTAAAGATAAGCGCCAAGTTGTCGCGTCAGACGGCCGCCATCATCTACAACAGCCGGTCCGCCGCGCGCGAGCATGCGGCCTTCGGCTTCTCAAGCCAGCGGGCCGTACACATACCCAATGGCTTCAACTGCTCAGTCTTCTCTCCCGATCGCGGGCGGCGCGCGCATTTGCAGCGTCTTTTCGGCATTGATCCCGGTCCGCTCGTTGTGGCCATGGTCGCGCGCTACCATCCGATGAAGGACCATCTGAACCTCATCAAGGCCGTCGCCCGCGCCCGTGACGAAGGGCATGACCTCCATCTGCTGCTGGTCGGCACCGGCCTTGATGAGACCGGAAACCCCGTTGCTGCTGCCGCCCGACGCGCGCTTCCGGCGGGTCGGCTGACGATCAGCGGCGAGCGCTTGGACGTTGCTGAATGGCTGCCGGGAGTCGACATGGTGGCACTATCGTCCGCCTGGGGAGAGGGATTCCCGAATATTCTGGGCGAAGCGATGGCATGCGGCATTCCTTGCGTAACGACGGATGTGGGGGACAGCGCCTGGGTGATCGCTGACGCGGGCATGGCCGTCCCGCCGAGTAACAACGCAGCGCTGGCAACCGCCATCGCCGATCTCGCCGCGATGCCGGCGGAGTCTCGGCGCGCCATAGGAAGCCGCGGCCGGCTCCGGGTTACGGAGCATTTCGAGATCGACAGCATCGTGAAGACCTACCGGGATCTGTGGACGGCCGTCCTCGACGAGAATTACCCGCCGGCTTCGGTCCATGCCGATCAAGCGCTCCCCTTGTCGGAGGGCCGCGCAGGATGAAGATCGTCGTCCTGTCCAGCCTTGCCTACTCCCTCGTCAACTTTCGGGGGGCGCTGCTCGAGCGCATGGCAGCAAACAACCATGATGTCGTGGCCGTGGCGCCCGATGATGACCCGCAGGTCCGGGCCTGGCTGGCGGAACGCGGGATCCGTCTTGAGACGATCCCCATGGATCGGACCGGGACCAATCCCCTCGCCGATCTCCGCACCCTTGGCGCGATGATCAGGCTGCTGCGTCGGGAACGGCCAGACGTGGTTCTCGCCTATACCCAGAAGCCCATCATCTATGGCGGGATAGCCTGCCGATTGGTCGATCGCCGCATCCGTTTCCATGCGATGATCACGGGGCTTGGCCATGTCTACAGCCCTGGCGGCGGCTGGAAGCGAACGCTGCTTCGTGTACTGATGTCATTTCTCTACAAGGCGGCGGTCGCGCGGGCGCGGACCATTTTCACCTTCAACCGCGACGATGGCGAGGAGCTCCGCCGCGCGCGCATTCTGAAGCAATGCCATGCGATCATTCAGGTCCCTGGCTCCGGTATCGATACAGGCCGCTTCACGCAGGCGCCCTTCCCCTCGGGCGATCCGGTGTTCCTCCTGATCGCGCGCCTGATGCGTGACAAGGGCATCAGCGAGTATGTCGAGGCCGCGCGCGTTCTCAAGGCTCGCTATCCGGCGGCGCGCTTTCAGCTGCTCGGTCCCCTCGACTCCAATCCCAGTGGCGTATCCGCGGATGAACTGGCGCGCTGGTCAGCGGCAGGCGACATCGAGTATCTCGGCGAAACCCGCGAAGTCCGGCCGTATTTGGCTGGTGCTCATGTCTTTGTGCTGCCGAGCTATTATCGGGAGGGCCTGCCTCGCACCATATTGGAGGCGATGGCGATGGGCCGGCCCATCATCACCACCAACACGCCCGGCTGCCGCGAGCCGATCGAGGAGGGCCGCAATGGCTATCTCGTGGAGCCACGCGACGCCGGCGCGTTGGCGGCCGCCATGGCCCGCTTCCTGGACGATCCGGACAGCATCGGCCGAATGGGCGGCGAGTCGCGCGCCATGGCGGTCGACCATTATGACGTCGACGTCGTGAACGCGGCGCTGCTCGGCCATATGGGCTTGGCGGGAGACCCGGCCATGACGCAAAGTCCGCTCGCCCGCAAATCGCTGGCGGAACATGCCTGGCTGGAATGGCCCCTGGCATGCCTTGCCACGCTCGTGCTTCTGCCAGTCATGCTGATCGTCGCCCTTGCGGTACTGAAATTCATCGGCCGCCCGCTCCTCTTCGTCCAATGCCGCGCCGGCCTGAACGGCGCGCCATTCACTCTCATCAAATTCCGAACCATGTCCGACAGGAGGGACGCGCGGGGCAGGCTCCTGCCCGACGAGGAGCGACTCGGCCCCGTCGGCAGGTTCCTTCGCCGGACCCGGTTCGATGAGTTGCCGGAGCTGTGGCATGTGCTGCGTCGCGAGATGGCGCTGGTCGGCCCCCGTCCGCTCCTTCCCGAAACCGTCGAGGCGATGGGCAACAAAGGCCGGATACGCGGCGCCGTCCGCCCTGGACTTACCGGCTGGGCGCAGATCAACGGCAATACCCTGCTGTCGAATGAGCAGAAGCTCGCACTCGATCTATGGTATATCGAGAACCGCTCCATCGCGATGGACATCAGGATCGCCTTGGGCACGGTCAAGACCTTGGCGAGGGGCGAGAATGTCAATCACACCAATCTGACGAGGGCCCATGCGCGCGTTGCTGATTGGTGCCGTTGAAGGCACAGGCGTCGCTCTGGACGTCATCGGAAGGGCGCCCGGCTGGCACCTCGTGGCCGTCGCGACACTCCCGCCGGAGCTCGCCACCCGCCATTCGGACTTTGTGGACCTCGGTCCCGCCGCGGCCCAGGCCAACGCGCCGCTTATCACTGTAGCCAACGGCAATGCCCCCGCCTTCATCGAGCAGGTCAAGGCCCTCGATATCGACTATGCCTTCGTGATTGGCTGGTCACAGATATGCGGACCGGAATTCCGGGACGCAGTGAACGGCCGGGTGGTCGGCTACCATCCCGCCGCGCTGCCTCGCCTGCGGGGCCGCGCAGTGATCCCCTGGACGATCCTGCTGGACGAGAAGATCACGGCCTCCACCCTGTTCCGCCTCGACGAGGGCGTCGATTCAGGCCCGATCATCGCTCAGAAATTCTTCCATGTCGCGCCGGACGAAACGGCCGGGACCCTCTATGCCAAGCATATGCGCGCGCTTCGTCATATCCTCGAGGATGCCTTGCCGCGACTGGCTGCGGGCGACGATGCCGGCGAACCGCAGGACCACCGGCTGGCGACATGGGCGGCGCGCCGACGGCCGAAGGACGGACGGATCGACTGGACCCGCCCGGCCGCGGATGTAGCTCGGCTCATCAGGGCGGTCGGCAGACCCTATCCGGGCGCCTGGACCCGATCTGGCGAGGCCATGATCATCGTCTGGGAGGCCGAATCGTCTTCGGGGGGCAAGCGCCACCACGGCTACCCTGGCCAGATCATCGCCGCCGACGCTGAGGGCATAGTCCTGCTCTGCGGTGATGGCGAAGCGTTGCGGATCACCCGTTACGACGCGCCACCGGACTTTAGGGTCCCGGTTCATTCAGTGCTGGGAGGCTGACGCGTGGACATGCTTGCAGAAGACGAACCCGTGCTGGTTGTCGCCCCCCATCCCGATGACGAGGTGCTGGGATGCGGCGGCACGATCGCGCGCTTGGCCGTCGCCGGCGTTACAGTTCATGTCGCTATCGTGACAACGGGCCGACTGCCCCGGTTTCACGAGGACGGCGTTGCGCGCGTCCGGACCGAGGCGGAACGGGCGCACAGTCTGCTCGGGGTTGCGGAGGCGCATTTCCTCGACCTCCCGGCGGCCGAACTGGACGGCATCGCGCATGCGGACCTCAACGAGGCGGTCGGCGGGCTCGTCAACCGGGTTCGGCCCGGGACGATTTTCCTGCCGTTCGTGGGCGATATCCATCTTGACCACCAGCTGGTGTTCCGGTCGGCCATGGTCGCCGCGCGCCCGAAGGCGGAATATTATCCGCGCCGGTTGCTGGCCTATGAGACCCTTTCCGAAACAAACTGGTCCGCGCCCTATCTCGATCCCGCATTCCAGCCCAATCTCTATTTCGACATCACCGCAACGATTGAACGCAAGATTGCTGCCTTCGAATGTTTCGAAAGCCAATGCCGAAGTTTCCCTGACGAGCGCTCGCCAGAGGCCCTGCGTGCGCTCGCGATGCTCCGGGGGGCAACCGTCCACCGCCAGGCCGCCGAGGCATTTGTCGTCCTGCGGGAGGTCGTCTGATGGAACATGTCTCGACCAGCAGCCCCGATCGCGTGATATCGGCCGCCGGCGGTTCGCCCGCAACTGGCCGTCGCCAGTCGATCCGGTTGTTGATTGCCTCGGCGGGGCGACGCGTCGGGCTGATGAACTGCTTCCGACAGGCTGCCGACCGGCTTGGAATCGAGCTGACCGTCATCGGCTGCGATCTCCAGCCGGAGTTGAGTGCCGCATGCCGACTGGCCGACAGCGCCGTTGGCGTACCGCCGGCGACTGACCCCGGTTATGTCGACGCGCTTCTGTCGATCTGCAGGGCGCAGGGCGTCGACCTTCTGGTTCCGACAATCGACACCGAACTGCCCGCACTCGCTCGCGCCAGGGACATGTTTGCCGACGCTGGGGTCACTGTGCCTATCAGCGA
>DATJLC010000076.1:0-9175 GCA_035490755.1 Sphingobium sp.
GGCCAGCACGACGCCGAGCAGCCCCAGCCATTTCGCACCAGGCGCGCCGGTCGCCGCCGATGCGATCAATGCACCCACGATGATGACGGAGCTGATCGCGTTGGTGACGGCCATCAGCGGCGTGTGGAGCGCCGGTGTCACTGACCAGACGACATAATAGCCGACGAAGCAGGCCAGCACGAAAATCGACAGGATGGAGATGAAATCCATTGCTTGTTCCCCTTTGGCGGCCATGTGCCGCCTGGCCTCAGTTGGCGAGCAGCCTCTCGTTCACGACCTTACCGCCCTGCGTCAGGCGAATCGCGTTGCCGATCTCCTCGTCGAGGACCGGCGCGTTCTTTTCCTTGTCCCAGAAGGCGGACAGGAAGTTGAACAGGTTGCGCGAGAAGAGCGCGGAGGTGTCCGCCGCCAGCCGGCTCGGCACATTCTTGTGGCCCACGATCTTGACGCCATGCCGCTCGACAACCTCGCCAAGCACGGCGCCTTCGACATTGCCGCCCTGCTCAACCGCGAGATCGACGATCACGCTGCCCGGCTTCATGCTTGCGATCTGCGCGTCGCTGATGAGGCGCGGCGCGGGCTTGCCCGGAATCAGCGCGGTGGTGATGACGATGTCCTGCTTGGCGATATGGCTCGAGACAAGCTCGGCCTGCGCGGCCTTGTATTCGTCGGACATCTCGGTGGCATAGCCGCCGGCGCCCTCACCCTCGATACCAGCGACCTTCTCGACGAAGATGGCCTTGGCACCCAGCGATTCGATCTGTTCCTTGGTCGCGGCGCGCACGTCGGTCGCGCTCACCTGGGCGCCCAGCCGCCGCGCGGTCGCGATCGCCTGCAGGCCTGCCACGCCGACGCCCATGACGAAGACCCTGGCGGCCGAGACCGTGCCCGCCGCCGTCATCATCATCGGAAAGGCCTTGCCATATTCGGCCGCGGCATCGAGCACGGCCTTGTATCCCGCCAGGTTGGACTGGCTGGAGAGGATGTCCATGGTCTGTGCGCGCGTGATTCGGGGCATGAACTCCATCGCCAGCGCCTCGAAGCCCGCTGCCGCATAGGCATCGACCCGAGCACGTTCGCCAAATGGGTTGAGCCCTGCCACTATCCACGCACCCGGCTTGGCACCCGTGATGGAATCGGGCTGCGGTCCCTGCACTGCCAGGATGATGTCCGCGCCAGCCAAGGTCGCGGCGCGATCACCCACGTTGGCACCAGCGGCTGCGTAATCCGCATCGGCGACCGAGGCACGTTCGCCCGCGCCTGACTCGATCGCGACTTGCGCCCCGAGACCAATGAATTTCTTCACAGTCTCCGGGGTTGCGGCAACGCGCCTTTCACAGTCCGCCTGTTCGCGGACAACGGCAATTTTCATGGTCAGCCCCTTTTTTCGGCGGCAGAAAATTAGGCAATCAGCACAATGACAAGCAAAGCCACCGCGACCGAAGCGATGGTGCCCCACTTCAAAAGGCCCAGAAAACCGTGATATGTCTTCTGCGCCGGGCGAATGTCGTGTTCAGAGCTCACTGTCGGGTATCCCTTCTTTCCGATCATGCTCCCTTAGCGGCAAGCTCCCATTAACCGCAAGTGCCAGGGGCATAGCAATTGAGTCCTAACCCATTGGTGACCCCGGTCACGTTTAACAGCGTCTTTACCTGATACGGCTATTGCCACGTGCGATGACCGGAACAGCCAAATGACCGAAGCACAGCAACCCCTGCTCATGCTCGTCGATGACGAGCCCGCGCAGCGCCGCCTGACGGCTGCGCTGGCGGCACGCGCCGGCTGGCGGACACTGAGCGTCACCAATGCCGAACGCGCGATCGCGACCCTCGGCACGCGCGAGGGTCATCGCCTTTCCGCGGTCCTTATCGATGACTGGACGCCGGATTTGGAAATGGCCGCGCTCGTCAGGGAGATTGCCAGTCGACGCCCGGCGTTGCCGATCCTGCTGCTGACCGCCAACGACAATGCCCGCGCGGCCGTAGAGGCGATGCGGGCGGGGGCGTGCGACTATCTTCTCAAGCCGATCAGCGCCGACCGGCTGGCGCAGGCGCTTGATTGCGCCATCAACCATGAGCGCAACGATGAGCTGCGCCCGCTGACCGAAAAGATCAGGGCGCCGCTGGCATTCGAGGAAATCATCGGATCCACGCCGGCCTTCAGGGCCGCGCTGGCGGTTGCCGCCAAGGCCGCGCGGGCACGCATCCCTGTCCTCATCGAAGGAGAAAGCGGCGTCGGCAAGGAGGTCATAGCCACCGCCATTCACGCCTCCTCCCCGCGCGCCAAGGCGCCGATGGTTGCCGTCAATTGCGGCGCGATTCCGTCCAACCTCGTGGAATCCGACCTCTTTGGTCATGAGCGGGGCGCATTCACAGGTGCTTTCGACCGCCATGTCGGCCGCTTCGTGGCCGCAGACGGCGGAACAATTCTCCTGGATGAAATCAGCGAAATGCCGATGGACGCGCAGGTCAAGCTGCTGCGCGTCCTGCAGGATGGCGAGGTCCATCCGCTGGGCGCGCGCACGCCGGTCCATGTCGATGTCCGGGTGATCGCGGCGACCAACAAGACGCTGTTGCACGAGGTGGAAGCGGGACGGTTCCGCGAGGACCTCTATTATCGCCTCAATGTCGTCCAGATCGTGGTACCGCCGCTGCGCGAACGGAGCGGCGACATTCCCGCCCTCGCCCGCCATCTGCTGGCACGGATCGCGACGCAGCCGGGGCTGCGCAGCCTCGGGATCACGGCCGAGGCGATCGAGCTGCTGGTCAGGCACAACTGGCCGGGCAATGTCCGCCAGCTCCAGAATACCCTGTTCCGCGCGGCGGTGATGTGCGAGGGCGACGCGCTGACGCCAGCGGATTTTCCCCAGATCGCGGAACAGATCAGTATCGGGCCAGAGCATGACAAGCTGAGGCTGATCGCTTCCAGCCTGAACCACGGCCAGGACAATGGCATCGGCGTCACCCTCTATGAAGCCAATGGCCATCTGCGCGCGCTGGCGGATATCGAAGCGGATGTGATCCGCCTCGCCATCGGCCATTATCGCGGCCGCATGACCGAAGTCGCCCGGCGGCTGGGGATCGGCCGGTCGACGCTCTATCGCAAGCTCGCCGACCTCGGCATCGACACGGCCGCCTGACAGAACGGGATCGACGGAGGTCAGATGATGTACAAGAAGGCGGCCATAATAACGCTGATCGTGGCGCCGCTCATTGTCGATCTGGCATCGCGCGCTGGATCAGGCGACGCCCCGCCGGCGGAACAGAATGTCATGGCGCCGCCAGAGAACGTATCCCCGCAGATGACCACTGCCCCGGACCAACCCGCCCCGCCGCCGCAAACCGCGATGACCGGCGATCCGGCGATGCCCATGATGAGCACGGACCCGGTCCTCGATACGACCCCGCAGATGGCGATGGGCGCGGGCGCGGAACCTGCGCCACCCCCGCCGGCGCCGCAGGCACCGGCACCGGAGACGACCACACCCGTCGCTTCCGAAGTCCAGAACCCAGGCTCCTGAGGGCGCCGCTCAGGCGAAGTCGTTCGCCAGTTCCCGGCGCACATCGGGGCCGATCAGGGCGATATGCCCGTAATTGGGATGGTCGATCCGGAAGGTCGCCTGCGCCTCCCCTGCCTTCCAGCGCGCGACCTGATCGTCGGTGAACGGGAAATGGAGGAAATGCACGCTGGATGCCTTGCCATCGCTGCGGGTACGGGCGACGTCTCCCTCCGGCACGGCCGCGATCCGGTCCTCGCCAAGGGTGATCGCGATATGGTCCTCCACCCCGCCAAGGCCGCGCAATATGCGGTCGCGGATGCGGGGATCGTCGATCTCGAACATCAAGGTGGCGGTGAGTTCCCGGCCGTCGGGGATCATGGGATTATAGGCCGCCAGCTCGTCGACCAGCTGATCCGCCCCGCCCTTTTCGATGCGCAGCATTTCCTGCACCTGCATCCACATGCTGTCCCAGTTCTCGAAGGTGACGGTAACATGGGGGCCGACCGACAGGCGCCGAAACCGCTTGCGCAGGATCGCCTCCTCGCGCTTCTCCGCGCGGATCGTTTCATAGGCGCCGAGGTCCATGATGTCGTCGGCGGTGATGCTGCGCGAGTCGCGGGGCATGATGCTCTCTCCCTGGGCCGTCGTCGGTGGAAAATTCAGGGTGCGGCGCACGGCGCCCAGTTCCCATTTTTCCCGTAAACAACGGCCTATCTGCTAAAATCCATAGGCCTTGGCCATGACCTCGATCGGGTGCCCGACCCGTTCGGGTACGCTCCCGGTCCCCGACAGTTCCATGACCTGCTTCAGATGCGGGCCGGCGAGCGGACACTCGCTGACGACATAAGCCGGATTGTCCTTGACGAGATTGCGCGCGGCGGGGCGTCCGATCTTCACCGCCGTGTCGAAATGCTCGGCGAAGATGCCCCATTTGCCGCCGTGGCCCGAACAGCGATCAACCAACTGGGGACTGGCGCCGGGGATCAGGCGCAGCATCTCCATGGCCTTTGGCCCCATGTTCTGGGCGCGGGCGTGGCAGGCGAAGTGGACGCCGATGGTCGCGGGCAGCTCCTCAATCGGCATGAGGCCCGTCTCCTTGGCGAGCGCCACCATATATTGCGAGACGTCAAAGCTGTGCCTCGACAATTTCTCGACCGCTTCATTGCCCGGGTGGAGGAGCGGCCATTCGAACTTGAGCATGAGGGAACAGCTCGTCGTCAGCGGCACGATGTCATAGCCCTCGTCGATCAGCGCGCCGAAATGGGCGGCCACCCGCTCCGCCGCGCTGGCGACCGACGCAAGATCGCCATTCTCGAACTTGGGCATGCCGCAGCATTCCGGATGCTCGATGCGCACCTGGACACCGTTATGGGTCAGCACCTTGATCGCCGCTTCGCCGGGCGTCTGGTCGTTGAAATTGCCATAGCAGGTCGCATAAAGCGCGACCTTCTTGCCAAAGGCCGGTCCGTCCGGGTTGGGCGGGGGCACCATCGCCTGCTTGTTGGCCAGAGGCACGTCGGCATAGGTCGGCAGATGCGCGCGCTTGTCGATGCCGAGCGTCGCCTGCATGACGCCGCGCGCCGGGCTGCCCTCCTTGGTGACAAGGTTCACCGCCTCGCTGACCATCGTGCCAAGCTTGCCGTTGCGGTCGGTGCGGGCAAGCTGGCTGTCGGCGAGCGACGTGTGCCCCTTCTTGTGCTCGACCGCGCGATAGCGGAGCATCAGATGCGGGAAATCGAGATCGAATTCATGCGGCGGGACATAGGGGCACTTCACCATGAAGCACATGTCGCACAGCGTGCACTCGTCCACGACCTTCTTGAGGTCAGCCGCGTTCAGGTCATCGACGGATTCATTGGGGCTCTCGTCGACCAGATCGAAAAGCGTCGGAAAGCTGTTGCACAGGTTGAAGCAGCGGCGGCAGCCATGGCAGATGTCGAACACCCGGCGCAGTTCCGCATCAAGCGCGGCCTCGTCATAAAAAGCCTCGTCCTGCCAGGCGATGGCATGCCGGAACGGTGCGTCAAGACTCCCCTCGCGCATATGCAACTTCCTTTGATGTTTCTTGCCGCCCCTAGGCTCCTGCTTCCGCAGGAGCACGCTGCGCCGTCCGCCGATGCGAGGAACGGCGCAGCCCGCCAATCATTACCTCAGGCGTCGGCGAGAACCGTGTCGAGGGTCTTCTGGAACTTGCCGGCGTGGCTCTTCTCCGCCTTTGCGAGCGTCTCGAACCAGTCGGCGATCTCGTGAAAGCCTTCGTCGCGCGCGGTGCGCGCCATGCCCGGATACATGTCCGTATATTCATGGGTCTCACCCGCGATCGCCGCCTTCAGATTGGAGGCGGTGTCGCCAATCGGCAGGCCCGTGGCCGGGTCGCCGCCGCCGCCCTGGAGGAATTCGAGATGACCGTGAGCATGGCCAGTCTCACCTTCGGCAGTGGAACGGAACACGGCGGCCACATCGTTATAGCCTTCGATGTCCGCCTGCTGGGCGAAGTAGAGATAGCGACGGTTGGCCTGGCTCTCACCGGCAAATGCGGCCTTCAGATTGTCTTCGGTTTTCGAACCTTTGAGTTCCACGGTGGCTCTCCCTTCGGGGGTTGATCTGAGATGGGGAAACACGCCGCATGCGCGGCTGTCTCATGCTTGGTCCTAGACCATCCCGGCGCCAGCAGCGAACGCATTGTCGCCATGACTCTGATCGGGTAAACCGATTAAACCCCTCGCACTTATCGACCTTATTGATAACCGTTCGCAAGTCAAGGCCGCTTGCGCAATATGTCCAGAGCCGCCGCGGTGAGCGCGCGTGCGCCGGTGCTGACAACGGCTTCGGCATCCGGCGCCCAATAGGGGCTGTGCAGAGAGGGAAGCATGGACCTGCCCGCCTTCGCCTCGGCCATCTTGTGCGCGGGCACGCCGCCGACCCAGAAGATGAAACTGCGGATGCTGTTATCGGCGCGATAATATTGGCCGAAATCCTCGCCGCCCATGGAGGCCGGCGTCTTCATGACCGCCGCCTCGCCAAAATGACGCCGAAACAAGGCCGCCATCGCTTCCGAGAACTCCGGCGTGTTGAAGGTGGCGGGCGTATAGCCCTTGTCGACGGTCATCACCGGCATGCGGTCCTCCGGCACGCCCGCCGCCATCGCCTCGCCCCTGGCGATCCGCAGGATGCCGTCAAGCAGTCTCTGGCGCGTCGTATCGGAGTAGCTGCGCACGGTGATCAGCAGCCGCGCCTCGTCGGGCACGATATTGTGCTTGGTGCCGGCCGTGAAGCTGCCGACCGTCACCACGGCGGGGTCCTGTGGATCCTGCTCCCGGCTGACGAGGGTCTGGAGGGTGGTGACGATCCGGCTCGCCAACACGATGGGATCGCGCACCGTATGGGGATAGGCGCCATGGCCGCCGACGCCGCGCACGACGAGATCGACGCTGTCGACATTGGCGAGCGCATAGCCGGGCGTGTAGCCGATCCGGCCCGCCTCGATATTGGCCGCGTCGTGAAAGGCGATGGCATAGTCTGGCTTCGGAAAGCGCGTGAAAAGTCCATCGCCCAGCATGGCGGTCGCGCCCAGGCCTATCTCCTCGGCGGGCTGGAGGATCATGACGAGGGTGCCCGACCACTGCCCCTTCATTGCCGCCAGCGCTCGCGCCGTGCCGACCCAGGCCGCCATATGCGTGTCATGGCCGCAAGCGTGCATGACCGCGCTTGTCACACCGTCGCGCGTGGTCGCCCGGACCTTGGAGGCAAAGGGCAGGCCCGTTTTCTCCTCGACGGGCAGTCCGTCCATGTCCGCGCGGATGAGGAGTACCGGGCCCGGACCGTTCTTCATCACCGCCACGACACCGTGGCCGCCCACGCCCTGCGTTACTGTGAAACCGAGCGGCTTCACCAGAGCCGCGAGCTTGGCGGCCGTGGCTTTCTCCTGCAGGCTGAGCTCCGGATGGGCATGGAGGTCGCGGTAGAGAGACATCAGCGCCGGCAACCCGGCGGCGATCTGGTCATCAACCGGGTTGGCCAGCGCCACCCCCGCATTCCCTGCAATGGCAAGCGCGAGGCCCGCCGCAATTGTTTTCAGCTTCATGCCGGCGTTTTTATTGCGCCGTCCAGCCGCCGTCCACGCTGATATTGGTGCCGGTAATGTTGGCGGCCTCGTCGCGGCAGAGAAACAATGCGACGGCGGCGACCTGCTCCACGGTGACGAACTGCTTGGTCGGCTGTCCGGCAAGGAGCACGTCGTTCATCACCTGCTCGCGCGTCATGCCACGCGCCTTCATCGTGTCGGGTATCTGCTTTTCGACCAGCGGCGTCCACACATAGCCGGGCGAGATGCAGTTGGCGGTGACGCCAAAGGTCGCGAGTTCCAGCGCGATGGTCTTGGTAAAACCGGCAAGGCCGTGCTTGGCCGTGACATAGGCGCTCTTGAACGGCGATGCGGTCAGCGAATGCGCCGATGCGGTCTGGATGATGCGGCCCCATTTCCGGCTTTTCATATAGGGCACGGCGAGCCGCGTCGTATGGAAGGCGGAATTGAGGTTGAGGGCGATGATGAGATCCCATTTGTCGAGCGGGAACTCCTCGACCGGCGCGACATGCTGCATGCCGGCATTGTTGATGAGGATGTCGACGCCGCCAAATGCACCGGCGGCCTCCGCCATCATCGCCTCGATCTGGTCGGGCCGGGTCAGGTCGTGGCCGCTGTAAATGGCCTTCGCCCCGCTGATCGCCTCCAGCGCCCGGCGCTCCTGCTCGATCGCATCGGCATCGCCAAAGCCGTTAATGACGAGATTGGCGCCCTCCGCAGCCAAAGCCTTGGCATAGCCAAGGCCGATGCCGGAGGTGGAGCCCGTGACCAGTGCGGTCCTGCCTTTCAGGATCATGCCATCTTCTCCTTGATCAATGCCCCTTGCAGATCGAACGTCGCACTCTTGCCATCGAGGATGTTGCGCGCGAGCAGGCGGTCGCCCTTGGCGATCACCTCCGCCACCGCCGCCTGGCCACGCGCCCAGTGGTCCAGCATGGTCGCACGGGAAAACTCGAAATCGCGCGCGCCGCTGTCCCATGCGCGGTCGCGGTAGATGAGGTGGACGATGTTCACCGACCCGCGATCGATCAGATTCTCCACCGCCTTTGCCTCCGGCAGTGCGCGCAGGTCGGCGGGCAGCTTGTCGAGCAGCCGACGCATCATTTCATGCTCATGGCGCAGCCGCAAATAGCTGCTCGTCACCTGCCGCGTGCGGCTGGAATACTGGATGTCCTTCTGCCGCGACCAGACCTCCGTCATCTCGCGCGGCAGCGGCCCCTCCGCCGGGAACAGGTCACATTGAAAGATCAGCGTGTCGTCTTCCTGATGCTCGATCACATGCGCGAGCGGCGTGTTGCTCACGATGCCGCCATCCCAGTAATGCCGCCCGTCGATCTCGACCGGCGGCAAGCCGGGCGGCAGCGCGCCCGACGCCATGATGTGCCGGGCATCGATCTTGCCGCGCCAATGGGGGTCGTGATTGTCGAAATAGGTGAAATTGCCCGACTCGACATCGACGGCGCCCACCGACAGCCGGATCGGGCCGTGGTTGAGCCGGTCCCAGTCAACCAGTTCATCAAGCGATTCGCGCAAGGGGCCCGTATCATAAAAGGAAATCGCGCCGGGCGAGCCTGAAGGCGACCACCAATTGG
>DATJLC010000077.1:0-5343 GCA_035490755.1 Sphingobium sp.
AGTCGGCATCGCCGATGAACATATGGCGCGCGCCGAGCCGTTCCACCGCCGCGATCTCGCGGGCGATGTCGCGCTCGTCGGCGGTGCGGAAGGAGCGTGCGCCGCCCCGCTTGGCGAGATCGGGAATCGCCCGCAGCGCGGCCGCCGCCGAGCCGAAGCGGGCGATGAGCTGGCGATAGGCGACCGGCCCGACATTGGGCGACCGGATGAGGCGAAGCCGGTCGAAACGGTCCTGGTCAAGGCCGCTCATGCGCCGGCCGACCGCCTGCCGATCCGGGGCTCCGTCCCGTTCAGGATGCGCGCGATATTGGCGCGATGCCGCCACAGCACCAGCACCGCCATGGCCGCGAGGGGCGCGAACAGGTCGGTCCGCCCGATGAGGAGCGCCCCCACCGGGGCGGCCACCGCCGCGCTCATGCCCCCCGCCGAGGACATGCGGGCAAGGCCGAGCATGGCAAGCCAGGTGATCGCGAAAACGAGGCCCGCCTGCCACGACAGGGCGAGCGTCACGCCAAGCATGGTCGCAACCCCCTTGCCGCCGCGAAAGCGCAGCCAGACCGGATAGCAATGGCCGAGAAACGCCATCACGCCCGCCATCGCTCCGCCCTGGCCGGGCAGGAGCATGTGACCGATGGCCACCGCCGCCGCGCCCTTGCCGGCGTCGAGCAGCAATGTGAGCGCCGCCAGCCCCTTGCGGCCGGTGCGCAGCACGTTGGTCGCGCCGATATTGCCCGACCCGATCGCGCGCAGATCGCCCGCCCCAGCGAGGCGCGTCAGCAGCAGTCCGAACGGGAAGGAACCGAGCAGATAGCCGGTTGCCAGCACCAGCGCCGGCATGTGCCACATCATCAATGCTTTCCCTCCCGATCGCCACCCAGCCGCGAGGACCGGAGGCCCTGCCCTAGCCCAGCCAGGGGAGGTTGCACAATGATTTGGGCACAATGATCCGGTTGACAGAAGCCGGGCGGTGGGCAGAACAGCGCAATGTCTCAGTCTCCCGACGCCCCGGTCCTGTTCTTCGATTCAGGCGTTGGCGGGCTATCCATATTGGGTCCGGCGCGAGCGCTGATGCCGCGTATGCCGGTCGTCTATGCCGCCGACCGCGCCGGCTATCCCTATGGCACCAAGAGCGAGGCGGAGATCGCCGCGCGGGTGCCCGCTTTGCTCGGCCGGCTGGTCGAGCGCTATCGCCCGCGCATCGCCGTCATCGCGTGCAACACCGCATCGACCATTGCGCTGGCCGCCGTGCGCGCGGCGCTCGACATTCCGGTGGTGGGCACGGTGCCCGCGATCAAGCCCGCCGCGCTCCAGTCGAAAAGCCGGGTTATCGGCGTGCTCGGCACCGACGCCACGGTGCGCCAGCCCTATGTCGACCGCCTCGCCCACGAACATGGCGCGGACTGCCTGATCCTGCGCCATGGCAGCGCGGCCTTGGTCGATCTCGCCGAGGCCAAGCTGCGCGGCGAGGCGCTCAATCCCGCGATTGCGGCAGACGCGCTGGCGGGGCTGCTCGACCAGAAGGGCGGCGAGCGGATGGACATGGTGGTGCTGGCCTGCACCCATTTTCCGCTGGTCGAGGCCGAGCTGACCGCCGCCGCGCCGAGGCCGCTCTGCTTTCTTCACGGCGGCGAGGGCATCGCGCGGCGGATCGCCTATCTCAACGACGACATGGCCTGGCCGGAGGCGCCGGCGCCCGGCATTGCCCTTTTCACCCGGCTTGATCCCGATGTCCGGGCGCTCGAGCCTGCGCTGGCGGGCTATGGTCTGCGGCGAATCGAGACGCTCTAGGCCATTATTGCGAGCCGTTATCAGTGGCCTTTGCAGGCATGTGACGGTAATGCGCACGATGAATAGTACTATCAAATGGGCGGGGACGCCGGAATGAATTATCAGCATGTTTTCGAGCAGGCGATCGACCGGTTGCATGACGAAGGCCGGTATCGCGTGTTCATCGACATACTGCGCAACCGCGGCGCCTACCCCAATGCCCGCTGCTTCGCCGGCCATAACGGGCCCAAGCCGATCACTGTCTGGTGCTCCAACGACTATCTCGCCATGGGCCAGCATCCCAAGGTGATCGCCGCCATGGAAGAGGCGCTGCACGATGTCGGCGCAGGCTCGGGCGGCACCCGCAACATCGGCGGCAACACCCATTATCATGTCGACCTGGAGGCCGAGCTGGCGGACCTCCATGGCAAGGAGGGCGCGCTTCTCTTCACCTCGGGCTATGTCTCGAACGAGGCGACGCTGTCCACGCTGGCCAAGATCCTGCCCGGCTGCATCATCTTCTCGGACTCGCTCAACCACGCCTCGATGATTGCGGGCATCCGCCATTCGGGCTGCGACAAGCAGGTGTTCCGCCACAATGACATGGATCATCTGCGCCAGCTTCTGGCCGAGGCGGACCCCGACGCGCCCAAGCTGATCGCGTTCGAGAGCGTCTATTCCATGGACGGCGATGTCGCGCCGATCGCCGCGATCTGCGACCTGGCCGAGGAGTATAATGCGCTCACCTATTGCGACGAGGTGCACGCGGTCGGCATGTACGGGCGCCGCGGCGGCGGCATTACCGAGCGGGACGAGGTCGCCCACCGCGTCACCATCATCGAGGGCACGCTGGGCAAGGCGTTCGGCGTGATGGGCGGCTATATCGCGGCGGACCAGGTCATCATCGACGTGATCCGCAGCTATGCGCCCGGCTTCATCTTCACCACTTCGCTGTCGCCGGTGCTGGTCGCGGGCGTGCTCGCCAGCGTGCGCCACCTCAAGCAGTCGAGCGAGGAACGCGAAGGCCAGCAGGCCGCCGCCGCCACGCTCAAGCGCCTGATGCGCGAGGCCGATCTGCCGGTGATGGATTCGACCACCCATATCGTGCCGCTGCTGGTCGGCGACCCGGTCAAGGCCAAGCGGATCAGCGACGTGCTGCTCGCCGAATATGGCGTCTATGTGCAGCCGATCAATTATCCGACGGTGCCGCGCGGCACCGAGCGCCTCCGCTTCACCCCCGGCCCCGCCCACACCGAGGCGATGATGGTCGAGCTGGTCGAGGCGCTGAGCGAGATCTGGAGCCGGCTGGAGCTGCGCAAGGCGGCCTGAGGCTGCTGTCTTCGATCTGTCATGGTTGGCGGCTAAATCCTCGTTGATTGATTGTCATTCCCGCGAAAGCGGGAATCCAGGGTCTCAGGTGCAGTGCTCCTGGCTCTGGATTCCCGCTTTCGCGGGAATGACGTTAAAGTGGGCAAAGGACACGCCTGCGCAGATGGATTGCGTCGCGGGGCGGATAGCCTATATGCGCCACGCCGGGCCGGACGGCCGCGGCGAATTTTTCGACAGGAGGCTGGCAAGGCATGGACAAGGTTCTGGTGATCGGCGCCGGCGGCGTGGGATCGGTGGCGGTTCACAAGATGGCGATGAACCCGGACATCTTCCCGGACATCACGCTGGCGAGCCGCCGCGTCGCCAAGTGCGATGCGATCGCCGCCTCGGTCAAGGAACGCACCGGCCGGACCATCGCCACGGCTGAGGTCGATGCGGACGATATCGACGCGACCGCCGCGCTGATCACCCGGGTAAAGCCCAAGCTCGTCGTCAACCTGGCGCTGCCCTATCAGGACCTGTCGATCATGGAGGCGTGCCTGAAGACCGGCACCCATTATCTCGACACCGCCAATTACGAGCCGCGCGACGAGGCGCATTTCGAATATAGCTGGCAATGGGCCTATCAGGACCGCTTCAAACAAGCCGGCCTGATGGCGCTGCTCGGCTCGGGCTTCGATCCCGGCGTGACCAGCGTGTTCGCGACTTACCTCAAGAAGCATTATCTCGACACGATCGAGACGCTGGACATTCTCGACTGCAATGGCGGCGACCATGGCCAGCATTTCGCCACCAACTTCAATCCGGAGATCAACATCCGCGAGGTGACGGCGCCCGCGCGGCATTATGAGAACGGCCAGTGGGTCGAGACGCCGGCCCTGTCCACCAAGCAGACATTCGATTTCGAGGGCGTCGGCCCCAAGAACATGTACCTCATGTATCATGAGGAGCTGGAGAGCCTGGCGACGCACCTGCCGGAGATCAAGCGGCTGCGCTTCTGGATGACCTTTGGCGATGCCTATCTCAAGCATCTGGAGGTGTTGCAGAATGTTGGCATGACCCGGATCGACCCGGTGCTCTACGAGGGCAAGGAGATCATCCCGCTGCAGTTCCTGAAGGCGGTGCTGCCCGAGCCGGCCTCGCTCGGCCCCACGACCCATGGCAAGACCAACATCGGCGACATCGCAACCGGTCTCAAGGATGGGGCGCAACATACTTATTATATCTACAATATCTGCGATCATGAGGAGGCCTTTGCCGAGACCGGCAACCAGGCGGTGAGCTACACCACCGGCGTGCCCGCGATGATCGGCGCGGCCATGATGATGACCGGCACATGGGCGGGCGCGGGCGTGTTCAACATGGAGCAGATGGATCCGGACCCCTTCATGGACATGCTGAACAGGCATGGCCTGCCCTGGCAGGTGAAGGAATTGGACAGGCCGCTGGGGTTCTGAAACGCCGCGGCCGTCACCCCAGCGCAGGCTGGGGTCTCAGGCGGCTGCGCTCGGCGCTTGAGATGCCAGCCTTCGCTGGCATGACGGAGATGGAATGGAAACCAGAGCAGGTGATCCCGGCGCGTTCGCGCGCTTCGACCTCAACCGCGTGCCGACGCCGGCCTTTGTGGTGGATGAGGCGGCGGTGCGGCGCAACCTTGCCGTCCTCAGGGACATTCGCGATCGCGCCGGCATCCGCATGCTGGCCGCCCTCAAGGCCTTCTCCATGTGGTCGCTGGGCGGCGTCGTCGCCGAATATCTGGACGGCGTCTGCGCCTCCGGCCTTTATGAGGCGCGGCTGGGGCGGGAGGAATATGGCGGCGAGGTCGCGACCTATTGCGCCGGCTACAAGGCAGAGGACCTGCCCGAAATCTGCGCCCTGTCGGACCACATCATCTTCAACAGCCCGATGCAGCACGCCCGTTTCCGCCCGATTCTCGACCGCGCGCGCGCGGAGGGCCATCGCTTCGACGTGGGGCTCCGGATCAACCCGCTCCATGCCGAGGGCGAGGTCGCCAAATATGACCCCTGCCAGCCGCACAGCCGCTTGGGCTTTCCGGTCGACCAACTGACCGCCGATCATCTCGACGGCGTTACCGGCCTCCATTTCCACAGCCTGTGCGAGCAGGACTTCCTGCCGCTGGAGCGGACCTGGGCCGCCCTCGAACCACACATCAGTCCCTTCTTCAACAGACTGAAATGGCTGAATTTTGGTGGCGGGCATCATATCACCCGCGCCGATTATCAGCGG
>DATJLC010000078.1:0-5698 GCA_035490755.1 Sphingobium sp.
GCTGTCGATCGAGACGGTGAAGGACCCGGAGCCTCGTGCCGAAGACATTGTGATAAAGGTCCACCGCTGCGGCATTTGCGGCACGGACCTCCACCTCACATCCGCCCATCAGTTCAGCTTCCTGGCCGGATCAGTGCTGGGCCACGAATATGCGGGCGAGGTCGTCGAGATCGGTTCGGCCGTCACCGGCATCCGCAAGGGCGACATCGTGACCGCGCTGCCCTCGCGCGGCTGTGGTCATTGCGATACCTGCCGGCGCGGCAATGTCCCGCTGTGCCGGAACGAGACCGGTGAAATGGGTGGATTTGGCGAATATCTGCGCATCCAGGGCCATCTCGCGGTCCAACTGCCCGGCACCCTCTCGCTCGCCGACGGCGCGCTGATTGAGCCACTGGCCGTCAGCCTCTATGGCGTGCGCCAAGCGAACATGCAGCCGGGCGACCGGGTGCTGGTGCTGGGCGGCGGCGCGGTCGCATTGACCACCATCTATTGGGCCAAGCGGCTGGGCGCGGGCAGGATCGTCTGCGTTTCGCGGTCGCGGCGACGGGAAGCCATGGCTCTGGCGATGGGCGCGGATGCCTTCGTCCAGTCCGGCGATAACGAGATCGGCGACGTTGCCGAGGCGCTGGGCGGGCCGCCCGCCATCGTGTTCGAATGCGTCGGGGCGACGGGGATCGTCGCGCGCGCCATAGAGCATGTCGCGCCGTTCGGGACGGTAATGTCGCTCGGCTTCTGCACCGCTCCGGACAGCTTTGTCCCGGCCATGGCGGGCAACAAATGCGCCACGCTCAAATTCTCGATCGGCTACACGCTTCGCGATTTCGAGCATGCCGCAAATGTGATGGACAAGGGCCATGCTGATCCCAAAATGCTCATCACCTCGACAGTGACGCTCGATGACATGCCCGCCAAGTTTGAATCCCTGCGCGCGCCGAACGACGACACCAAGGTCCATGTCCTGATCGCCGGCACATGATCTAATTCCCCTAGGGATTCCGCCCCGGATCGGCTATTCTCCCCGGTAGAGGATACTGGGGATGCAATGATCTCCAAGGACGCCCTGATCTACCGGTTGATCGCACCGCTATTGGGCGGTGAGCGCACCGGCTACATCCTGTCCGTCCTGAGGATCGACCCGCGACTTGCCGGTGACGGCGCCGTCATGAGCCGCGCCCAATATGCCATGGCCTTGAACGCCGTCCTCTTTTCCGGCCTGCTCGATCGCGTTCCCACCGCTTCCGCCTATGTGGCTGAGGTGCTGGCAGAGGGGCGGTCCGTCTGGTTCGACCATGGCGCGCTGCGCACGGTGGACGGGCCGACCGGCGCGCTGCCTTCCGGCCATGCCGCCTTCACGCGCCTGTTGGCACCGCTCGGTTATGTGGTGGGCGGACTCTATCTGCTGCCCAGGCTGAGGATGACAGGCCGCGCCCTCGTCCATCGCGACCTGCCCGAATGCGTACCGCAATTCTTCGTCAGCGAACTGCATGTGGCGCAATTACCGGACGAAGCGCAGGCGGCGGCAGGCAGGGTTTTCGGCAGCTCGGCGGATCCCTTGGGTGAGATCGCATGGCACGCCCTCGACTTGTTAGCGCGTGAGGGCCAATGCTCGTTGGAAGAAGCGCAAGCGGCGCTGCCCGGCCTGGTGGCTGCATTCGGGCGCCAGCATGAGACGCCCGCACTCGCCGACTATGAAATCCTGCTTGCCCACTCGGCCGAAGCGGCATGGATCGCGACGGAAGGCAATGCCTTCAACCACGCGACCGATCGGGTGCCGGATGTCGCGGCGCTTGCGGCAGAGCTTCGCGCCCGCGGCATGCCGCTCAAAGCCGATATCGAGGTTTCGGCGAATGGCAGAGTCCGCCAGACCGCCTTGGTCGCAGATAAGGTGGCGCGCTGGTTCCGGTCCGGTGACGGCAGCCTGGTCGAGCGCATCGTTCCGGGCTCCTTCTACGAATTCATCAGCCGCGACATCGACCCGACGACGGGGCGGCTCGACCTCAGCTTTGACAGCGGCAATGCCACCGGCATCTTCGCCGTTACGAGCGCCACATGATCGAGAGGCTGCGCTCCCTCGACCCCGCGTCGGGCGCGGTCGTCTGGGAAGGGCCGGCCGCTACCCGCGAACAGGTGGCGCTGGCACTGGGCACAGCCCGCAGAGCCTTGCCTGGTTGGGCCGCGCGTCCGCTCGACGAGCGTATCTCCCATGTCCGCGCCTTCCAGGCCGAACTCGACACGCGCACCCCCGCCCTTGCGGAAACAATTTCGCGCGAAACGGGCAAGCCGCTTTGGGAGAGCCGTGCCGAAGTCGCCGCGATGATCGGCAAGATCGACATATCCATCGCAGCCCAGGCGGAGCGCGCTGGCGAGCGGCCGTCGGCCATGCCGTTCGGCGAGGCGGTGCTGCGCCATCGCCCGCATGGTGTGATGGCGGTGCTGGGTCCCTTCAACTTTCCCGGCCACCTGCCCAATGGCCACATCGTACCGGCCCTGCTGGCGGGCAACACGGTGCTGTTCAAGCCGTCCGAACTCACGCCCGCGACCGGCGAGGCCATCGAAGCGGCCTGGGATGCCGCCGGGCTGCCTGACGGCGTGCTCACTATTCTACAAGGTGGCCGGGACATCGGTGCGGCACTGGTGGAGGCGGACATTGACGGCCTCCTCTTCACCGGATCCGCCGCCGCCGGGGCGCATTTCCGGCGCCTGTTCGCGGAACGGCCAAAGGTCATCTTGGCGCTGGAACTTGGGGGCAACAATCCACTCGTCATATGGGACGGCGACGTGGCCGAAGCCGCCGCCATCGCCGTGCAGTCGGCCTATGTCACGACCGGGCAGAGATGCTCCTGCGCGCGCCGCCTCATCGTGCCCGACACGCCGTTCGGGGACGCACTGGTCGAGGCGATCGCGAGCCTTGCCGATCGCCTCATCATCGGTTCATGGAACGAGACCCCCGAGCCTTATATCGGCCCGCTGGTATCGGCCGAGGCCGCCGCCAAGGCGCGGTCGCAAGTCGCGCATCTGCTGTCGCTTGGGGCCTATACAATCAGGCCGTTGGGCGGCGTCGACGGACGGTGCGATGCCTTCGTCACACCGGCGCTCATCGACGTGACCGGCATCGCCGCGCCCGATACGGAGATCTTCGCGCCGGTTCTTCAGATGACACGCGTCGCCGAGTTCGGCGCGGCCATCGCTGCCGCAAACAACACGCGCTTTGGCCTGTGCGCCGGGCTGGTCAGCTCCGACCAGTCCCTCTGGCAGCGTTTCCTGCTCGAGGCACGGGCCGGCGTGGTCAATCGCAATCGGCCGACGACCGGCGCTGCGGCGACCATGCCCTTCGGCGGGGTTGGCGAGTCCGGCAATCATCGGCCGAGCGCCTATTACGCCGCCGACTATTGCGCCTATCCCGTCGCCAGCTTCGAGGCGCCCTCCCCTGCCGGCAACGCCGCCGTTCTGAAGTCCGTGGTACGGCCATGACCGCCCTCACGCCCCTGGAACAGCGCCTTGTCGAACCGGTCGAACAGCAGCCGATGCTGGACCAGCTGCTGGACTGGACGGCGATCAACAGCGGCACTGCCAATCTCGCCGGGCTGGCGACGATGGCCGGACGGCTAGCGGATGGCTTCTCGGCCTTGCCGGGCGAAGTCACGCTCATCGACCCGGACCCGGTGGAACAGGTGGCGGAAAACGGAGAAATGGCGCCCGTCGCCTGCGGGCAGCACCTCCTGCTCCGCGTTCGGCCGGAAGCCAGGCGGCGCGTGCTTCTCACCGGCCATATGGACACGGTCTACGGACCCGATCATCCCTTCCAGTCACGCGCCTGGATCGACGATCACAGGCTTCAGGGGCCGGGCGTGTCCGACATGAAGGGCGGTATCGCGCTCATGCTCGCGGCCCTGTGTGCTTTCGAGCGGGTCGGGCCGACACTCGGCTATGACGTTCTGATCAACAGCGACGAGGAGACCGGCTCTCTTTCCTCCGCGCGCGCCATCCGTGACCTTGCCGGGGAGAAGATCGCGGCCCTCACCTACGAGCCGTCGCTGCCGGGCGGGATCATGGCGCGGGCACGGCCGGGTTCAGGCAATTTCGCGGCGGTCGTCACCGGGCGCGCCGCCCATGCGGGGCGCAATCCCGGCGAAGGGCGCAACGCCATCGTCGCCGTCTCCGACCTCGCCCTGCGCCTTGCAAAAGCCCGCCACCCGGGCCTTGCCATCAACCCCGCGAAGATCGATGGCGGCGGCCCGGTCAACATGGTGCCGGCGCTTGCCATATTGCGGTTCAACATGCGACCGCGCGGGGATGCGGACGCGGCAGAGGCGTCCCAACTACTCGAACATATCGCCGCAGAGGTGAGCGCGATGCACGACGTCGCGATCCGCCTCCACGGCGGCTTCACTCGGCCACCCAAGCCGATCGACCATGCGGGCGAGCAACTGTTCGCGCTGGTCGCGGGAGCCGCCGCCGACCTTGGCGAGACGATCGACTGGGCTGACACAGGCGGCGTGTGCGACGGCAACAACATCGCCGCCTGCGGCGTGCCGGTGATCGACACCATGGGGGCCTGCGGCGGCGCCATCCATTCACCCGACGAATTCCTCTGCGTGGATTCCCTGGTCCCGCGCGCCCGCCTCACGACACTCGTCCTGCACCGGATCGACGCCGGATGGAGGCCCCGATGAGCTTTGTCCTACGTGCAGCCCACCCAGGCGACCTGGAAGCGATCTATGCCATGGCCAAGAGCACCGGGGGCGGCTTCACCAACCTGCCGCCCGACCGTCCGGCGCTCAAAGCCAAGCTCGAGCGCGCCATCGCGGCCTTCACCCGGCAGGAAGAGCTGGTGGCCGACGACCTGTTCCTGTTCGTGCTGGAAGACGTGGCCAGCGGCAGGCTGCGCGGCACCTGCCAGATCTTCTCCAAGGTCGGCTCGACCTGGCCCTTTTACAGCTATCGCATCAGCGCGCTCACCCAATACAGCAAGGCGCTCGACCGCACCGTCCGCGCGGAGATGCTGACCCTGTCCACCGACCTTGATGGCGCGAGCGAGGTCGGCGGCCTCTATCTCTACCCGCAGGAGCGGTCATCCGGCATTGGCGCGCTGCTCGCCCGCAGTCGCTATCTTTTCATGAAGACGCACCGCCCGCGCTTCGCCGGCATGACCATCGCGGAGCTGCGCGGATGCCAGGACCAGGCCGGGCATTCGCCCTTTTGGGACGGCGTTGCCGGCCGCTTCTTTGGCATGAGCTTTCGCGAGGCCGACGATTTCAATGCAATCCACGGCAACCAGTTCATCGCCGACCTGATGCCCAAGCATCCCATCTACACCGCCCTGCTGCCCGACAGCGCGCTAGCCGCCATGGGCGTGCCGCACGCATCCGGCCGCGCGGCCATGCGGATGCTGGAGAAGGAGGGGTTCGCCTTCTCCCACTATATCGACATATTCGACGGCGGCCCCACCATGACCATCGCCACCGACCAGATCGCCACCATTCAGCAGGCGCGTACCGATACACTCATCGCCATCGGCAGGCCCGAGCAGCCCAAGCCCAGCATCGTCGCCGCTGGCCAGCTTGCGGACTTTCGCGCCTGCTATGGCGATTTAGCCGCGACGGCGGGAGGAGTCATGCTGGATGAGGTGGCCGCCGCCCAGCTCGGCGTCTCTCCGGGCGACGCCGTCAGCCATGTGCCACGCTGACCAGCCATGCTG
>DATJLC010000079.1:0-5839 GCA_035490755.1 Sphingobium sp.
GTCCGTCGGAAGCAGGTCGCCGGACTCATATTGGCTTCACGGGCGAGGTCGGCATTGGAAATCCGGCCATCGGCCTGCAACTTTCTCAGCAGCTTGAGCTCGGACGGGGTGAGCGAAAGTTCCTTGGCGGTTTGTTTCAAATCCATGTGAATCTCCGCCCTTGCATGCTCGGTCCATGGCCAGGAGAGCATCTCATCCGTTTAAATTCAACGCTCATCGGCGAACTGTCTTTCAAAAGCCTTCCATCGCTCGGCCGCTCCCGCGAAGCGCCAGCATTCTCGAATTGCGGGATTGCGCGCAACGCCGCCGAAGCAGGAAAGGCCGATGCCCGCGCATGGAGTTGTGAGTGAGAATATATTCCACAACATGGATAATTTATGAGGAAAAATGGGTATTTGTGACCTTTGTACCGGAACATAAGTCCAGAAGTAGGCTATAGAACGAAAGGACACTGCATCTCGTTTTGGTTACAAGCAGGCGAGCGAACCACCTTCTGGAGCACAAGCCAATGCTGTCGAATTTCGAGCGTTACCCCCTGACCTTCGGACCGACGGCGATCGAGAAACTGTCCCGCCTGACAGACCATCTGGGGGGTGGGGTCGAACTCTATGCCAAGCGCGAGGACTGCAATTCCGGCCTGGCGCTGGGCGGCAACAAGCTGCGCAAGCTGGAGTATATCGTGCCTGACGCGATCGCCTCCGGCGCGGATACGCTGGTGACGATCGGCGGCGTGCAGTCGAATCACACGCGCCTCGTCGCGGCGGTCGCGGCCAAGATCGGCATGAAGTGCCATCTCATTCAGGAAAGCTGGGTGCCGCACGAGGACGCAGTCTATGATCGCGTCGGCAACATCCTGATGTCGCGGATCATGGGCGCGGACATCAGCCTGGTCGACGAGGGCTTCGACATCGGCATTCGCGACAGCTGGCTCAAGGCACTGGAAGACGTGAAGGCTGCGGGCGGCGTCCCTTACGCCATTCCGGCCGGGGCCTCGGTCCACAAATATGGCGGGCTCGGCTTTGCGCGGTTCGCCGAAGAGGTTCGCGAGCAGGAAGCCGAACTGGGCTATTCGTTCGACTATATCGTCGTCTGCACCGTGACCGGATCGACTCACGCCGGCATGATCGCCGGCTTCGCGCTCCAGGGGCGCCAGCGCAACGTGATCGGCATCGACGCGTCGTTCACCCCGGCGCAGACGCGCGCGCAGGTGCTCGAGATCGCCCGGAACACATCGGTCCTGATCGGCGGCGGCGAGATCGTCGACGCGGATGTGATCATCGAAGAGGACTATGCCTATCCGGCCTATGGCGTGCCATCGCAGGAAACGCTGGAGGCGATCCGGCTGTCCGCCCGGCTGGAAGGGATGATCACCGACCCGGTGTACGAGGGCAAGTCGATGCAGGGCATGATCGACCTGGTCCGCAAGGGCTACTTCCCCAAGGGTTCGAAGGTGCTTTACGTCCATCTCGGCGGGGTCCCCGCCATCAACGGGTACAGCTACACTTTTCGCAACGGCTGATGCCCGCCAGGGTCGCGGCTCGTGCCCGTACGGCCGCGATCCTCCTCAGGCGCTCGCCGGCAGCAGAGGCTATCTGCCCGCTGGCTGCAGCGTCGGGATCGGCGCAGTGCCTGGGCTGATCTGCGCGGCCGAACAGACAAGGGACGTACCGTAATGCGAGTTTTGGTTTCTACCGCCGCTTTGATCAGCGCGTGTGCGGCGAATGCTCAGGAGGCGCCCAAGGCTTCGGTCGAAGCGCCGAAAGTGCCCTTCACGGAAACGCGCCACGGCCGAACAATCGACGATCCTTATCGCTGGATGGAGAATCCCAGGCGGAAGGAGGAGCTGGCACGCTATGTCCGCGCGCAATCGAGCATGACCGTGGAGCGGCTTTCCAAACTGCCGCAGCGCGCCGGCCTCGTCGACCTGATCGACGCCGCGTCACGCGCCGGCACGCAGATGTCGGCGCTTCGTATCGCGGGTGATCGCACCTTTTGGCAACAGCTCGATACGAAGGACCGCGTGCCCAAGCTCATGGTGCGCGACAAGACAGGCACGCGGATTCTCTACGACCCCGGAAGCGAAAGCGGCACCTCGGCAGGTCCTGCGGCGATCAACAACTACAACGTATCGCCGGACGGCAGGACGGTCGCCGTACACGTATCGTTCGGCGGCGGAGAAGTCGGCGCAATCCGCTTTATCGAGAGCGATACGAGTCGCGAAACGCTCAGCCGACTGGGGCCGGTCTGGGGAGAGTTCACCGTCCAGTGGTTGACGGACAAGGTCGTTACCTTCACGCGCATCCCGCCCAAGGCTGCCGGGGACGATCCCATGACGGGCATGGTGGCGGTCGTCGGCACGCCCGGCGGCGCGTTCAAGCCGATCCTCGGTCCGGGCATCGCTGGCGGCCCGGCGTTCTCGCCCAGCGCATTCCCGCTGATCAAGGCGACGGGCCTCAGCGACTGGATCATTGGCCTGGCCGACAATGTCATCGATCCCGCCGTCTTTCTGGCGCGCCGTGGCGACCTTGTGGCGGGCAAGCCGGCGTGGCGTGAGGTCGCGCCCTCCACCGACCGCGTCGTCGATTTCGCGACGCGCAAGGACAGCCTCTATCTGATCACGCGGCGCGAGGTGTCCAACGGACAGCTCGTGCGGATCCCCGGCGCCGGCGGCCCGCGGCAGGTCATCGCGATGCCGGGCGGCTATGTGCTCTCCGCACTCGCCGCGACGCGCGACGGCCTATACGTGCTGGGCCAGCGTGACGGCGCCTCGCACCTGTTCTGGCTTCCCGACGCCACGGGGAAGGCAAGAAAAATCCGGCTCCCGTTCGAAGCGGCGATCCGCGGCCTGGCCGCGACCGCGGATGGCGCTGCGGCGACATTCATGCTCACGGGCTGGACCACCGCCTCGCGCGGCTTCGTCGCCCGGGCGGGCAGGCTATCGTCGGCTGGCGTCGACGGCGCGACCTGGTCCGGGGCCACCAAGCTGAGCGTTCGAAAGGAATTGGCGCGGAGCGCGGATGGCACAATGGTCCCCATGGTGATCATCGGTCAGGCGGGGGCGATCGGACCGCAGCTCACGCTGATCGAAGCCTATGGCAGCTATGGCGCATCCACCACGCGGCCGCATTACGATCCGTTCGCCCTCGCCTGGAGCGCGCGCGGGCACAACATGATCTATTGCGGGACGCGCGGCGGCGGCGAACGCGGCCGGGAATGGCACGATGGGGGGCGGCTCCAGAACAAGGCGAATGCGCAAGCCGACTTGATCGCCTGTGGCGAAAAGGCGGTCGGCCTGGGACTGACGGCGCCGCGCAGGCTTGCGATCACGGGCACCAGTGCCGGCGGGCTGCTGGTGCCCTTGGCGGCGGAAATACGCCCGGACCTGTTCGCGGCGCTCGTGTCGCGGGTCGCCATTTTGAACGCCACGCGTATCGAAGTGGCGGAAAACGGGGCAAACAACTTCGTCGAGATGGGCGATCCGCGAACCGAGAGTGGCTGGAACGCCCTTGCCGCCCAGGACGCCTATCTGGGCCTGTTGACCGCCAAGGACTTGCCCGACACCTTGCTCACCATCGGCCTCAACGACCGCCGCGTCGCGCCGTGGATGAGCGCCAAATTCGCTGCGCGCGCGCAATCCATCTTCGGCGATAAGCGCCTGATCCTCATTCGCGCCGAAAGCGAAGGCGGCCATGGCATCGGTTCAGCGCGCGACCTGGAGGTACAGGAGTTTGCCGACATCTTCGCCTTTCTGGAAGATCGCCTTGGCGCGGAGCGGCGATTACCGTCCAACATGACGGGCATGGCAGTTGCCAGCGGCAAGGCGACTCGCTGAGGCGGTTTCAAGACAGGAGATGTTCGATGCGTTTTGACGGTTTGATGCGCCGGCGCAGGCATGAACACAGGACCGGCCGAGGCGTAGACTTCGCTTCGCGGCTCGCCGGTATGCTCGCGGTCGCTACGCTGGGCTGTACCGCCAGCGAAGCCCGCCCGCTGACCGCCGAGGATCTGACGCAGCTCAGCCGGCTCGCCGCACCGACCGTGTCGAGCGACGGCCGCTGGCTGGTCTGGACCCAGCGCGAAACCGATGTGAAGGCCAATCGCGGTCGCTTCGACCTGTGGCGGTTGGACCTGTCGGACAAATCGCGGACCCCGGTCAAGCTTGCAGCGGAGCCGGAGGTGGATGAGCGCGACCCGCAGATCGTCGGCGACCTGGTCTATTTCAGCGCCAACCGTGGCGGCGAGGACGCGATATGGGTGGTGCCGTTGAGCGGCGGATCGCCGCGCAGGGTCACCGACTTCAAGGGCGGCTTCAACGGTTTCAAGGTTTCGCCGACCGGGAATCGACTGGTCGTCTGGGCGGATCGCCAGCCGGGCGCGGCCACGCTCGCACCAGTCGCCGGCCAAGCCAGTGTCGGCGATGCGCGGGCCTATGATCGACTGTTCGTTCGTCATTGGGACAGCTGGTCCGATGGCCAGCGCCAGCAGCTGTTCGTGCTGCCGCTCACGCCCGACGGCGCGCGCGGTGAGGGCCGCGCGCTCATCGGCAAGCTGGTCGGCGACACGCCCTCCAAGCCCTTCGGCGGCGGCGAGGAAATCGCTTGGAGCCCGGATGGACGGACGATCTACTTCACGCTGCGCGAAGCCGGGCGGATCGAAGCGCTGTCGACCAATCTCGACATCTTCGAAGTGCCGGCCGACGGCAGCCGCGCGCCGGTCAACCTGACCCAGGGTAATGAGGCGACCGATACCGGCCCGGTGATCTCGCCGGACGGCCGCACGCTGGCATGGCTCGCGATGCAGCGGCCGGGATATGAGGCGGATCGGCTGGTGGTGATGCTCCGTGATCTGGCCACGGGACGCACAATAGCGCTGACGCAAGGCTGGGATCGATCGGTTTCCTCGATCGCCTGGGCGCGCGATTCAAGATCGCTCTATGCGACCGCCCAGGATACGCAGGAAACGCCGCTCTGGCGCATCGATGCGCGCAGCGGAAAGGTGACCCGGCTAACCGGCAGCGGCACCGTTTCAAGCGTTGCGGTCACCGCGGAGGGCGCAATCGTCGCGATGAACAGCCTGACTGCGCCCGATGATCTCTATCGCATCGGCAACAGCCGCTCGCCGCAGCGGCTGACGCGCATCAATGCCGCCCGGCTTGCCGGCGTCGACATGCCTGGCGTCGACAAGTTCAGCTTCGCCGGCGCCAATGGCGATACGGTTTGGGGCTATGCGGTGCGGCCCGCCGGCCTCACCGGCAAGGCGCCGATCGCGTTCGTGGTGCATGGCGGCCCGCAGGGGACGAGCAACAACAGCTGGTCCTATCGGTGGAACCCGGCGGTGTTCGCAGGAGCCGGCTATGCCGTGGTGGCGATCGATTTCCATGGCTCGACCGGCTATGGCCAGGCCTTTACCGACAGCATTCGCGGCAATTGGGGTGGATGGCCGCTCGAGGATCTGAAAAAGGGGCTCGCGGCGGCGACCGAACGCTATGCATGGCTCGACGGCGACAATGCCTGCGCACTGGGCGCATCCTATGGCGGCTATATGATGAACTGGATCGAGGGGCAGTGGCCCGACCGGTTCAAGTGCATCGTCCAGCATGACGGGATCTTCGACCTGCGCGCCATGGCGTATGAGACCGAGGAGCTGTGGTTCGTCGAATGGGAGCATGGCGGGAAGCCGCCCTATGAAGATCCTGCCGCGTACGAGAAATGGAACCCGGTGAACCATGTCGACAAGTGGCGCACGCCGCAGCTTGTGATCACCGGCGAACGGGACTTCCGCGTGCCCTACACTCAGGGCCTTGCGGCCTTCACCGCGCTGCAGCGGCGCGACATCCCGT